>NZ_APHR01000006.1 GCF_000349205.1 Methylophaga lonarensis MPL | reverse complement strand
TACGGATCTGGTCTTACATCTTCTATATGGCAGGCATTATCATCTACCTGCTGACGCTGATAGGTGTCGTCGTCGCCTATACCCACAAAGCAGAGGCGCCTGATTGGCTCAAATCCCATTACGAATTTCAGATTCGTACTTTCTGGATAACCCTGTTACTGCTGATTGCAGGCTGGATGACCATGTCGATGGGTGGTATCGGATTTCTGATACTGGCCACCTGGGCAATCTGGTTGATTGTGCGCTGTGTCAGTGCCTACAAGCTGCTGAAAACCAAAACACCACATCCAGATCCGACCACACTGCTTTTCTAGCCGTCTCCCGGCTGGCGGCGTCTAGCTATCGGCACGGAAGATGGCAAACGGTCCGTTAGCTTGCTGTGTTGGCATGATTTCCATGGTGGTCACATTGACGTGTGCCGGTGTATTAACCAGCCACCAGACGGTATCTGCAATATCCTTTGCCGATAAAGCCACTGTATCGCGATAGACGCTCTGCGCTCGCGAGCTATCCTGCTTGAATCGAGTCATCGAAAATTCTGTTTCGGCATTACCCGGCTCAATGTTGGTGACACGGATTGCCGTCCCCAACAGATCTGCCCGTAAAGCCAGTGAAAACTGTCTGACAAAGGCTTTGCTGGCGCAATAAACATTACCGCCGGGGTATGGCCAGTTGCCGGCCACTGAACCGACATTGATGATATAACCATTGGCTCGCTGTTGCATTCGGGGCAATATCAATCGTGTCATATACATCAAGCCTTTGATGTTGGTATCCACCATACGCTCCCAGTCGTCCAGACTGGTTTGCCAGGCTGGTTCCAACCCCAAAGCAAGGCCAGCATTGTTGAGCAATACATCAACCTCAGCAAAGCCCTCAGGCAAGTGTTCGAACATTGCTTCACAAGCGCTACGATCACTGATATCAAAAGCTTCAATATGGGTTTGCTCAGCGCCTCCCAGCTCTGACTGCAGTTGCTGCAGTTTTTCCAAACGTCTGCCGGTCAAAATTAAACGCCAACCGGCCGCTGCAAACTGGCGGGCACAGGCCTCACCAAAGCCCGCTGTGGCACCAGTTATCAGAATTACGCGTGGAGACTGTGCTGTCATTGCTACCTCAGTTATCTACAAAAAGTTAGTTCGATAGGCTTATGCGCCCTCAGAAAACACGATAGTGCGACGGCCACTGATAATAATTCTGTGCTCGATGTGCGCCTTGACGGCTCTTGCCAGAACCAATCGCTCGATATCTTTGCCAATCATCACCAGATCTTCAGGGCTATTGTCGTGCATGACTCTTTCCACATCCTGTTCAATGATGGGGCCCTCATCCAGTTCCGCCGTTGCGTAATGCGCCGTAGCGCCTATCAGTTTGACACCACGCTCATAGGCTTGGTGATAGGGTTTTGCGCCCTGAAATGCCGGCAGGAATCCATGATGAATATTGATCACTCTTCCCCGGAATTCTTCAACAAATTGCTCTGAAAGAATTTGCATGTAACGCGCCATCACAACCAGATCAATCTGATATTCGGCAAGCAGGTTTTTTATTTGTTGCTCTTGAGCCTGTTTGGTTTCAGGAGTAATGGGCAGATGATAGAAAGGTTTGTTGAACTGTTTAGCCATTGACTCAAGATCAGCATGGTTGCCAATGATCAGCGGAATATCGCATTTCAGCTCCCCTTCCAGCTCCCTGAGCAGCAAATCATAAGGACAATGAGATGCCTTGGTGACTAGCAGGGCCACCCGGTATGGCACATTGGTGTAGCGGACCGACCAGACCAGTTTCAGTTGACTGGCAAAAGCTGCAAACTCCTGTTCCAGGGTGGCTCGGGGCATGTCGCCGTGATCTTCGAGCTTGAGTCGCATAAAGTACTGACCTTGCTCAAC
This sequence comes from Methylophaga lonarensis MPL, assembly GCF_000349205.1. Taxonomy (GTDB): domain Bacteria; phylum Pseudomonadota; class Gammaproteobacteria; order Nitrosococcales; family Methylophagaceae; genus Methylophaga; species Methylophaga lonarensis. The sequence continues at coordinate 42,534 of NZ_APHR01000006.1, read as the reverse complement.
ATCGGTGTACTGCTGGCAATGCAGAATGTTAAAGCCACGCTCAGCAAAAAAACTACTAATGCCTGCAAGTAAGCCCTTCTGGTCCTTGCACTGAATCAAAAATACAATTGCACTCATGCCAATCTGTCCAATGGTTGTCGATAGATAGAAATATTAAGAAATACATTGATTTGCTGCCCTTTGATCATCAGCAAAGCCGGAAGTTCATCCTTGTGTCGTTTTCTGTAAATTATGAATATTCGTTGTACTTGTCTGCCCGTCCCCTGACCTTATCAACCGGATACTTAGCCGCATTTTTTTTCAGCTTGTTGGCAATTACCGCATCTAGATCAATCTGCAGATCGTGGCTCAAATAGGTGAGATAAACAGCAACATCGGCAATTTCATCTTCCAGCTGCTGTCGCTTGTCAGAACTGAGCATCTGGCTGATTTCGTCATCAGTGCGCCATTGAAACCACTCCAGTAACTCGGCAGCCTCAATGGAAAGGGAAATTGCCAAATCCTTGGGTCGATGGAACTGCTCCCAGTCGCGTTCGCGGCGAAACGCGATTAATTGTTCTAGCAAGTCTTTATCAATCATCCAGAAATTGCTCCACTACCTGGCAAAAAGCTTTAGGGGCTTCGGCATGCACCCAGTGTCCAGCCTCGTCAATGACTGTGAACTCCGAATCAGGGAAACATTGACGAATTAACTGCCTGTCGGCCTCTGAAATATAGTCAGAACGACCGCCAGCAATGAAACAGCTTTTCACATCCAGTGCCTGCTCAGGCTCGACACTACTGAGAAGCGCCGCATAGTTGCAGAACAAGGCCTGCAAGTTAATGCGCCAGCGTAAGCTGCCCTCTTCATTCTTTTCCACATTCATCAACAGGAACTGTCGTACAGCAGCATCTTTGATGTCACTGGCCAATGCAGCATCAAGCTGGCTTCTCTGCTGGTACTGATCAAGGTTAAGTGACAACAGGCTTTTGAATATCCAGCTGTGCTTATCCGGATATTGTCTCGGCGCAATATCGACCACTACCATTTGCCTGACCCTGTGGGCATGTTGTCTGGCAAATTGCATGACAACCTTGCCACCAATTGAATGCCCCAGCAGATCGATTTCCTCAATCCCCAACTCATCAACAACGCGCTCAATGTCTTCAGCCATCTGGGGGTAATGTTGATCCTGATGGTGAAAAGAGCGCCCGTGATTTCTCAAATCCACAGCAATAATCTGCCGTTTTTCTGACAAGGCCTTGGTGACCGCACGCCAATTATCTGATGAACCAAACAGGCCATGAACAATCAGCAAGGGTCGACCACTACCTGTGATCTGATAAAACAATCTTTGCATGGTAGAACTATCTCATACGCTATCGGGCTATAATGCCAGATTGTATAAGACCCCCGGAGAATATGGTGATGGATGAAAGCATTTTGCTGGCAATGGTCAAGCAGTATGCAGATCGTTTTGGCATAACTTTCAGTTCGGCTCATCTCGATGACGAGGACAAGAAACAACGCTTGGTCGCACTAATGCAGGAAGCATTATCAGGCAAGCGCGGTCCGATTACCGACGCCGATCTGGAACAATAAAAAAAAAGCCACTTTTCAGTGGCTTTTTTGATTTAGTCGGCGAGCTTCTCGAATACAAGACAGGCGTTGGTACCACCAAATCCAAAGCTGTTTGACAGCACCGCTTGCAAATTGGCGCTATCGCGTCGTTGTAACACAATCGGCATATCTGCTGCTTCTGGATCCAGTGTTTCAATATTGGCAGACGCTGCAATAAAGTCTTCCTGCATCATCAGCAAGCTGTAAATCGCTTCCTGCACGCCAGCCGCGCCCAGTGAATGACCTGAAAGTGATTTAGTAGAGCCAATCCAGGGCAGCTGTTTTCCAGCAAAGGTTTTTTTGATGGCTGATAATTCGGCCAAGTCACCTACCGGTGTACTGGTGCCATGGGCATTGATGTAGTCAATACTGCCGGCACGCATCGTCGACATGGCCAGTTTCATACATCTTTCCGCCCCTTCACCTGACGGGGCTACCATGTCGTAGCCATCAGAAGTTGCGGCGTAACCGGTTAATTCTGCATATATTTTTGCCCCACGAGCTTTGGCATGTTCGTATTCTTCCAATACCAGAACACCGCCACCACCGGCAATGACAAAGCCATCACGCTCAGCATCATAGGCCCGTGAAGCTTTCTCAGGTGTCTCATTGTATTTGGTCGACAGCGCACCCATAGCGTCAAACAGGGAGCTCATTGACCAGTGTTCTTCTTCAGCACCACCAGCAAACACAATGTCCTGTTTACCCAGCTGAATCTGCTCCATCGCGTTGCCTATGCAGTGCGCGCTGGTGGCGCAAGCTGAAGACATCGAATAGTTAACACCTTTGATTTTGAATGGCGTGGCAAGACAAGCAGAAGTCGTACTGCCCATGACCTGAGTCACTCGATATGGGCCGATTCTTTTCAAGCCTTTCTCTCTGAGCACATCTGCGGCTTCCACCTGATTCGAGGATGAAGCACCGCCAGAGCCCATCACCAGACCCGTGCGAGGGTTGGAGACATCTGCTTCAGTCAGGCCAGCGTCGGCAATCGCCTGCTGCATGGAAATAAAGGCATAACCCGCGGCATCACCCATAAAGCGCAGAACCTTGCGGTCAATATGCTCTTTCAGATCGATATCTACCGTTCCAGCAACATGACTGCGAAAGCCCATATCTGCATAAGTTTGTTTGAATCGTATGCCTGTACGGCCTAATCGCAGCGATTCTGTAACAGTTTGTGCATCCAGCCCCAAACAGGAAGTGATCCCGAGGCCAGTAACGACCACACGTCTCATAACGATATCCTAAAAATCATCAGTAGAAGTAAACAGACCTACACGCAAATCTTTGGCGGTGTAGATATCTCTGCCATCAACAGACACTGTGCCATCAGCAATTGCCAACACCAGTTTGCGAGCGATAACACGCTTCAGGTCAATCCGGTAAGTGACTTTTTTTGCTGTGGGTAATACCTGGCCAGTAAATTTGACTTCTCCAGCTCCCAGAGCACGACCTCTTCCGGGATTTCCATCCCAGGCCAGAAAAAATCCCACCAGCTGCCACATTGCATCCAGCCCCAGACATCCCGGCATCACAGGATCGCCTGGGAAGTGACAATCAAAGAACCAAAGGTCTGGTTTGATATCAAGTTCGGCAATGATTTCACCTTTACCATAGGCACCGCCAGTATTGGCTATATGGGTGATGCGATCCATCATCAGCATGTTGGGGACAGGAAGTTGAGCATTGCCCGGACCGAACATCTCGCCGTGTCCGCATTGCAATAGCTCTTCGTAAGTAAAGGATGATTGCTTGCTCATGAAACCTTCTTAAAACCCCTGAAATGGGCCGACCATAATATCATGAACCCGGAGAAACATCGAAGCTCAGTCATGATTCAGGTCATAAAAAAGCCACGATTCGTTGAATCGTGGCTGCAGATTAAAAACAGTAACTCAGTTCTGATTCTGAGCGCTGATAGCGACCGCCGTATCAGGCGCTGGAACATTCAAGCTTTCCAGCAACATTCCCATGCTGTTCATGATTCGGTAATGCGAATACAGCTGATCATACTGGGCATTGGTATGCGCAATACGCGCCCGGAATACTTCGTTCTCAGAATCCAGCAAATCAAGCAGAGTACGTTGGCCCAGATTGAATTGTTGCTGGTAGGCATCACGTGATTTTTCTGCCGCCTCAACATGCTGACGCAGATAACTTAACTGGCTGTTGGCATTTTCCATGGCATTCCATGACAGTCGAACACTCTCTTCGACTTGGCGATGGGTGTTGTTGCGAATTTCGGCAGCCTGGTTGATCAGATAGGCAGTTTCCTGACGTCTGGCAGTGTCACGGCCACCGCTCAACAGGTTGTAACGAAGACGAAGCATTGCCTGCATGTCCTTGTCTCTGCCTCTTGCGCCATCAATATTGTGGTCATGGCGGCTACGAACTTCAAAGTCCACTCGGGGCATGAATGGAGCACGGGCCGTGGCATGTTGGGCATGGGCTGATTCAACATCAGATGAGGCAGCTTTGAGTGTTGGATGGTTGTTAATCGCTTGATTTACCGCTTCATCGACACTGCCAGGAATCATGGCGACCGGGGATTCAGGTAATGTCAATGATGTGGGCGCCACACCAACAACTCTCAGATATGCAGTTTCAGCATCACGAAGGTTACTCTGCTCTGCAACCAGATTAGCTTGAGCCAGTGCCAAGCGGCTCAAACTTTGTTCCATGTCTGCGCCGCGGCCAACGCCTCGCTCGCTTCTGAGCGTGATCTGATCATGCGTGCGCTGATGCGCCTCAAGGTTAGTTTGGGCAAGCTCAACCAGTGTCTGCTGTCGTAATACATTGTGATAGGCAAGCACTGCATCAAGTGCGGTGTTTTCTGCGACGCTAAACACACCATAAGAACGTGAGTCCGTGCGTGCCGTATGACGTTTGACTTCATTCGGTGTGGCAAGCCCGTCAAACAGCATTTGTCTCAACTGGATGCTTGCTTCATCTCGATTACGACTGACACTGCCATTGGTACTCGGATTATTGGTTCTTTCCCAGCCCGTTCCGACGGCTAAATCTACAGACGGTAAATAACCCGCTCTAGCCTGACTAATCTCTTGCCTGACGGCCTCGCGTTCATTGGCTGCTGCCAGAACAGATGGATTAGTGGCTATTGTATTGCTGACCGCTTCTTGCAATGTATTTGCAAAGACTGGCTGAATGGACAGCAGTATAGGTAATGTGTAGGTAGCAAGCATGTTGTGACTCCGGTGTATCTGTTTTATTTTAGGCCGAGCATAGCATAAGTAAAATTAGAGAGTTAGCTGACATTTCTACCGTAAGTCTCTAAATAGTATCGCTAAAGATAGTCGATCGGCAATTCCAAGCTTTTGAAATATTGCTGTCAAATGGGCCTTGACAGTTCGTTCAGTGATATCCATTCGTCGGGCAATCATCTTATTGGTTGCACCGTGACTCACTAACTCTGCAACTTCAAGCTCTTTAGGCGACAAGGTTTTCACCGCCTGAACTTTTTGTTTGTCCACCTGTGGCTTGAGACAAATATCATCAATCAGCCCGGAAATGACATGCCTTTCAACCCAGACTTCACCTCTGAGGATCAACTGTAAGGCTTCATGCAATTTGCTAATTGGCATGGTTTGATCAAAGTAGCCACGCGCCCCTTGCTTGAGCGCTTCGATTTGAACTTGCATTGATTGCTTTTCGCCGATGACCAGTACCCGTGTGTTGGGACTGGCGGCACGCACTTCGTTCAGCAGCTGTTTCTGACCGTTGCCGATTGACTCTTGATGACAGACCAACAATGCGGGTTCACGATCAATCGCTCTGAGCAGACTATCAATCGATTCAAAACTGACCGTCTCATAGCACTGGGCAAAACTGTCTACCTCCGCCATCTGCTGTAATAGCGCATCTGGCATTATCTGAAATAATGATGCTTTTTCAGTCACGTACGAATCCATTTGTCATGCTCACCTATCGCTCCCTCAGCGCTTCGTTTTTGGCCTTGAGGATTGGTTTCATCAAATAATCCAGGACCGTTTTTTTACCTGTCATGATGTCTACTCCCACTGTCATACCGGGAATAATCTCAAGTTGCTCGGTGTTGCGTTCAATATAATTTTTATCTGTGCGCAAGTAAATCAGATAAAAGCTTTCATCCCTGTCATTCGTGATGGTATCAGCACTGATGCGCTCCAGCGTTGCGGGCAAACCACCGTAAATTGAAAAGTCATAGGCTGTGAATTTAATCATGGCATTCTGGCCCGGCCTCAAAAAAGCAATGTCTGCCGGCCTTATCTGAGCCTCAACCAGCAGGTTGTCTTCCACTGGTACGATTTCAACCAGGTCCATACCAGGCTGCACTACCCCCCCTACCGTGTTGACCTTGAGTTGCTTGATTGTGCCTCTCACTGGCGCGCGAACATTGGTGCGAGTCACACGATCTTCCAGCGCCAGAATCGATTCCTGGGTTCTGGCCAGTTCTGCACGCACCTCACTAAGTTCATTGCCAGCATTGGCTCTGAACCGTGAGTTTGTTTCCTCGATCTTTTGGCGAACCTCATTCAGCGCCGAGCGAATTCTGGGAATCGCCAGACGGTTAGCTTCCATTTCCCCTTCAAGATCATTGACAACTCTTCGTAATCTCAACAGTTCAACTTCAGAAAGCACACCTTGCGCGACTAATGGTTCAGACATGTCCAGTTCACGCTTACTGAGCTCATAACTGCGCGTCAGCTGCTCCTGTCTTGCCTGCCGCTCGACCAGCTCTTGATTACGTTGTTGTATTTGTTGCTGCAAAACCTGAATGCTGTCATTAAGCTCGACTTGCCTTGAGCGATACAAAGCCTGCTCATTGGCAGCCAGTGCAGGTTGTGCCATAACCAGCTCCTCTGGCAAAACCAGTGGAATTCCTTCAGCCTCTGCTTCCAGTCGCGTTGTTCTGGATAACAACTCCCAGTACTTCAGTTGGCTCTCCCTGAAGGATGAAGCAAAACGCGTGTCGTCAATACGCAGCAACACTTCGCCCTGTTCGACCAGTTGGCCTTCGGCAACGGTAATTTCAGCCACAATACCGCCTTCAAGATTTTGAATAACTTGCAAGCGGCTCGATGGCACGACGCGACCTTCACCTCTTGTCACTTCATCAAGCTCGGTCACACTGGCCCACCAGCCAGCAAAGATGAAAAAAATCAGGGTGACAAACAGTAAAAGATGTCCTGCGCTATGCGTCGACTCCATCGTCGCCGCACTGACCTCGGACATAAATTCCACATCATCAGGATGACTGCGTCTGAACCAGGCCATCAGATTACCCCTTGGATACCCGAATATGGCCGCTCTTCAGTGCGGTCATGATTTGTTCCCTTGGCCCATCGGCCACCAATTTGCCCTGATCCATAACGATTATTCTGTCCACCAGACTCAACAGGGAGGCCCGGTGCGTCACCAGCAACAGCGTTTTATTCTCGAGTACTTGCGTGAGTTTGGATTTGAAACGTTCTTCGGTACTGTTATCCATGGCGTTTGTCGGTTCATCCAATACCAGCATAGGTGGATCCATCAACAGGGCTCTGGCCACCGCAATGCTCTGCCGTTGCCCTCCAGAGAGTCCTTCACCTCGCTCACCTACCTGCATATCAAACCCGGACGGATGTCGATTGACAAATTCCGTTACACCGGCAAGCTCGGCTGCTTTGAGTATCGCCTGATCGTCTGCGTAAGGCGCACCAATGGCGATATTGTCGCGAACACTGCCATAGAACAAGACAACATCCTGTGGCGCGTAACCAACACTTCGCCGCAGGTCGACGGGATCGATCTGTCTCAAATCAGTGCCGTCCAGTAAGACAGCGCCTGCATTGGGTTCATACAGACCCAGTATCAGTTTTTCAATTGAACTCTTGCCAGAACCAATACGGCCGATGATAGCGACTTTTTCACCCGGCTCGATACGAAACGAAACATTGCTCAAGGCATCAATCGGCTGTTCCGGATAACGGAAAGTCACTTCTTTGAATTGCAGCCCACCTTTAAAGGCTTCCCGGTGCAGAAACTCTCTGCCATTAGGTCTTTCTACAGGCAGATTCATCAGGGTATTGAGCGAATGTAAAGCCGCTTTTGATTGATGGTAACGACCCAGGATGCTGGCCAACTGCCCCATCGGGGCAAGCGCTCTGCCTGTCAGAATGGTGCTGGCAATCAACGCCCCCATGGTAATTTCGTTTTCGGTAATCAAAAAGACCCCGTAAACCACCACAGCAATGGTTGTCATTTGCTGAATGAATGTTGTCAGATTGACCGCCGTTGACGATAACAAGCGCGCCCGCTGACTGAACTTGGCGATAAAGCCGATATTTTGTTCCCATTTGCGCTGCACTGGTGTTTCCGCCCCCAGGCTTTTAATGGTTTCCAGCCCTGTCAAGGTCTCAATCAAGGTGGCACTCTTCTGCCCCGAGTGTCTGAATAATTGCCGAATCACCCTGCCGAGCGGGATTTGAAAAATAAAACTAATCAGGATCGTCAGCGGGATCGCAGCCAGAGGAATGTAGCGAGATCACCTGCCAGCATCCAAATCACCAGGATGAAGAGAAACGCAAAGGGCAGATCGATCAGCGTGGTCAGGGTCGCCGAGGTAAAAAAGTCCCGGAACGATTCAAATTCATGCAAATTATTGGCAAATGCGCCCACAGAGTTGGAGCGAGCCGACATCTTGATGCCCAGTACACGCTCAAAAATGGTTGCAGATAAAATGACATCCGCTTTTTTACCGGCGCTGTCGATGAAGTAGCCTCTCAGTGTTCGCAGCAGCAGCTCAAAGGTGAACACCGTGCCCACACCAATCGCCAATACCCACAATGTTTCAAGCGCGTGATTGGGCACCACACGATCATAGACATTCATGATGAATAGCGGTGAGGCCAAGGCGAACATATTGACCAGAATAGAAGCCACAAATACTTCGCTGTATATAGGCCAGAAGCGCATGATGGTGCCCCAGAACCAGTGACTTGTCCTGGGTATTACGCTGTTTTGGGTGCGTTTGTCGAACTGCTGGGCCGGTTTGATAAAAATGGCATAACCACTGTATTCCTCAGCGAGTTGCTTCAATGGAATTTCAGTTTCGGCGCCATCGGTCTCTGGAAAGATCACTCTGGCAGTTTTGCCTTTTGTTTCCAGTAAAATGCATGCCGTGGTGTTACTCAGCAGTAGCACTGCGGGCAGTACCAGATTGGAGATTTTTTTTAGCGGCCGTTTGACGACTTTGGAGCGTAGCCCGGCACGTTCTGCAGCACGACTGAATAAACCTGGCGTCAGTTTATTATCAACCAGTGGCAAACCCGCGACTAATGACTCTGCACTATGGGGCTTGTTGAGCATTTTTGACAGAATCGTCAGACATGCCAGTAAGGGATCGTCCGCAGTGTGGATACCATTCTCTGCCTGCCATGAATGCTGGCTATTCAAATTGTTATCCTGACCACTGTCCATTGCCTACGTGATGACCCCGTACAAAAATGTGATGAGTTTCACAGTTTTTTACTTTACTGTAAACAGTTACGCATCTACATTAGCTAAGAAGTACTCATTAAACAATCCATGGACCGTTCAGATGGCATACGTAAAACGAGATTCGACAGGCAAGATCCTGCAAATTTTTGACAGTCCTCAAGCGGATGCCAATGAGTTCCTCTCACTCAACTCATCAGAACTTATCGCCTTTCTGGGAGAATCAGCCCAGTCAGATTCAGCCAGAACCATCCTGAGCAGTAGTGATGCCGCCATGATACGGGTATTGGAGGACTTGATTGAAACGCTGATCGACAAAGGCGTCATTCTGTTTACCGACTTGCCCGCAGCCGCACAACAAAAGCTCACTCAGCGACAACACGTGCGCTCTCGCTTGCAAGCTTTGGAAAACCTTATGGATGAAGAACAGGATCTTTTCTGAGGAAAAGCGCTGTTTAACGCTGCTTCTTGGGTGGTAATTTGCGTCTTGGTGGACGCGTTTTGGCAGCAGGCTTTTTAACTGCCGCAGCAGGTGATACTCCCCGTCGCTCGCGGAAAGGGTTATCACCTGTTTTAAATTCAATCATCACCGGAGTGCCATCAAGCCTCAATGATTTTCTGAAAAAATTCTCCAGGTAACGACGATAGCTGTCTGGTGTTGCTTCGGTCTGATTACCGTGAATGATAATTCTTGGCGGATTTTTACCACCAAGATGCGCATAACGATATTTTATGCGGCGACCATGCACCAGAGGCGGCGGATGATCCGCTACGGCATCTTCAAGAATTCGGGTCAATCTGGAAGTCGGGGTTTTGGTCATGGCAGATTGATACGCCAAGCGAACTGATTTCAGTAACAGCCCCACCCCACTGCCATGTAATGCCGAAATAAAGTGTGTTTTGGCGTAAGACAAAAATGGCAGCCGTCTTTCAATATTGGCGGCCACCCATTCACGTTCTGTTTTGTCCAGTCCATCCCATTTATTGACCGCAATAACCAAGGCCCGACCACTCTCAACGATCAATCCGGCAAGGTGCAAATCCTGATCGACAATGCCCTCATGAGCATCTAACACCAACATCACGACGTTGGCATCTTCGAGCGCCTGCAGTGTTTTGAGGATACTGAATTTTTCCAGGGTTTCCGAAACTCTGGAACGCCGTCTGACACCCGCCGTATCAATCAGTGTGTACTGAACACCATCTTTCTCAAATGGAATGTGGATGCTGTCTCTGGTGGTTCCTGGCTCGTCAAAAGCAACAACCCGTTCTTCACCCAGTAAACGATTGATCAGTGTCGATTTACCGACATTGGGTCTGCCCAGCACCGCCAGTCGAATTTCATCATCATTGGCTTCAAGTTCTGAGGCTTCCTGAGTGACTGAGGGTATTTTGGAACTGATGCGCTGTAACAGCTCGCTGATGCCACGACCCTGAGTAGCCGAAATAACCTGTGGCGTATCCAGACCCAGTGCAAAAAACTCGGCCGCGACTATATCCCTGTGCTCGCCTTCAGTTTTGTTGATGACCAACAAGACATCTTTGCCGTCCTGCCTGAGCATGCTCGCGATACTTTGATCTGCTGCGCTCATTCCTGCTCGGCCATCGACAACAAACAGAATCAAATCTGCCGAGTCAATCGCCAAGCGGGCCTGCTTGCGCATCAACTCAGCCATATTGTCAGTCTGCTCGGTCAGACCACCAGTGTCTATCAGGATAAAGCGACAATTCTCTTCATCTACATTGCCATAGATGCGATCACGGGTCAGTCCTGCATAATCAGCAACCAGCGCATTTCTGGTGCGCGTTAATCGATTAAATAGGGTCGACTTGCCGACATTTGGACTGCCTACCAAGGCAACTACAGGCTTCATTGGGACTAAGGAATCCTTATCGCAGCAACTGTGCCGTCAGTCACAGATACATAAAGCACGCCATCAATAACTTGCGGTTGGCTACGAATTGCTGAACGTCGACTGATTTGCTGTCTTGCGACAAAACGACCATCGTCTCTTGCTATCCAGTGAAGATAGCCTTCCAGATCACCGACCACGACATAATCACCAGCCACAACAGGCGCCGTCAGATTTCGTCTCAGCAGACGAGTTTGTCGCCACAGTGAATCACCTGAGCCGTCCTGAATGGCCCAGACGTATCCAGTGTCATCGCTGATGTATACAGCTTCACCATATGCAGCATCAAGACCTCTGCGAGAAGACATTTCTCGTGTCCAGTAATTCTGACCAGTGCCGAGCGAGATAGCAGCAACATTACCTTGATGCGATACGGCATAGACAACATCGTTGATGACTTTAGGGTCACCATCAATATCAACCAAGCGCTCAAGCTCGGTTCTGCCACTGGGCACTGCCAGGGTGTTTTCCCAGACAATGCTGCCATCTCGGCTGGCAAGCGCAACCAGTCTGCCGTTGTCAAAACCGGCAATAACCACACTACCCGCAATTACCGGGGCGCTGACACCGCGCAAGCTCAGTAACGGAACGGCACGTTGATGTGTCCAAAGTACGTTTCCAGATTCAGCGGCAAGACCACTGACTCTACCATCAGCAGTTCTAACAGCAATGATGCCGTTGGCAGCGGTCGGTGGAGCCAAGACTTCACTGGTCAGCGTGCGACGCCACAGGATCTCGCCTTTTTCTGGTGTCATAGCAATAACTTCGCCGCCTTGGGTACCGACCAGAACCATGCCCTCTCCACCACCAATACCAGTGACAACAGGCACCCGAAGGTTCACACGCCATAAACGTCGGCCTGAGTCTGCAGCATGACTGCTGACTACGCCCTTGTGGTCAACTGAAAAGACCTTGCCGTCGTTGATCCATATCTGATTAAGGGAGTAGTCATCTCCGACACCGGCACCCGTGCTGGTTGACCAAATCACTTTCGGCTCGATTTCTGCTTCAAATTCCGTCAACTCTGCAGGCGGAGCCTCATAAGCCTCTTCTGCAAAAAAGTTTCTGACCGTACCGCAGCCAGTCAATGCAGACAATAAAATGGCAATTGCTATGCCATAAACCCAATTAGCTCTCATTCGCTGCAGCCACATCATCAAGTTTCATTTCCAGAATATTCTGGCGAGGTTCCCCCACAGCCAACAGTGTCAGTGCTCTCTGATAAGCCTGTTGAGCCTGTTGTTTATTACCCATGACGACATGAATATCGCCCTCAAGTTCGTGGTAGAGAGATGCAAAGCTGTCCAGGCTTGCTTTGGAAACAATATCCAGTGCAGCCTGATAATCGCCTTCTGATAATTTCAGTCGGGCCAGTCGCAGCCTGGCGATTTCAGCATAACCTTCTGGTTTTGCATTATCGGCAGCCCACTGAAGGTACTGCTCTGCCATCGCCCAGTCACCCTCGTCAGAGGCTTTTGCCGCCACTTCTACAGCAGCAAAACTGGCATAGGGTGTGCGTCTGAAATTATTGATCAGCTCCTGAGCGCCCATTTCGGCTTCTTCAAGGCGATCCTCCGCCAGCAATACCACGACCTGCTGATAGATGTTGGCAGCATTGTGCGATTGCATCTGTTGGTAGTTAAGCCAGGTGCGGCCACCAAAAAATGCCCCAACACCTAAGAGGACAGCCATCAATACTGAAAGGCCGTTTTCTCGCCACCATCGTTTGATTTCTTCTGCTTTTTCTTCATCCGATGCGTAGATATCCATCGTTACTCCTGAATTTTAATCGTCTGACGGCATCAACGAATGATGCCGCCCTTTTGTTGCTTGAGAAATTGTACGAGCAAATCTAACTCACCGTCTTCCTGCTCCAACTGCCCGATCTTTTCGATCGAGTCTTCAATCCGCAATCCAGCTCGGTAGATTAACTTGTAGGCTTGGCGAATATTGCGAATCTGGTCAGCAGTGAACTGTCGGCGTCGCAATCCTTCGACATTGACCCCTACTGGCTCGGCCATGTGACCAGATACAAGCACGTACGGCGGAATGTTTCTGGAAATAACGCTGCTCATCGCTGTAAAGGCGTGTGAACCAATATGATTGAACTGACTGACCAGACTGAAACCGCCCAGAATAACCTGGTCATCAATCGTTACATGCCCTGCCAGAGAGGCATTGTTGGCAAAGATATTTTGATTGCCAATGATGCAATCGTGGGCGATGTGTACATAAGCCATGATCCAGTTATCGTTACCGATTTTGGTGACACCACCACCACCTACCGTGCCTCGATTGATAGTCACTGACTCGCGAATCAGATTATTGTCGCCAATTTCGAGTCGCGTCGGCTCACCATGGAATTTCTTGTCCTGAGGTTCCTCGCCTATCGACGAAAACTGAAAAATCCGATTATTACGGCCAATGACGGTAGGGCCGTTTATGACGACATGTGAGGCGATCTCACAGCCAGCACCAATCTCAACATCGGCACCGATGATCGTGTAAGGCCCGACTGAGACATCCTCAGCGAGTTTCGCAGATGGGTCGATAATAGCTGTTGGGTGTATCACTTTGGCATTTCTTGATTGACGCACATGATATCAGCGCTGACAACGACCTCGCCGTCAACACTGGCTTCACCGCTGAATTTCCACAGATTTCGTTTATTCTTGATTAATTTGACTTCCAGCTTGAGCTGATCACCTGGCTCGACAGGTCTTTTGAAACGGGCGTTATCAATACCGGCGAGATAGTACAGCGCCTCATCTGAGCGAATCGCGTCCGCAGTTTTGAATGCCAAAAGGCCGGTCGCCTGAGCCAGTGCTTCCAGGATCAAAACACCCGGCATGATCACCCGCTGAGGAAAATGACCTGTGAAATGTGGTTCGTTAAACGTCACATTCTTGATGCCAACCAGATGCTCACCAGGAGTAAATTCAATCACTCTATCGATCAGCAAAAAAGGATAGCGGTGCGGCAAAAGACGCTGGATTTCATGTATGTCGATGGTGTTCAATCTCTTGTCCTTGGATAGGAATTCAGTTTAGCGCTGCCATATTACTGTGCCTCGCCGAAGCGGTAAAGCGCAGAAAAATGCCGTCAGTCCTGATTATTCAACAGTTGTTCGAGTTCTCTGACACGCTGGTGCAGTGATTCCATCTGTCGATATCGGACAACATTCTTGTGCCATTGTTTAGTCGGTTCAGCAGGAATACCAGAAGAATAGACACCCGCTTCTGTGATGGATTTTGTCACCATGGTCATCCCTGTCAGCTGCACGCCATCAGCGATGCTCAAATGCCCACCTAGTCCAGCACCACCACCAATAGCGCAATCAGCGCCAATCAGTGTACTGCCTGCGATCCCAACGCAGCCCGCGATCACCGTATTGTTGCCGATTCGACAGTTGTGACCGACCTGGATCTGGTTATCAAGCTTCACGCCATGTCCGATCACGGTATTTTCAATTGCACCACGGTCAATGGTTGTGTTGGCACCGATTTCCACATCGTCGCCAATTTCGACGCTGCCAAGTTGCGGTACGTTGATCCAGCGCCCGTTATCATTCGCTATACCAAAGCCATCGGCACCAATCACCACACCGGGATGCAGTATGACGCGATGGCCAATGCTGACACCGTGGCAGAGCGTGACATTGGCCACCAAGCGACTGCCCGCACCAATAGTGACACCTTGCTGAATGACACAACCAGGTCCTATCTCAACGTTTTCTGCAATGGTAACGTCAGCATCGATAAAAACATGGGCACCAATCTGAGCACTGTCATGAACATGACTGCGCGGATCCAGCCATGCCGTCGGATGAACACCTGCCACTACAGTCTTGGCAGGAAACAAGAAACTGGCGATTTTGGCGTAGGCAACATACGGATCTTTGACCACCAGTGCATTGCCCTCAACAGCCGCGGCATCTGCTTCTGTCACCAGCACAGCACCTGCCTGACAGTGACTTAAAAACTTTCGATACTTACTGTTGGCAAGGAAGCTTATTTTAGAGGACGATGCGCTGGAAAGCGTCGCCACACCATCAATGATGCAATCTGCGTCACCACGAATTTCAGCATCAACATGCTTGGCCAGTTCGGCAAGTGTCCAACTCATCAAAACCTCTTAGTTAGCCTTGCGTTTCAGCTCTTCCAGCACCTTGTCGGTCATATCAATGGCTTCACTCGCAAAGATCACACCCTGATACAGCACCAGGTCGTAAGAATCCTTGATTGCGAGGTCAATAATGGCTTGCGCCACTTCTTCTTCCAGCTTACGCAGTTCTTCATTTCTGCGAATCGACAAATCTTCAGCATACTCATCCTGCATGCGATTCAGTTCACGCTGATCAGAAATCAACTTTCTTTCCTGTGCTTGAACCTCATCAGAACTCAGAATCGCACGATCACGGTTCAGCTTTTGCTGCGCATCCATCAATGACTTTTGTCTGTCTTCAAGTGTGCGACTACGCGATGAGAACTCTCTTTCCAGACGTGCCAATGCCTGAGTTTTTTGTGGCGACTGATCCAGTACTACACTTGCATTGACAACACCGACTTTGATACCGGCCGCATGCACCGGATGCGTTCCGGCAACAAATAAAGCAAACAGCAAACCGATAATTTTAATATTTTTCACACTTAGCTCCACTCAAACAATTTAGAACGCTGTACCCAGAGTAAACTGGAAGACTTCGGTTTCATCACCACTTTGCTTACGCAAAGGTTTGGCCACACTGAATGCCATCGCTCCAAATGGCGAGATCCAGATGGCAGACAAGCCAGCTGAGTACCTCAGCAAATCGGCTTCGAAACTTTCTTTAACGTCATAGACGTTACCCACATCAGTAAAGGCACTCAGACGAACTGAGCGCAGATTACTGCCAACAAAAGGTACAGGGAAAATAACTTCGGCACTGCCTGTTACCAGCATATTACCGCCAATCGGCAAATCATTGCCACGATCATCAAACACCCTGCGACCCAGTGTGTTTGCCCGGAAACCACGAACACTTCGGATACCACCCGCATAGAAATTCTGGAAGAACGGGAATTCATCGGTGCTGCCATAGGCATCGCCGTAACCCAACTCACCCCTCAAAGAGAACGTGTATGTATCAGAGAGCGGATAGAACCAGCTGGTGTTATAACGCAGCTTGTAGTATTCCAGTGAGCCGATTGGCGTTGCCAATTCTGCAGTAAAGGTCTGCTCCAAACCACGTGTCGGCATGATAGCACTATCACGGGTGTCACTTGACCAACCCAAGGTCACCAGCCACGAATGAAAACGGCTGCCTTCTTTATCAATGAAGTCCTGGTAGCGCTGGATACGGTTGCCGCTCGCCTGACTTGGTAACGACACATCCGTGTTCTCGTAACCGAAGCCGACAAAGATACGGTTTGTCTCTGAAATCGGCAGGCCAAAGTTCACGTCACCACCAAAGGTATCCGTGGTGAAACGAGCAAGGTTAGCTTCGAAAGCATCTGTTTTACGGTAAAACGCATTGAAGCCTTGGCTGATACCGTCAACCGTTGCGTAAGGATTGGTATAACCAAAACTGTACTGAGTGTTGACTCGGCTGTTATTAAAACCAAAGCGGATGTGTTTACCACTTCCCAGAAAGTTACGCTGAGAAACATTAGCGTTGAAGATAATGCCTTCAGCCTGAGAATAACCAATACCTGCAGACAGGCTACCAGAAGCCATTTCGGAAACACTGACATCCAGATCAACCTGATCGGAAGTACCGGCGACAGGTACTGTTTCGACGTTGACGTCCTCAAAATAGCCAAGACGCGCTACACGCGCTCTGGAACGCTCAACCTGTTGTGTCGAAATCCAGGCAGATTCCTGTTGGCGCATTTCCTGACGCACTACTTCGTCACGGGTTTTGCTGTTACCTGTGATATTAATACGACGGACATAAGCGCGACGACCTGGATCCACAAAAAACGTCAGATTAACTTCACGATTTTCCTGATCGACTTCAGGAACAGCATTGACGTTAGCAAAAGCGTATCCATCGTTACCGAGGCGGTTTGTCAGGTTTTCGGTGCTGCGGGTAATTTCACGCAGTGAAAACACCGCATCCTGCCGAATAGTCATCAAGCCAAACAATTCCTCTTCCGGAACGATTAAGTGCCCGGCAAGGCGAACTTCGTTAATTCTGTAACGCTCACCTTCTGTGATGTTAATGGTGATGAAAATCTGTTTCTTGTCATCACTAATGGTGACTTGTGTTGACTCAATGGAAAAATCTACAAACCCCCGGTCCAGGTAAAACGAGCGAAGTGTTTCGAGATCGGCTGACAATCTCTGACGAGAGTATTGGTTGTCACGCGTGATGCGTGAAAACCAGCCACCCGTGGTGGATTCGATTTGATCAAGCAGTTCTTTTTGAGTAAACGCAGAATTACCAACAATATTAATACTGCCAATGGTGGCAACCGCGCCCTCGGTCATGGTGATACGAACACCCACCCGATTTCGGGTTAACGGGGTGACCTGTGAGTCAATCTGCACACCATATTTACCGCGGCTGAAATACTGTCTTTGCAATTCCAGTTCAACGCGTTCCAGCATTGCTTGTTCGAACACCTGGCCTTCGGCAAAACCAATCTGGCGCAGTGAACGAAGCAGTTCATTGCTGTCGATATCCTTGTTACCCACGAATTCAATACTGGAAATGGCTGGTCGCTCTGCCACCTTGATCACCAAGATACCGTCCTGACGTTCCAGCTGGACATCGCTGAAGTATTTGGATTTGAAAAGAGAACGAATGATGCCTCGCGCATCATTTTCGGTCAGCTCGTCGCCCACTCTGACCGGAAGATAGTTAAACACAGTACCTGCTGAAATACGTTGCAAGCCCTCGACCCTGATGTCTTGAATAATGAATGGTTCAGCTAACGCAACTGAAGACAGCAACCAAAAAGCCAGAAATGGGAGAAGTTTTTTCATTGTTATACTTGCAACTCAGTGGGCCGACGAAAGGGTAAGTTTACCTGCAATAGTTCCATTATCCAAACAGTCTCGACAAGTCATTAAAAAACGCAAGAAACATCAGCATCAACAGTATCATCAGGCCTACTTTATGGGCTTGAATCTGAGCCTGTTCAGACAAGGGCTTCCCCCTTAGCCACTCGATCAGATACATCATCAAGTGTCCCCCATCAAGCACAGGAATAGGCAGCAGATTGAGTATGCCCAGACTGATGCTGATCATAGCCAGAAAACCGATAAAAGCTATAGTCCCTTGTTGAGCAGAACTTCCGGCATATTGAGCGATAGTAATCGGACCACCCAGATTATCACGTGAGACTGAGCCTGTGACCATGCCCCACAGGCTGCGGCCTGTTGCAGAAATAAACTGCCAGGTTTGGGCAAAAGCAGCGGGAATCGCCGCCAACGGCCCATATCGCAACTCAGTTACCAGCTCGTCCGGCAATCTCTGTTGTTGTGGATCAATCGCAATACCAGCAAGCCCATACCCCTCTGCTGACTCAGCGGGCGTCATCTGCAATTCAAACGTCTGCCCATTCCTCTCAAGCACAATCTGCAAATCAGAATTTGCACTATCACGTATTAGCCTGACCCAGTCTTCCCACCCTTCCAGAATCTGATCATTCGCTGATAACAGACGGTCACCCGCTCGGATGCCTGCGCGATCAGCTGCACCACCAGACACCACTTCGCCGATAACAGGATCCATGGCTGGCCGATAAGGTCTAAAACCTACTCGTTGAAATAATTCTGCTGCTTCGTTCAGAGATATCTCGGGCAGGTTCAGTTGTCGTTGTTCACTGCTGCCACCGGATTTCACCTCGACGCTAACGGTTGACGCCTTTTCTGCCTCTGGCAATAGACGCTGATAGACCGCATTCCAGGTGGGTGCTGGCTTGCCATTGATGCTGACAATTTCATCGCCTGGATTAAACGAGGCATAATAGGCGGGGCTGCCTTCTGTGACTTCACCGACGACAGCTTTGAGGCCTGGAATGCCAATCACCATCATCAGCCAGTAGGCAAATACCGCAAAAATCAAGTTTGCCAGAGGCCCTGCCGAAACAATCGCAACACGATTCGCCAGCGACTGGCGGTTGAATGACTGATGCAGCAGGTCTTCAGGCACCGTACCTTCGCGTTCATCGAGCATTTTCACATAGCCACCGAGAGGTAATACTGCGATCACATACTCTGTTCCGTCCTTGCCAACTCTGCGCCAGAGCGGTCGACCAAATCCTACTGAAAATCGCAGCACTTTGACGCCACAGCGTCGTGCCACCCAGAAATGGCCAAACTCATGGACAGTGACCAAAATACCCAGCGCGATAATGAAAAAAATCAACGACTGCATAATCGATTCACATAATCAGTAGCCAGCACTCTGGCAGCGGCATCGTCTGCCAGTATTTGTGTCAGATTATCCGCCTTTGAGACTGGCAATTCATTCATCACGGATTCAATAATCACCGCGATTTGCGTGAATTTTATTTTTTCCTGTAAGAAGGCCTCAACAGCAATTTCATTGGCCGCATTCAGAATCGCCGTCGCGGTGCCGCCAATCTCCAGTGCGCGATAGGCCAGCGCCAGACAAGGAAATCTCTCAAAGTCAGCCGCCATGAAATCAAGCTGCCCCGCCTTGACCAGATCCAGTGGCTCGACTCCCGAGTCAATTCGTTCAGGCCAAGCCAGCGTATTGGCGATTGGTGTACGCATATCAGGGTTGCCCATCTGGGCAAGCACCGAGCCATCGTCGTAATCCACCATGGAGTGGATAATGCTTTGTCGATGCAGGATCACTTCTATCTGTGCACTTGGCAGGCCAAATAACCAATGAGCTTCGATGACTTCCAGCCCCTTGTTCATCATGGTGGCGGAATCTACAGAAATTTTTTGTCCCATTGACCAGTTGGGGTGAGCGACCGCCTGGGCAGGTGTCATGTGTTCCAGTTCTGACAAATCACTATCACGGAAGGGTCCGCCCGATGCGGTGAGGATGATCCGCCGGATACCCTTGTCAGCAAAGTGATAACGCTGAGTTTCTGCCACTGGCATGCATTGCCATATCGCATTATGTTCACTGTCGACAGGCAACAATATCGCACCGTGCTGCTCGACCTCATGCATGAACAAAGCACCGCTCATTACCAGCGCTTCTTTGTTTGCCAGCAAAATGCGTTTGCCCGCGCGCGCGGCCGCCAGTGTTGGCAACAAACCTGCCGCTCCGACAATCGCAGCAACCACGGTATCTACGGCACTATCGGCAGCAACCTGTTCCAGTGCGGCCTCACCAGACAATACTTCTGTGGCTAATCCGGCCTGTTTTACCGCAGCTTGCAGTTGCTCCGCTGCCTCATTATCGAGCAGTACGGCATATCGCGGCTCAAAGGTCAGGCATTGTTTGAACAGGCTATCAACCGAACGGTTGGCAGCAAGTGCATACACTTCATATTGCTCGGGGTGGCGTGACAGCACATCGAGCGTACTCAGGCCAATGGAACCGGTTGATCCCAAAATCGTGACAGCTCGACGCATCTTTACAATCCCAATAACACCAGCATTGCGGCAAATACGGGCACCGCAGCCAGCAGACTATCCAGGCGGTCCCACAGCCCACCATGCCCCGGTAGTAACTGACCGCTGTCCTTGATTGCATGAGCACGTTTGAACAAGCTCTCGAACAAATCACCAGCGATAGAAAACAATGCGGTCATCACTGCCAGCAGCCACCAATGTAATAAGCTAATGCCATCATTCAAACCAAACTGCCAGGCAGCAAATGACCATAGACTGACCAGCACCAGCGCACCCGCAACCCCTTCCCAGGTTTTGTTGGGACTAATGTGTGTGGCCAGTTTACGTTTGCCCCAACGCTTGCCGGCAAAGTAACCACCGGTATCGGCAAGCCAGACTAGTACCAATACATGCAGTAACAACCATTCGCCACCATGACGACCATGCAGCCAGACTGCTGAGTAAAAGAATACAGCGAGCACCAGCCAAGCCATTACAAGACCGAACCATCGGCTGGCAAATAATTGCTGACCAAGCTTTGGCAAAGGTTTGTGAGCACAAAGCACCACAAGCAGGGTTAAGGCCAGCCAGAGCACGCCTCCAGCAATCAATCCCGGTTCAATAGGGAAGAATAATGAACTTTGAAAGGCCGCAATAATCAGCCAGACAACCATCGCCAGCACCTTGGCAAACACTGATTGAAAACCAACGATCTGCAGCCACTCCCATGCTGTCAGCATCACAATCACCGCAAGCAGGGCCATCAGCGCAATCGTGGGTAATTTCAAAATCGCCAACACGACCAGGGGGATCAGCACCGCTGCTGTCAGTAAGCGTTGCTTAAGCATCTGATTGCTCCTGTACCTGTTCTGACGTTCTGCCAAAACGGCGTTCTCTTTTGCCAAATGAGTCTATTGCCAGGTCCAGTTCTTTAACTGAAAACTCAGGCCACAAGGTCTCGGTAAAGTACAGCTCGGTATAGGCAAGCTGCCACAGTAAAAAATTACTAATGCGCTGTTCGCCACCGGTTCGAATAAATAGATCAGGCTCGGGAAGTTGCGCGGTACTAAGTTGTTGCTCTACCCGCTTTTCGGTAATGTCTTCGATTGATATCTCACCGAGCAGAACTTGTTGCGACAGCCGTTTGACGGCCTCAGTGATATCCCACCGTCCGCCGTAGTTGGCAGCAATATTCAACACCAGGCCAGTGTTGTTGGCTGTCATGGCCTGCGCATCGTGGATTTGTTTTTGGAGTGTGCTGGAAAATTGGGCGGTGTTGCCGATGATTTGCAGCTTGATGTTGTTATCGTGAAGTCGTTTGACCTGCTCTGTCAGTGCCCTGCTGAACAAATCCATCAACAACTCAACTTCTTTGCCAGGACGACGCCAGTTTTCACTACTGAAGGCAAACAGGCTGAGCACTTTGACACCGGATGCCACGCAGTGCCTGACAATACTCTCGACTGATCTGACGCCAGCTCGATGCCCCATAAAACGGGGCTGTAATCTTTTTTTTGCCCAGCGGCCATTGCCATCCATGATAATGGCGATATGCGAGGGAATTGGGCGCGATTGCTCCTTCATCGGCTTGGCTGAACGATGAGAAGTCAACTAGACCGCCATCAAATCCGTTTCTTTTTCAGCAAGCACTTCGTCAATTTGTTTAATCACAGCGTCAGTCAGCTTCTGAATTGCATCCTCTGCGCCGCGTTGCTCGTCTTCGGAGATTTCTTTTTCCTTGAGCAAATCTTTCAGGCTGCCGTTGGCATCGCGGCGGATATTACGCACAGCGACCCGTGCATTTTCTGCTTCAGATTTAGCCACTTTGACCAAATCACGACGACGTTCCTCAGTCAGAGGCGGAATCGGAATACGAATGGTCATACCGGCACTATTGGGGTTAACGCCCAAATCGGAAGTCATGATGGCCTTTTCAATGACGGCAACCATGTTTTTTTCCCAGGGTGTGACCGTGATCGTTCTGGAATCTTCAATACCAACACTGGCCACCTGGCTCAGAGGCACATCTGAACCATAGTAAGGCACTGTGACATGATCCAGCAAACTGGTGTGTGCACGACCCGCACGAATCTTTGCCAGCGCCGTGTTCAAGGCAGCGACACTCTTTTGCATCCGATCCGCTGCGTCTTTTTTGATATCTTCAATCATGATCAGTCCTGTTTCACCAAAGTACCGACATTCTTGCCGTAAATAATCCCTGTCAGATTGCCAGGTTGATGCACATCAAACACGCGAAGCGGCATCTTTTGTTCCTGACACATCACGACTGCGGTGGTATCCATGACCGCAAGGCGATTATTGATCACCTCATCGTAACTCAGAGTCTCATAGCGTTTGGCATCTGGATTCTTGCGTGGGTCTGAATCATAGACACCATCAACCTGTGTTGCCTTGAGCATTAGCTCAGCACCTATCTCAACCGCTCTGAGACTTGCCGCAGAATCGGTTGTGAAGAATGGATTGCCTGTGCCGGCAGCAAAAATCACCACTCGACCTTTTTCAAGATGTCGTATTGCACGACGTCTCAGGTAATCCTCACAGACTTCATGAATGCGAATGGCAGACATCACACGACAGAAGGTGCCATTACGTTCCAGCGCATCTTGAAGCGCAAGTGCATTCAACACAGTGGCCAGCATGCCCATGTGATCGGCACTGACACGGTCCATACCACTGGCGGCCAAGCCTGCACCACGAAAAATATTACCACCACCGATGACAATACCGAGCTCAACACCTTGAGCGTTGAGCTCGGATATTTCTTTTGCAAAGCGGGCGATGACTTCCGGCTGGATACCGTATTCCGCATCCCCCATAAGCGCTTCACCACTAAGTTTCAGCAGTACACGCTTGTAAACCGGTTTACCACCCGCCTCTGTCATCTTTTAGTTACCCCGTGCCTGAGCCATAACCTCTTCAGCAAAGTTATCGACTTTCTTCTCGATACCTTCACCCACTTCGAAACATTCAAATGTTTCAACGCTTGCATTGGCTTGCTTGACCAGTTTTTCAACAGTGATGTCTGGGTCTTTGACAAATGCCTGACCGAGCAAACTGATTTCGTTGACAAACTTGCTCATGCGGCCTTCGATCATTTTTTCAACGATTGCTTCTGGTTTGCCACTGTCACGTGCTTGTGTGGCCACAATATCACGCTCTTTAGCCAGCAGGTCTTCTGAAATTTGATCCGCAGAAATCGCTTGTGGACGGCTGGCAGCAACATGCATAGCCAAATCACGTGCCAGATCCAGATCATTGCCAGTCAGTTTGACCATAGTGCCGATACGGTCACCGTGACGGTAGGTACCGATAATGCCGTTGTCTGCTTCGAGCAGGACAAAGCGACGCACCTGGATGTTTTCACCAATTTTAGCGATCAGTGACTGACGAACCGAATCCACAGTATCACCGTTGCTGTTCAGCGGCAGTGCAAGCAAGGCTGCCAGATCAGCAGGCTTGGCTTCGAGGACTTTTTTTGCAAGTTGCGCGACGAAATTTACAAAGTCGTCAGCCTTGGCGACAAAGTCGGTTTCTGAGTTAACCTCAAGCATGACAGCTGCGGTGTTGCTGTCATTGCTTTCGATAGCGATAACACCCTCGGCTGCGACGCGGTCAGCTTTTTTGTCTGCTTTTGCCAGACCCGCTTTACGCATTGCTTCGATTGCTGCGTCGATGTCACCATTTGCCTCAACCAACGCTTTTTTGCATTCCATCATGCCGGAGCCGGTACGCTCGCGCAGTTCTTTCACTAAAGCTGCAGTAATTGCCATTTTTTTACCCTGTATTCTGAAATTTACCAGTCAGTGCAGCAATTTACCTGCTACACATACGACACAGGCCCGCCAAAGCAGCGAGCCTGTACGTTCAAGTTCTGTTGTTATTCAGCCGCTGCCGCAGTTTCTTCGGCAACTTCAACAAACTCTTCGCCTGCATCACCAGTGGTCACTGAAGCACGACCTTCGATGATGGCGTCTGCAATGTGCGCGGTGTACAAACGAATTGCACGCATTGAGTCGTCATTACCAGGAATGACATAGTCAACACCGTCAGGATTGCTGTTGGTATCAACTATTGCAATGACTGGAATGCCCAGCTTGTTGGCTTCCTGGATAGCAATACGCTCGTGGTCAACATCGATCACAAACAATGCATCTGGCAGACCACCCATCTTCTTGATACCGCCAATACTTTTTTCGAGTTTTTCCTGCTCACGAGTCAGGTTGAGAATTTCTTTTTTCTTCAAACCTTCAGTCTTGCCAGAATCGATCATGGTCTGAATAGCTTCAAGACGCTTAATTGACTGACGGACAGTTTGAAAGTTAGTCAGCATGCCACCCAACCAGCGACGGTTGACGTATGGCATACCTGCGCGTTCTGCATCTTCACGAATCGCATCTTGAGCCGCTCTTTTAGTGCCTACAAACAGAATGCGACCCTTTTTGGAAGCAAGTTTGCTGACGAAATTGAGTGCGTCGTTGAACATTGGCAGGCTGTGTTCAAGATTGACGATATGGATGTTGTTACGCTTGCCAAAAATGAAAGGACCCATTTTTGGGTTCCAGTAACGAGTTTGGTGACCGAAATGTACGCCTGCTTCAAGCATTTGGCGCATAGAAACTTTAGCCATGGTTATTTACCTGTGTAATTAAGTTGGGGTTTAGCCTCCGTGTACCCCAGCTCCCGACCCTGCAGTCAATGACTGAGAGCACCCCGGCAACTGTGTCGGCACACGTGTGTTTTTGCCTGTGTTAAAGGCGCGCATATTATTCCACAAAAGCCAGACAAAACAAAGCTGCCGATTCAATTGCGTAAATATGGGATTGCTGACTGGAGATAGCACGGGAATTACGGCACACTATCCGCTGACTATACAACAACCCACTCCCAGGAATCAGAATCTCGAATGGCTGTTACCATCAAATCTGCCGATGAAATAGAAAAAATGCGCACCGCAGGCAAGCTGGCTGCCGAGGTGCTTACCATGATCGGTCCTCATGTCAAAGCAGGAATCACCACTGACGAGCTGAATCAGATCTGTCACGAATACATCGTGAACGTACAAGATGCCATTCCAGCACCACTCAACTATCACGGTTTTCCAAAGTCGATTTGCACCTCCGTCAACCACGTCATCTGTCATGGCATCCCTGGAGACAAAAAACTCAAAGATGGCGATATCATCAATATCGACATCACAGTGATCAAAGATGGCTACCACGGCGATACCAGTAAAATGTTTCACATCGGTGAAACTTCTATTCTGGCCAAGAGACTATGTAAAGTCGCCCATGAAGCAATGATGCTGGGCATCGAAATGGTCAAGCCCGGTGTTCGCCTCGGCGATATTGGTCACGCTATTCAACAACATGCTGAAAAAGAAAACTTTTCAGTGGTCAGAGAATACTGTGGCCATGGCATCGGCAAGGTCTTTCACGAAGAACCACAAGTCTTGCACTACGGCACACCAGGCACAGGCATGGAGCTGAGGGCAGGCATGACCTTTACCATCGAACCCATGATCAACGCTGGTAAACGACATGTCAGACAACTCCCTGACGGCTGGACCGTAGTCACCAAGGATCGTTCACTATCTGCCCAATGGGAGCACACTGTGCTGGTGACTGATGATGGTTTTGAAATTTTAACTCTGAGGCAGGAAGAACAAGATTAAATGAGCACAGACACGGCTGACTCTATCTGGCATTTTCGTACTGAAGAAACACAGAGTTATCGTTCACTGTTGAAAGTGGCGCAACAGTCACTTAAAACCATGTTTTTTGAGCAACAAGCTGATATTGCAACGCTGGTTCGGCTGCAAGCTGACTACGTTGACGAAGTGTTGGAGAAAATATGGCAAGACAATATCGACTCAACGTTGCCCGTTACGCTGATAGCAGTTGGCGGATATGGTCGTCATGAATTGTTGCCGTGGTCAGATATCGACCTGCTCATCCTGCTCGATGAGAGTGTCAGTGAGCAACCGCCAGAAGGCTTGTCATCCTTTCTAACCCAACTCTGGGACACCGGCCTGGAAATTGGCCACAGTGTGAGAACCCTGGCCGAATGTCGCCATCAGGCCGAGCTGGATATCACCATCGCCACCAACCTGCTCGAAACTCGTTACCTGTGTGGTGATCAGGCATTATTCCAGGACTTGTTACAGCTCACCGTTTCCAACAAAACATGGGATACCCAGCTATTTTTTGAACGCAAACGCCAAGAGCAGTGGCAACGACATCAGAAGTACAACGATACCGCCAATAATCTTGAACCGAATATCAAGGAATCTCCAGGTGGTCTCAGGGATATTCAGGTCATTCAATGGGTCGCCCAGCAACACTTTGGGGTTAAGGATCTGGAGGGGCTGAGACAAAAAGGCTTCCTCGCTCAAAGCGAGTTTGATGCATTGCATAACGCTCAGCTCTTTCTGTGGAAAGTGCGTTTTGCTCTACATCATCTTGCTGGCCGCAAACAGGAAAAGCTGATGATCGATTATCAGCGCGAGCTGTCAAGGTTGCTCGGCTACACCGAAACTGAAAACCGTCGCGCTGTTGAACACTTCATGAAGGACTACTACCTCTGCGCCAGAGCGGTCGGCCAGATGAACGCGCTGTTACTGCAGCTATTTGAAGAAAACATCATTCTGGCAAATGAAGCTCGACAAATCTCCACGATCAATCGCCGTTTTCAGGCTCACAATGGTTACCTCGAAACCATCAATGCCGGTATTTTTGCCTATTACCCTTACGCATTGCTTGAGGTGTTCCTGATTCTGCAACAGCACCCTGAGTTGAAGGGGATTCGAGCCGCTACCATTCGCCAGATACATGCGCATTTGCATCTCATTGATGCTCGCTTCAGAGAAGATATCAAGAATCGAAGCCTGTTTATGGAACTGGTGCGGCAACCCAACGGGGTGAGTCATGAGTTTCGTCGTATGAACCAACTCGGCGTGCTCGGCGCCTATCTGCCGGAGTTTGGTCGCATCGTTGGCCAAATGCAGCATGACTTGTTTCATGCCTACACCGTCGACGAACACACTCTGTTTCTGGTGCGAAATCTGCGTCGCTTCTCAATCCCGGATCTGAGTAACGAATTTCCACTGTGCAGTGAAGTGTTCTATCAACTTCCGAAACCCGAACTGCTCTACATTGCCGGCATTTACCACGATATTGCTAAAGGCCGTGGCGGCGATCACAGCGTGCTGGGAGTCACCGATGCCCAACAGTTCTGCAAACGACATGGCCTGAGTGACTATGACACAGCGATTGTCAGTTTTCTGGTGCGTCACCATCTAGCCATGTCTTCAACGGCGCAACGTCAGGACATCGAAGATCCTGAAGTTGTCAAAGCCTTCGCAGAGCTAGTTCAAACAACCGAGCGACTTAACTATCTCTACCTGCTGACCGTTGCCGATATTCGCGCTACCAATAACAATCTCTGGAACAGTTGGCGTGACTCCTTGCTAAAACGCCTCTACCACAGCACACGCCAATGGCTGGAACACACGGAAGCACAAGCCAAAAGCACCCGGGAGAAAAGTTACAAAAAATACCAGCAAGCAATGCAAGAGCTGGTTGATGCCGGGTGTGCCCAGGCACAACTCAGCCAGCTATGGCAACCCTACAGTCTGGATTATTTTCTTCGCCATTCTGTGGATGAAATTGTCTGGCAAACCAGTCAACGACTGGCACAACCCGACTCGTCCACACTGGTTGCAATCCGGCCGCATGGCACAACTGATACTCTGGAGTTATTTATTTTCAGTGCCGACCGACGCGGACTGTTCGCTGACATGACCGCCTGCCTTGAGCAATTACAAATCAACATCCTCGATGCAAAGATCAACACCACTCGGGATGGTAATGCCTTGAATACCTTTGTCATTCATGCTCCGGCGCAGCGCATGCAAGACATCAGTAACGCTTTGCTCAAACAACTTGCCGACAATTCTCCGCACCCTGGCTATCAACCTCAACGAATTCCCAGAACCAGTCAGCTGTTTCGCACGGAGCCTGTGATCAAACTGGCTGATAATCCAGAGCAGAACCACTCAGTGCTTGAGTTGTATACGCACGATCGTCCTGGATTACTGTCGGCCGTCGCGCAAGTATTGCTGGCGCTTGATATTCAACTTATCAACGCCAAAATGACTACGCTAGGTGATCAGGTGGAAGATGTATTTTTCATCACCACCAGTGACGGTAAAGCCCTGACTAACGAGCAACAGGACTACCTGAAAACTAAACTCACCCAACAGTTATCGGCCAAACCTGAGTCATCAGCAACCTCAATCAGTTTCTAAACGCAAAACGCCGTGTGCATAAGCGCTTGAAGTTTGGCCAGAAATGCTTGAGACTTATCCTTAATCGGTAACTCAAGCCAAGGATACACTACACTGGCTCAGCTGATACAGTTCGTCAGTGTGGCTTGTCCACGTTTCTCGATTTCAGTAGTGAGGGACTCCATGGACCAGCAACAGTTATACAAAATCATGTACATCAGCTCAGCAAGTCCAAATATGAGTATTGAGGATTTGGACAGATTGCTGGACAAATGCCGCTTCAAAAATGCTCATTTCAATATCACCGGCTATCTGCTCCATCACAATGGCCGTTTTATTCAGTTGCTTGAAGGTAAAAAGATAAGCGTCGAGTACATCTACAACACTGTCAAGATTGATTCTAGACACAACAATCTCATTGAATTGTGCGCGGAACCTATCGATTCAAGAATGTTTCCGCATTGGGAAATGGGCTTTCAGCATCTGAGCGAACAACAAATTGCTGAGATCAGTAATGCGCATCAACTGTTCGGCAATGAAATGACATCCAGCGATATTGATCGGCTATGCCGCCGTGCGCGGGCTTTTTTTGAGGCTTTTGTGCGAAGTGTGGCGGTGGTCCATGATTACAATCAGCTTCGTGATGTCATGCTGAGAGTCTGACTGAAACCAGCCAAATTGAATAAAGGCCCCACAGTGTCGATGCGAACGGGGTTCTTGAACCATCAGGTTCAAGTGGAAACCATGGTGAATCTTTGGGCTTCCCGTCAAGCGGGCTTGCACTCCCGACTCAGTGCTGATCTCCTTAGCATTTGCTTATCGGCTCAAGACACACGATGTACGCTGTCGAGCACCGCAGGGTTAGTTATATGATACCTGATCACAAGCGGTACTTGTAACGGTTTTTAGAGCTCCAACTGTCGATCTTCATCAAGAAAAGCACTGACCCGTTCCTTGAGTTGCAAGATCTTGTTGTTTATTTTTTCGATATCCTGACCTTCGTCCTGCTGCAATGTGAGCAGTTCATGCGCCAAATTCAGCGCCGCCATCACCGCAACGCGATCCAGACCAACCACTTTACCCGTAGCTCGGATTTTTTCCATGTTCTGATGAACCATTCGAGCTGAGGCGATCAGAGCTTCTCGTTCTTCCTCAGGACAGGCAACCTGATACTCCTTGCCAAGGATACTGACTACAACCGGCACACTCATAATTCGTTATCCAGCTCTTTGAGGCGACTGACCATTTTTTCAATACGCCGACGCGCCGTATCCGTTTTTTCCAGCAACTGGGCTCTCTCGCTCAGCCACGCGGCCTGTTGCGATCTCAGTAGCATGTTTTCCTCGCGCAGCCGACGGCTTGCTCGCAACAGTTCATCTACTTGCTGTTCCAATTGTTGGATCGCGTTTTTATCCATTAATATGCGTTCAAAGCTGTGCGAAAATAATGCCTAACTATAGACGGGGCCCGTAGAGCGGGTCAACAACTGTCATAATATGTTTTTTTATTTCAGGTGCCAGATTAATGTCCGAACTGTATTTTCCCTCACTGTCTCCCGAGAACATGGCAGGTGATGGCCCATCTACCCAGGCAGAATTGCAAGGCGCACTGTGTGGATTGCTTTGCATGAATGCCAAGGCAAATCGTACCGACTGGTTTCGCCAGTTATTCGAGGATTTTCATCCTGGAGAAGACGAGATCAATGCCCTGACGCAACTTTTTGATCAGACAATTCAGGCACTTAACAGCCCGGAATACGATTTCAAACTGGCTTTCCCGGAAGACAGTTTTCCACTGGCTTCCAGACTGATTGCCATGGCCGACTGGTGTCAGGGATTGATTTATGGTCTGGGCGCATCCGGTCTGACCGATGAAACTGATCTGTCCGCAGATAGTCAGGAATATATCGTTGATGTCATCAAAATCAGCCAAATCGCCGATGTCGATTTGAGCAACGCTGATGAAGATGAAGCCAACTTTGAGGAACTGACCGAATATTTGCGCATGGGATTATTTGTCCTATACAGCGAACTTCAACCTGAAGATCCGACACAAAGCATCACTGAACACTAGGCCCTAAATGACTAAACCGGAATATCGTCGACGCAGAGCACGCCTTATGGAAATCATGGGGCCAGATTCTATTGCCATTCTGCCCAACTCACCGGTTGCTCCCCGCAATCGAGATGTGGATTATCCTTATCGCAGTGACAGTAATTTTTTCTATCTAAGCGGCTTTGATGAACCAGAATCGGTGATTGTACTGATTCCCGGAAGAGCGCATGGTGAGTTTCTGCTGTTTTGCCGCGAACGGGACTTGAGCAAGGAAATCTGGGACGGCTATCGCGCTGGCCAGGAAGGTGCCGTCCACAATTTTGCTGCGGATGATTCATACCCCATCACCGATCTTGACGATATTTTACCTGGGCTGATGGAGAACAAGGAAAAAGTCTATTACACCATGGGCAATCAGCCGTCTTTTGACCAGCGTATGGTCAATTGGCTGAATCATCTGCGTCAGGCTTCACGCAGTGGCAAGCATTCTCCAACAGAAATCATCGAGCTGGAACACTGCCTCAATGAATTGAGACTGTTCAAAAGCAGTCAGGAAATAAAAGCCATGAGACAGGCAGCCGATGCTTCCGTGGCAGCACATATCCGGGCAATGCAATTCACTCGACCTGGCCGCTGGGAATATGAAGTAGAGGCTGAACTCATCCATGAATTCATGCGTCACGGTTGTCGCTCCCCTGCCTATCCATCAATTGTGGGTGGTGGTGAAAATGGCTGCATCCTGCACTACATCGAAAACAACAAAAAACTCAAAAACAATGACTTACTGCTGATCGACGCTGGCGCAGAATACCAGTGCTATGCCGCAGACATCACCAGGACTTTTCCGGTTAATGGTAAATTCACCAAACCACAGCGTGATCTATACACGGTTGTTCTGGAAGCTCAAAAAGCAGCCATTGCTGCAGTGAAACCTGGCAATCACTGGAATCAGCCTCACGAAGTGGCGGTCGATATTCTCACCCAGGGACTTATCGATCTTGGACTGCTCAAAGGCAATCATGCACAGCTTGTCGAAGAAGAGGCTTACCGTGAGTTTTACATGCACCGAACCGGCCACTGGCTTGGCATGGATGTACACGATGTGGGTGACTATAAGGTCGGCGGTGAATGGCGACTGCTGGAACCCGGCATGGTGCTCACTATTGAGCCAGGTCTATATATTCGAAATCCAGAACATATCGACAGCAAATGGCACTTCACGGGTATTCGCATTGAAGACGACGTGCTGGTCACCAAAGAGGGGCATGAAGTGCTAACCTCAGGTGCGCCCAAAGAAATTGATGAGATTGAAGCCGTCATGGCCTGTGCCTGAGACAAAACAATGAAAACTACAGAGTTTGATGTTGTCATCGTTGGCGGCGGATTCGTCGGAGCAACACTTGCGCTGGCACTGCAGCAGACTTCGTTACGGGTGGCGCTTGTTGAGTCAGGCGCACTGGAAACGGATGGACAGCCCGGCTTTGATGATCGCGGCATCGCGCTGGCTTATGGATCTCAACGCATATTGCAAACATTGCAGCTCTGGCCAGACCTTGCGCAACATGCCTGCGAGATCCTCAATATCCATATTTCAGACAAAGGCCATTTTGGAGTTACCCGACTATCGGCTGCAGAGCTAGCTGTGCCGGCGCTGGGTCAAGTCATCACAGCCAAGGCCATGGGGCAGGTGCTTAACAAGCATCTGCTGGCAAGCACATCACTGAGTCTGTTTTGTCCTAACAGCGTCATCGCACTTGAAACAAACCTCCGTCAAGTAAACATCACACTTGATGATCAACGTCAGCTTAGTGCAAAACTAGTGGTTGCTGCGGATGGCCAGTTCTCACACATCAGGCAATTGCTTGATCTGGGAACACAACAGACCCGTTACGGACAAACGGCTATTACCGGCAATATTGTCTGTGAGAGGCCCCACAATCACCGAGCTTTTGAACGCTTTACCGACACCGGCCCAATCGCATTACTGCCCATGACTCAACAACGAATGAGTCTGGTGTGGACTGTCAAAGATGCTGACGTTGATTCCATTACGGCCATGGATGATGAACAGTTCCTGCAAAGCCTGCAGCAACGTTTTGGCTATCGACTGGGTAAATTTCTGCAAATCGGCGAGCGGCAGCATTATCCACTGAGTCTGATGCGCGTTGATGCACCCGTGCAACCCAGAACAGTGCTGATTGGCAATGCTGCACACAGTGTTCACCCGGTTGCCGGACAGGGATTTAATCTGGGTCTACGAGATGTCGCCGTACTGGCCGAAATGCTCGCCGAGCAGACCGGTGATTGTGGAGATGCACGCCTGCTACATGACTATCAACAACAACGACAGCCAGATCAGGACAAGGTCATCAACAATACCGACCGACTGGTGAAAATTTTCAGCAATCACAATCCAATACTCGGCCACGGGCGAGCTTCGGCGCTAAGCCTGCTTAATATGCTGCCGCCGTTAAAACATTGTCTGGCCAATACCAGTATGGGATTAGCTGGCCGTCAAGCCAAGCTCAGCAGAGGATTGCCACTGTGACAGAGCAATTCGATATCGTCATTGTTGGTGGCGGCATGGTAGGTGCTTCGCTGGCTCTCTTACTGGCCAAACACAACACATTGAAAATAGCTGTTGTCGAAAAAGCCCCACACCCGGCTATGGCATCAAACGGCCCGCCTCGCGTCAGTGCCATCAATCTGCATAGCCAGCAAATCCTCGAATCCATTGGCGTCTGGCAACAACTGGATCCGCAGAAAATCGGCCCTTATCAGCGCATGTCTATCTGGGAAAAAACGGACAGCTTGCTGGAATTCGAAGCTGCCGACTCAGGTTTGGCCTGGTTGGGTCACATTGTCGAAAACGATACTATCCAAAACTCGGCCATGCAGCTTTGCCAGCAACATCCTGATATTACGGTCTACTGCCCTGCTGTTCCGAGCACATTTGAAGACAATGTGTTGACCTTACAGGATGAGCTGAAGCTCACCGCTAAACTGTTTGTTGCCGCCGATGGAGCACAGTCTCAGATTCGCGATTGGGCAGGTATTCAAAGTCATGGCTGGGATTACCAGCAATCAGGATTAGTCTGTTCGGTACAGACAGCACAGTCGCATCAAATGACAGCCCGGCAGAAATTTATGCCGAGTGGCCCGCTGGCTTTTTTGCCGCTGAGAGATCCACACCAATGTTCCATTGTCTGGAGCTTACCCACCGCGCAAGCCGAACAAATGCTCGAACTCTCCGAATCCGAGTTTTCTGCCCTGCTGGAAAAAAATCTCGATAGTCAGCTCGGCAAAGTCAGTGTCATCAGTGCGCGCGCGGCTTTTCCTCTGAAACTTCGCCACAGTGAACGCTATGTGCAGCCGGGTTTGGCTCTGGTCGGTGATGCCGCTCACACCATACATCCACTGGCAGGACAAGGCGTGAATATTGGTTTGCTGGATGCACAAGCGCTGGCGGAGGTTGTCAATCAGGCAGCTCAATCCGGGCGCCAGATAGGCAGTCTGCACACGCTTGGCAAATATCAAAGACGTCGCCGGGCTGATAACCTGCTGATGCAGTTAAGCATGGATGGCTTTCATCGACTGTTTGGCTGCCAGCTACCGGGATTCTCCAAGTTGCGCAGCTTTGGCATGTCTCAATTACATAAACAGCAGACATTGAAAAACCTGCTGATACAGCATGCTGCCGGTCACAGAATATTCGGCAGCTGATCGCGGCTTATATCGGTAAAAACATTACCGTTGCTGTTTTGACCACCATCGTTTTAATCAAGCGTCCGGTCTTGTGTGAGATAATCTCGGCAAGATTATCCTGAGTCGCAATCATCTGCCCGAACAGGCGTTGATAACTCAAGTTACGCTGTTCATCCTCCAAGCTGTCACTCAATAACAACAAACGACCATCGGCATCACGTCGCTCGGCCAGCAACCAGGCTGCAATTTCGATATTACGGGCGCTATTGTAGAGTTTTTGCTCATCGGCCTGAGTCAGATAATAGAACTCGGTTCGATTGTCATAAGACGCCATCAGCATCCGTCGCAAACCGATGGTGAAAGCCAGCACACGATCACCTTCATAACTCGGCTCCAGTGATAACCGAATCAAATCAGTCGGATCAGCCATTTCCAACCCGGGAAAAACATGATCAAAGCGTTTGGCAAAAATTCTGTCGACGCTCTCGCGCGTATCACGAATATCTCGATCGTGACGCTCAGACGGGTTGCGCAAATACAGCTTGTACATCATCAGTTTCAGATCACTCATCAACCTTTGTTGATGAATTTCTATCACTTCATCGATATCACTTTTGGCAAACCGGGACAAACCCGATGAGCTCTGCTGAGCGCCGCTGCCACCATGACCGCCTTGTGTAGCACAGCCCGGTAGTATCAATAAAAAAATCAGCAGCAGACTACACCGACTCATCGACAATCCTCCCTGAATTATTACTCTCCAATGGCATGCTCGCCACTTGAACATATTGTTTAACCGCCGACGGCAAAGGATTATCTGTGCTGGCGGATTGCTGTGCTGACAGTGTGGCAAAAGCCCGAACAAATCTTACTTCACGGGCAGATGATTCATCGGTGATGGCATTGACCACCGACGTGGTGCTTCGGGTCTCGGTAGCTAAAGGTGTTTTTGAGACTACTTCCGGCTGATACACAACAGGAAGCTTGGCTGCCGTCTGTTTATCATTGACCCCGGCAACTGTCGCAGGCAGAAATACTGGATTATTGTTGATCTGCATCCGTCAGATTGGCTTTTTCTTCTGACGTTCGACTTCTGCGAGGTCGACGTTTCTTACTGTTTGCCTGCGTGTCGCGGCCATTTCTTGGTGGCCGGTGCTTCTCTGGCTTTACCGCAGGCAAAGGAGTTTCAAGCTGTTCATCACTACTGGCGGCTACCGGAAGTTTGTGTTTGATGTAACTCTCGATATCGGGAAGTGAAAATACGTATTCTTCGCAGGCAAAGCTGATAGCAACACCACTGGCACCAGCACGCGCCGTTCGCCCGGTTCGATGCACATAATCCTCTGGATCCTGAGGTAAATCGTAGTTGAATACATGACTCACCTCGGGAATATGCAAGCCCCTTGCCGCCACATCAGTAGCAACCAGGAAGGGAAAATCCCCATCCTGAAAGTGCTGCAACAACCGTTCACGTTTTTTCTGTGGCACATCGCCAGACAACAAAGCAGCCTTGTAGCCATTACCTTCAAGATAGCCCCAGACCTTTTCGGCAATATGCTTGGTGTTTACAAACACAATCGAGCGCAGCGGCTGAATACGCTTGGTTAGCGCCAGCAGCAGAGGAATTTTTTCTTCATTGGCCGGGTAATAGACCCATTCTTCGATGCGATCTCCGAGCATTTTTTCCGGCTCAACCCGAATTTTTTCTGGGTTGTTCATATGCTCATAGGCCAGCTCGGTCACCCGATAGCTGAGTGTTGCTGAAAACAGCATGCCGAGTCGCTGGCTGGGGTTGGGAATACGACGCAGAAAATATCGAATGTCCTTGATAAAGCCCAGATCAAACATTCGATCCGCTTCATCCAACACAATCGCCTGAATCTGCTTAAGGCTGAAAACATGTTGCCGGTGATAGTCCAGCAACCGTCCTGGAGTGCCGATCAAAATATCGCATCCCTGAGTAATCTGGTCTCGCTGACGCTGATAATCCTTACCGCCGTGCGCCAGCGCAATCCGCAACCCGGCACTTGAGTTGAGGATTTCAGCATCTTTGGCAATCTGGATGGCCAATTCACGCGTTGGGGCCAATATCAAGGCTCTGGGTTGTTTTTGCGGTTCAGCGCTATCTTCTAAAAGTCGTTGAAATGTCGCCAGCAGAAATGCAATGGTTTTTCCGGTTCCGGTCTGGGCCTGACCTGCAACATCACGCCCCGCCAACAACAAAGGAAGCGTTTGAGCTTGGATGGGTGTACAAAACTCAAAGCCGGCATGCGCCAGATCTTGCTGCAAATCAGAATGAAGTGGCAGCTCAGAAAATCTCTGTCCGGTCAGGTGTGTTGTCATAGAAATACTTGCATTACCGTTACTGATAGGAAAAAATGATAGCCACTATGGGTCGCCGTGAGTATAACGGCCCCGTACTTTATATACCACTGGAGATAAAAAATGAGCGAAAACGTCACCAACGTGACTGATGGCGACTTTGACAGTCAAGTATTGCAATCTGACTTGCCAGTGCTGGTTGACTACTGGGCTGAATGGTGCGGCCCGTGCAAAATGATCGCCCCGGTGCTCGAGGAAATTGGTGCTGAATACGCCGGCAAACTTAAAGTTTGCAAACTGAACATCGACGAGAACCCTGATACCCCACCTCGTTATGGCATTCGTGGCATTCCAACGCTGATGCTGTTCAAAGATGGTGAGGTTGAAGCCACAAAAGTCGGTGCATTAACCAAATCCCAACTTGCTGCCTTTCTGGACAGCAACATCTGATCTCCTTCACAGGTCGGCAACACGTTTGCCGACCTGTCCTTATATCCAGGTCTGTGATTTTTTTGACTCGGTCGGGTCTATGTTCCCAACATCCGACACAAGCACATGATCCTGTCGATACAATGCCTTCTCTCAATCGCGAATAATTACCTGCCCGATGGATGTTTCTGAACTACTCGATGATCTGAATAAGCCACAACGACAGGCAGTGGCAGCGCCACCGGGGCACGCCCGTATTCTGGCGGGTGCAGGTAGTGGTAAAACACGTGTTTTGGTCCATAGAATCGCCTGGTTGATTCAAGCTGAAGGCTTTGCGCCTGCCAACATTCTTGCTGTCACTTTTACCAATAAAGCTGCCGCTGAGATGCGTGGCCGAATTGAAAACATGCTGGGTTACCCCATCGGCGGCATGTGGGTTGGCACCTTTCATGGGCTAGCTCACCGGTTACTGCGTGCCCACTGGCAAGATGTCGATTTACCTCAGAGCTTTCAGATTCTGGATTCAGATGATCAGCTGCGCATGCTCAAACGAGTGATTCGCGCCATGGATCTTGATGAACAGCAATGGCCTGCCAAACAGGCCCAGTGGTTTATCAATGCACAAAAGGATGAAGGACTGCGTGCCAAGCATATTCAGGCCGGTCATGATCCCTACTCGCAAAAAATGCTTGCCATCTACGCGGCTTATGAATCTAGCT
The DNA here is from genome assembly GCF_000349205.1 of Methylophaga lonarensis MPL. Classification (GTDB taxonomy): domain Bacteria; phylum Pseudomonadota; class Gammaproteobacteria; order Nitrosococcales; family Methylophagaceae; genus Methylophaga; species Methylophaga lonarensis. The sequence continues at coordinate 4,482 of NZ_APHR01000006.1, read as the reverse complement.
GCCAGCGAGCAGGCGTGGTGGACTTTGCAGAACTGCTGCTTCGCTGTCACGAACTCTGGCTGAAAAGACCCGATATTCTGGCCATTTATCAGCAACGATTTCGACAGATACTAGTCGATGAATTTCAGGATACCAACACGATTCAATATGCCTGGCTGCGCTTACTGGCGGGCGACAGCGGTCATTTGTTTATTGTTGGCGATGACGATCAGTCGATTTATGGCTGGCGTGGTGCCCGTATCGAAAATATTCAGAAATTCCATCAGGACTACCCTGACGCAGACACCATTCGGCTGGAGCAAAACTACCGTTCTACCGGCAATATTCTTGCCGCGGCCAATGCGGTCATCGCCAATAATCGCGAACGTCTTGGCAAGGCTCTCTGGACCGAAGATGCTGATGGTGAACAGGTTCAGCTCTATCACGCCTACAACGAACGTGATGAAGCAGCCTTTATTGTTCAGCAAATTGCAGAATGGATTCAACAAGGCGGACAACGCTCTGAAACAGCCGTTCTGTATCGCTCCAATGCACAATCAAGGGTGATTGAAGAAGCATTGCTGCAGGCCAATATGCCCTATCGGGTCTATGGCGGACTGCGTTTTTTTGAACGCGCCGAAATCAAAGACGTGTTGGCCTATTTACGTTTGATTGCCAATCGACTCGACGATGCTGCCTTTGAACGCGTCGTCAATACACCGACTCGAGGCATTGGCGCGGCCACCATGGGGCAATGTCGGCAACATGCCCGAGAGCTCAATCTTTCACTGTGGCAAGCAGCCACAGAAATGCTTCAGGAAAAACGTTTACCAGCCAGAGCGGCCAATGCACTGAATCAATTTCTTACGCTGGTGGACTCACTGACACCTGTCGATTCGTCGATTACCTTGCACGAACTCACTGCATTAGTGATTGACGAGTCCGGCTTAAGAAGCTTTTTTGGCAAGGACAGTTCAGAAAAAGGTCAGGGGCGAATCGAGAACCTTGATGAGCTTATTAACGCAACCCGCGAATTCACGGCGCCTGAAGAGGCCGAGGCAATGACACCACTGGATGCCTTCCTGTCACATGCAGCGCTGGAAGCAGGTGAAAATCAGGGAAATAAATGGGACGACTGTGTACAGCTGATGACCTTGCACTCCGCCAAAGGCCTCGAATTTCCACTGGTATTCATGCCTGGCATGGAAGAAGGTTTGTTTCCGGGACAAAAGTCCATTGATGATCCGGCAAGACTGGCCGAAGAGCGCCGCCTTTGCTATGTCGGCATGACCCGTGCCCGTCAGCGACTGACACTGCTCTATACTGAAAACCGTTTCCTGTATGGACAGGGAATGCTGCAACGCCCGTCACGGTTCATCAGTGAAATACCGGCTGAACAACTCCACGAAGTCAGAGCCCGCCAGCATTCCAGCCACACAGGCCTCGCCGCCAAAGCGAACACTGACAGTAGTCTGAGCGACATTCGTCAGGGACAGCAGGTCATGCACACCAAGTTTGGTCCTGGCGTTATTATTGACAGTGAAGGCACGGGCAGCCATGCTCGCGTTCAGGTAAATTTCAAACATGCTGGCACCAAATGGTTGGTACTGGCCTATGCCAAGCTCGAATTTTTGTGATTGCAGGATACTGTCAATGTTGAAAACCCTGTTTAAACGATACTTTTTTATCATGGCTCTCGGTGTTATCACGACGCTCGGCTTGACCGCCTGTGGTGCTCCTGGCACCAGTGCTTTTGATGATGATATCGACATGAGCAAAGTTTATCGCTGGAAAATGGTCACCGCCTGGCCGCCCGGATTCCCGGTGTTGCAGGAAGGTGCTGAGCGCTTTGCCGAGAATCTGCGAGTGATGTCTAACGGCAGGCTCGATATTCGTGTCTATGCCGGTGGTGAACTCATTCCAGCCTTGCAGACCTTTGATGCTGTCTCACAAGGCACCATCGAAATGGGTCATAGCAGTGCCTATTACTGGGCCGGTAAGGTTCCAGAAGCGCAGTTTTTCTCAACCGTTCCATTTGGCATGACCGCGCGAGGCATGAATGCCTGGCTGTATCACGGTGGTGGACTGGAGCTTTGGGAGGAAGTCTATGCCCCGTTCAATATCGTGCCAATGCCCATCGGTAACACCGGTTTTCAAATGGGCGGCTGGTTCAATAAAAAAATCAACTCAATTGACGACCTGCAAGGTCTGAAAATGCGTATTCCTGGGCTTGGCGGCAAAGTGTTTGCCAGAGCAGGCGGAAATCCGGTGCTGCTAGCTGGCAGTGAAGTCTATATGGCGCTGGAACGCAACAATATCGATGCTGCCGAATGGATAGCGCCCTATCACGATGTCCGGCTTGGATTGCACCGGGCAGCCAAGTTTTACTACTACCCAGGCTGGCAGGAACCTGGTCCAGTGCTGGAATTAATGATCAACAAACACGCCTGGGACAGCCTGCCAAGTGACTTGCAGGCGCTGGTTCGCACTGCCGCCATGGCCGAAAACACCCGCAGCCATGCCGAAATGGAATATCACAACATGGCAGCACTGGCGGAGTTACGTAAACGTCAGGACATTGAAATATTGCCTTTCCCGCACGAAGTCTTGCAAAAACTGCATACGCTGACCGACGAAGCCCTGCAGGAAGAAGCTGCCAACAATCCAAGATTCAAGCGAGTCTATGAAGCCTACCAGGCATTTATGGAAGCTGATGAGGATTGGTCAAACATCTCTGAAAGTGCTTTCCTGAACCTGAAATAATGATTTATCTGATTTTCAGTCGAGAAGGCTACGATTCCATCCAGGCAGCGCTGTTGGAACAACAAGCAGCGCTGTGGCTCAATCCTGAACTGTTGCAGCCAGAGGAGATCGCGCAACTGACCACACACGGCATCGATGTTCAATTATTACCGGAATCAGTAAAACCCGGCGATGAAAAAGCAATGTTGGCCGCACTTGATTACGTCGAACAACACGGCAATGACCCAGACATCATGGTTGAATACCTCTAATGAAACTGCTGATTACCACCGTTATTTTTTTATTTGCTCTGCCAGTTCAGCTTCTGGCATCCGACTGGCAATCCGCCACGATTGAGCTTGAACAGCCTGCAGAAATTATCGTTTACCGAAGCCCGGACTGCGTTTGCTGTCACAAATGGATCGACCATCTCGAACAGCATCAATTCAGCGTCATTGATGAACTCAGACATGACATGTTCTCAGTCAAGCAGGAACTTGGCCTGCCATTGCATGTAGCCTCATGTCATACCGCCGTGGTGAATGGTTATTTGATTGAAGGCCATGTGCCTGCGGACGATATCAAACGCCTGATTCGCGATGCCCCCACCTCAATCAAAGCGCTGTCAGTACCAGAAATGCCAGTTGGTACACCGGGTATGGAAATGGGCGCCCGCAAAGATGATTTTGCGGTGATCGCCATAGATCACCATGACCAAAGCAGTATTTACAACGTATACACCGTCAATCCTTTCACCATGAACTATCAGTCTGCCCTTGCAGACACTGATTAATCTGCATGGAGCTTTTGCTGGTCCTTGCGCGGATTGGTTCCGCTGCGGTTGCCAATGTATTTCAGAAACAATTAGCCAACAATAAACTGCACCCGCTGTTTATTGTCATGAGTAGTTATGGCTTATTGACACTGTTCTGCCTGCCACTGCTCTGGTGGCTACCCATTGCCTCGCTTGATAGCACGTTTTGGCTAAACATCATCCTGGCTGCCATGCTGGATATGGCAGGCACACTTTTTTTGGTGATGTCCTTATCACGCACCGATTTATCAGTATTCGGGCCACTCAACGCTTATAAAGTAGTGATTTCAATGCTGCTGGCGATGCTGCTGCTCAATGAAATCCCCAACCTGCAAGGACTGATTGGTGTGCTGATTATCATTGGCGGCAGCTTTTTGTTGATGCCCGCCAGCAGCACAGCCTCGGGCAACAGGATCTGGCAGTTACTCAGTGACCGTGGCGTGCAATATCGCTTCCTGTCGATTGCACTGTTCTCCATTGGCACTTTACCGTTGAAAAATGCCGTCGTCAGCGGTGGTGCGCTGGCAACAACTGTTTTCTGGTGCCTGTTTGGTCTGCCCCTGGCAGTGCTTGTTTATCAGTGTTTTTCGTCCCATTCGTGGCGCAATGACACTATTCATTTTGCTCAGCAACGCTATGCTTTGCTTGGATTAGCCATGCTAATTCTGGTCATGCAGTTCACCACGCTGCTGTTATTGTCAAAAATGTTGATAGCCTATGCGCTGGCCCTGTTTCAGCTAAGCATGGTGTTGCAAGTATTTCTGGGGGCCAGAATCTTCCGCGAAGCACATTTTCGCAGCCGAATGATGGCTTGTCTGGTGATGGTGATGGGCAGTCTGCTGGTACTTTATGCCTGAGCCTCATTGAGTTCGGTCAAGGTCAGGGCAGGTTGAAAAACAGAGATTTTTTGCCTCTGRCACTGTTATGATTTTCTGATTATCCGCCTC
>NZ_APHR01000005.1 GCF_000349205.1 Methylophaga lonarensis MPL | reverse complement strand
TCAGCGTTCGACTTGCATGTGTTAGGCATGCCGCCAGCGTTCAATCTGAGCCATGATCAAACTCTTCAGTTTAATTTTGACTTGTAGTCTCTATAAGTCAGAGACAATAACTTGATTGACGTTTGCATTCTTGCGAATTACTCACGTCTGATTTATCGAAACAAATCCCACGCAAGCACCCACACAAATTACTTGATTCTGATTTTTTAAAGAGCTGCTGACTCGTGCCAGCAAAGAAGCGAGAATTATACAGACACTCGCTTGGGTGTCAATCAAAATATTACAGCTTTATGACAATGAATAAATCTGAAAAATCTTGAAGAAATTGGTGGGCCGTCTGCGACTCGAACGCAGGACCATCGGATTAAAAGTCCGGTGCTCTACCAACTGAGCTAACGGCCCAAACCAAGCCCGACATCATACTATATTTGTCGAAGATGGCAAGCCCAAAAACAATATTTTTTGTGAATTACTGCGAATACCCGTTTAGCATTGCTGGCTGAAGCCAGCCGATAAAGCAAAACTCGTGAAACTTGATGCGGCTCGCTTGAGACGGATTCTATATCTGATAGTGAGTGGGGTCACTCACACCAGCTTGTTCAAATCCCTCTTTACGAAATCGGCATGAATCACATTGTCCACAGGCACGCCCGCTGGCATCGGCTTGGTAGCAGGATATTGTCTGGCTGTAATCAATGCCCAACTGGATACCCGCTTGAATAATCTCAGCCTTGGTCATGTGCATCAATGGCGCATATATATATAGTCTGTCACCTTCAACCCCGCGTTTTGTTGCAAGGTTTGCCATGGTCTCAAAAGCTTTTATGTATTCAGGTCGACAATCCGGGTAACCCGAATAATCTACGGCGTTAACCCCCAAAAAAATGGCATCAGCTTGTAAAACCTCAGCCCATCCGAGCGCAATTGATAGAAATACTGTGTTACGAGCTGGAACGTAGGTAACAGGAATACCTTCTTGATGCTGTTCTGGCACATCAATATCAGTATCGGTAAGTGCCGATCCGCCGATGGTTTGGAGATCGATCGTGATGACTTTATGGCTGCTTGCTGAAAGTGCTTTAGACAGTTTTGCTGCAGCTTCAAGTTCAGCACGATGGCGCTGTCCATAATCAAAGCTGATGGTGTGACAATCATAGCCTTGAGATTTCGCTATCGCCAAGGCAGTCGCCGAGTCAAGGCCACCGGAGAGCATCACAACGGCACGCTTGTCAGTCATGGTCTGTTAGTGTCCCTGCGCATCGTTCCATAGATATTTGTGTAACTGGATTTGCATTCTGACCGGCAGGTTGTCAGCAATGATCCATTCCGCCAAGTCGGTGGCTGCCAAATTTCCATGCTCTGGTGAAAACAACAGCTCACATCGCTGGGCAAGATCATATTCATTGATTTTGCCCACAGCCCATTCGTAATCTGACCGGTCACATATGACAAATTTTAATTGATCATGAGTATTTAGAAGTTCAATGTTGCTGTAGCGGTTTTTTGACACTTCTCCCGAACCAGGGGTCTTGAGGTCCATGACCCTTGAAACCCGGCTATCCACTTTACTGATGTCCATGGCACCGCTGGTTTCCAATGAAACCTCAAGCCCCAAATCACACAGCTCAGTAAGCAACTCCAGACAGGTCGACTGTGCCAGAGGTTCTCCCCCTGTCACGGTGACATATCGCGGTTGGTATGCGGCGACTTCGGCAACAATGTCTGAAATGTCCATTTTCTGACCACCATGAAACGCATATTCCGTATCACAGTAACCACAGCGCAACGGGCAGCCTGTCAGCCTGACAAAAACGGTGGGCAACCCCACTGTGCGCGACTCACCTTGCAGTGAGTAAAGATTTCCGTGATGCGACACTGCGCCATTTAGCTACCTGCAATCGCTCTGTATATCAGCGACTTTCCTGCTGAATACGGTCAAGACGAACTCTGGCCAGCCGCGCTACTGAGGTATCTGGATAGCTAGCGATCACTTGATTCAGCGTAGTTCTTGCCTTGTCGATCTCACCCAGCTCGTATTCGCTAAAGCCACGTTTGAGCAATGCGTCACCCACTTTGTCGCTGGCGCTGTATTGATCAAGCACTACCTGAAATGAAGCAATAGCTTGTTCGAAATTTCGAGTCACGTAATACGCTTCACCACGCCAGTAATAGACGTTTGGTAAATATTCACTGTTGGGGTACTGCTCAGGGAACGCATTCAGAATCTGAATCGCCTCATCATACTGACCACTTCTCAAGGTCTGTAATGCTGCCTGGTAGGAAGCCTCGCCATCCTCTTCTGAAACGGGGGCTGCCGGTGCTTGACCGTCTGCAGATTCGTCTTCAAAACTGGGCGGAGGATCCGTTAAAAAATCAGCATCCGAATCAGCGTCAGGCGACAATGTTGGAATTGTCGGGGCGAGAGTCGAAGGACTCTCACTTTCAGCGGGAGCTGCTGGACGGGATTCAAGCCTTTGCTCAAGATCCATGTACATTTCACGCTGGCTGTTCTGTAGTTGTTGCAGTTGGTGATTTAAAGCCTCGTTATCACCATTGAGGCGTTGGATTTCGTTTTGCAACTGATCAACGCGAGAAAGCAGGGCTGTTAAGCCCTGCCCCTGGACGATACGCTCCAGACGTTCTATTCGTTGCTCCAGACTTTGGCTTTCGGCCATGGTTGCGGTCGGTAACAGACACGCCGCAACCGCGACAGCAAGCCATTTTCTTCTGTAGCAAAACTTCATGTTAACGTCCTGTATAAATAATTTCTACGCGGCGATTTTGCTGCCAGACACCCTCACCAGAACCTTCAACAGCAGGACGTTCTTCACCAAAACTGACCACACGGAACTGGTTCATGCCTGCCCCTTGCAACATAAGTGCCTGACGGATAGACATCGCACGTCTCTCACCCAGGGCAAGGTTATACTCGCGTGAACCACGTTCGTCGGTATGACCTTCAAGACGTACGGTGACATTTGGGTTGGCTCCCAGATATGCCGCATGTGCTTCCAGAATGTGTTGATCTTCTGCACGAACAGCAGAGCTGTCGAATTCAAAATAGACCACGCGCTGTGACAACGGGCTGGAAGGATCATCAAAACCACGACCACGAAAACTTCCATCTCCAGCGATAACGCTCGCTTCCGTGCCAAAATCACTGCCATCCACACCATCTCCGGAAACCCCGGATGTAATGCTTCTATCTTCAACAGCAACACGATCCGCACCATCGACTTCACCATCTTTTTTGGCAGTCGAACTACAACCAGCCACCCAAACAGCGGCTAGCATCATTGCACTCAATTTAAGTAATTTCATCGACACAACTCTCCTGAAGTTGAACTTGATTATTTTCTCAGTGGAGACCACGCTGGTTCTCGAACCTGAATTCCTGACTCAGCCAGTCGTTGATGAATTCTGCCATCGACAGACACAGCAGCAAGCACGCCTCTGCCGTTTTGTTCGGTAGCATACAGTATCATACGACCGTTGGGCGCAAAACTCGGCGACTCATCGCGGCCTTGTTCGGTAAGGACCTGTACTGCGCCACTTCGCAGATCCTGAACAGCAATGTAGTAACGACCACCCACCGCATGCACCATGGCCATTTTTCGGCCATCAGGTGAAATATCTGGAGAGGCGTTGTAGTTTCCTTCAAAAGTGAGACGAGTTGCTCGCCCGCCTTCAACAGGGATTTTGTATATCTGAGGTCTGCCACCACGATCAGAGGTGAAGACCAGCTCACGGCCGTTTGGCATCCAGACTGGTTCAGTATCAATTGACTGGGAGTTGTGGGTTACCCGTGTTAACTCACCATTCGACAGTTCCAGAATGTAAAGCTCCGGCGAACCTGTTCGAGACAGTGTCAACGCCAAGCGCTTACCATCTGGTGACCACGAAGGCGCACTGTTTACACCATCAAAAGCAGCAATCGATCGTCTGTCACCACTTCGAAGTTGTTGAACAAACACTTCTGAGTTACCGTTTTCAAATGAGACATAAGCAAGTTGTTCTCCGTCTGGAGACCATCTTGGCGACATGATAGGTTGCGCTGATTGCAGAATTGTACGCGGGTTTGCGCCATCAGCATCAGAAATTTGCAGCGCGAAGCGTCTGGCGCCATCGGCTGTCCTCTGCACAGTCACAAAAGCCAGTCTTGTCGAGAAAACACCCACTTCACCGGTCAAGGCTTCATAGATGAGATCTGAAATTTGATGGCCCAGATTGCGTAGTCCAGACACTGGAACCTGGTATCGTTTTCCAGCCATTTGGGTGCCTCGATAGACATCAAACAACTGAAACTGCACCTGATAGTTTTCACCATCCTGGCTGGTGACTTTGCCAATCACCAAGCCTTCAGAACGCAACAAGCGCCAATCCGCAAAGTTGACCTGTGATTGCTCATGGGGCTGAGATATCAAGTCGCTTTTGGCCAGTGGTGCAAATCGACCACTGCTCTGCAGATTGTTTCGAATGATTTCGGAAATATCCTCTGGTGGAATCACACCTTCCTCGCCAAAAGGTACGATGGCAATTGGCAATGCAGCCTCAGAGCCACCGGTAATTTCAATTGTCAGTAAGGCGTGAGCATGCCAGGGCAACAACATCAGCATGAAGCCGATAAATTTCAACCATCTTCTGGCCATCACTAGATCCTCTATTCTGGTTTAAATATGAACTGAAAATCGCGAAACGCAGCGGCTGCTTGCGGGTCGCTGGGCTGTGGTAATGGCGATGCCGCAAAAACGGCATTTTCTGCACTACGGTCAAACAAAGCATTGCCACTACTTCTGACCACAGATACCTGCCCAACTTCACCACCTGGCAATACTCGCACTCTCAACGTCACCTGCAATCCCTGCTCGGTAATCGATGGGCGAATCCAGAAACGCTTTACTCGCTGTTGGATCATAATCGAGTATTGATCTACAACACCGGCGACACGTCTAGCCGTTCGCTGCTCTTCCTCAGCCTGCAATTGCCGCTGCAATTCTGCCTCAGCTTCTGCTATACGTCGCCGCTCTTCTTCCTCCGCTGCCTTGCGTCTGGCTTCCTCGGCACGGCGTTGCTCTTCTTCAACCCGCTTACGCTCTTCTTCTGCGCGTCGTTTTTCTTCCTCAATACGCTTACGCTCGGCTTCAGCTTCACGCCTCTCCTGCTCGAGTCGCTGACGTTCTTCCTCAGCCTTGCGTTGCTCCTCTGCCAGTCGTTGACGCTCTTGTTCAGCTTTTTGTCTGGCTTCCTCTTCAGCTTTTTGAGCTGCTAGACGTTCTTGCTCAGCCTTTTGTCTGGCTTCTTCAGCAGCCTTTCGCTCGGTTTCAGCTTGTAAGCGTGCCTGTTCTGCTTGTTGGCGCTCCTGTTCGGCCTGGCGTTTTGCTTCTTCTTGTGCAAGTCGTTCCTGCTCAGCTCTACGACTGGCTTCCTCTTGCTCACGTCGCTGTTGCTCGAGTTCAGCAATTCGCTGCTGTTCTTGCTCTGCCTCTCTTTGACGTTGCTCAGCTTCAAGCTGCGCACGCTCCTGCATATCAAGATATTCTTGCTCTTTACGTGCAAGCTCATCCTGAGTCATTTGCAACTGTTCTTCAATCAGCCGCTGACGTTCCTGTTCTGCGTCAAGACGCGCCTGCTCCTGCTCTTGCAGTCGCTGCATTTCAGCTTCGATCTGCATTTCATCCACCATGGTCGCCTGGACAATTTCCACATCCTGCTGCCCCACAACCAAAGGCTTTGTTGGCATCTCCAATCCGACCAGTAAGACAACAACCAGCAACAAATGCAGCAGAAGTGAATAACCACCTGCCAGCAAATTTTGCAGTAATGGATACTTCATGGCGCTACTCAGCCGTGCCTGTTTCGGGTTGCTGAGTTATCAACCCCACTGAGGGTGCACCAGAACTTTGCAATAAGGCCATTAAACCGACTACCTGCCCGTAATTAGCGGCACGGTCCCCCTTCACCATCACCGGTGTTTGTGGGTTGCGACGCAAAATTGCCGCCACGCGCGCTTGCAGCTCGCTGGCCGCCAACGGTTCGTCCGGATTTTCACCAATAGAAGCATAGAAGCGACCTTCACGGTCTATTGATACCACTAACGGTTCGCGGTTTTCACTATCACTGATAGGTTCAGCTGAGGCTTGTGGTAAATCAACCTGCACCCCCTGCGTCAGCATTGGAGCAGCCACCATGAAGATGATTAACAACACGAGCATGACATCGATGTATGGCACAACATTCATCTCTGCCATTGGCTTGCGTCTTTGTCTGCTGGATTTTGACAGCGCCATTTGAAAACCTCGACCTAGCCGTGTTGACGTTGCAGGATCGACGAAAACTCTTCGAGGAAAGTGTCGTAACGATTAATCAATCGCTCCACTTCGTGCGAGTATCGGTTGTAGGCGATAACCGCGGGAATTGCCGCAAAAAGACCCATCGCTGTTGCAATCAGCGCCTCGGCAATACCCGGCGCGACCATCGCCAATGTTGCTTGTTGCACGTTTCCGAGAGCACGAAATGAATTCATAATGCCCCACACTGTTCCGAACAAGCCGATATAAGGGCTGGTAGAACCGGCTGTTGCCAGGAAGGGTAAGGAAACTTCAAGTTGGTCAATTTCACGAGCCAGCGCGATCCGCATCACACGTTGAGAACCATCCAGAACATAATTTGAATCAGAGGACGTTTTTTTCAGTCGGACAAACTCCTTGAAACCGACCTCAAAAATACCTTCCATCCCACGACTGGCATGTGGCTTTGCACTGATCTCCTCGTAGAGTTTGTTCAGCTCATTGCCCGACCAGAACTTATCCTCAAATTCATCTGCATCACGTTTGGCCTGAGCCAACTCTGCACGCTTTTTGAAGATAATCGTCCATGAATAAATTGAAATCAGGACCAGACACAGCATGACAAGCTGGACCAGTAGACTGGCTTCGGCAATCAGGCTAATTACAGATAAATCACCACCCACGTTGCATCTCCGTCAATATAAAAGAAGGAATCGGTTTTGGCCGAAACCTTTGCGCATCCAGACAAGCAATTCTGACTGTTGCCTGACACAACAGTTCATCCTTGCGATAAATCAACTGCTCAAACTGCAAGCTGGCACCACCAGCGGCTAATAATTCAGACTTCACTGTCAAGGCATCGTTAAATCGGGCCGGACGGCGAAAATTCAACTGCATTGAATGCACAGCAAACAGGCAATCATGCTCCATCAACAGGGCGTCCTGTTCAAAACCCAGCGCCCGAAGCCACTCTGTTCGTGCCCGCTCCATAAACCGGAGGTAATTCGAGTGATAGACCACACCACCGCTGTCGGTATCTTCGTAGTAGACACGCACTGGCCATTCAAACAAATTCATCTGTTACTGGCCATCCAGCTCAAGTGTCGGTGTTAATCCCAAATGCAACCACGCGCGTCGTGTCGCAACTCGACCCCGTGGCGTTCGCATAATAAACCCCTCCTGAATCAGGAAGGGTTCAATGACATCTTCTATCGTGCCTCGCTCTTCACCGATAGCTGCCGCAAGGTTATCCAGTCCCACCGGACCACCGGAAAACTTTTCGATGATAGCCAGCAATAATTTGCGGTCTAGCATATCAAAGCCGTAGTTATCTACGTCAAGTAAATCAAGTGCCTGGCGTGCCACCTCAGCTGTGACGGCACCATCAAATCTGACTTCGGCAAAATCGCGCACGCGACGTAGCAATCTGTTGGCGATGCGCGGCGTTCCACGAGAGCGTCGGGCAATTTCATGACTGCCGCCCACTTCAAGGCTGACGCCCAGAATACGAGCGCTTCGCTGAACGATGGTACTGAGATCTTCGGTGTTGTAAAACTCAAGCCGCTGCACGATTCCAAATCGATCTCGCAGCGGCGAAGTCAATGAACCTGCTCGTGTCGTTGCCCCGACCAGCGTGAAAGGTTCCAGATCGAGCTTGATGGACCGCGCAGCAGGCCCCTCACCGATCATGATGTCGATCTGATAGTCTTCCATCGCCGGATAAAGCACTTCTTCAACCACCGGGCTAAGCCGATGAATCTCGTCGACAAACAAGACATCGTTGGGTTCAAGATTGGTCAGCAAGGCGGCCAAATCTCCCGGACGTTCAAGTACCGGCCCTGAGGTTTGTTTGAGATTGACACCCATCTCATTGGCGATGATGTGGGCCAGGGTCGTTTTACCCAATCCGGGGGGGCCAAAAATCAATGTATGATCAAGCGCTTCTGAACGATTTCGTGCCGCGGAGACAAACAATTCCATCTGCTCACGAACAACCGGTTGCCCGATGTAATCGCTAAGTTTGACCGGACGAATGGCTCGATCCTGACGTTCTTCTTCAGGCATCGATTGGGCTGTTATAAACCGTTCATCCATGTTCAGCTTCTCTGCAGAGCTTGTCTTATTAGCTGTTCTGTACTCAAATCATCCGCAGCCACAGCGCGGATCATTTTGTCCGCCTCAGCCGGCTTGTAACCCAAGGCCACCAGTGCCTCAACGGCATCATTACGATTACCTTTGTTATCCGGCATATTGCTGGTCATGGTTGCATCCAGCCCCATCGCAGTGCCGACCTCCTTGAGTCTGTCACGCATTTCGACAATCAGTCGTTCAGCAGTTTTCTTGCCGACACCCGGTAGACGAGTAAGACTGGCCGTGTCCCCCTCAGCCACGCTTCTGGCAAAACTGTCGACATCACTGCCAGACAATATTGTTAATGCCAGTTTGGCGCCAACTCCATTGACCTTGAGCAGACTCCGAAACAACAATCGCTCACGCTCGCTGATAAAACCATAGAGTAACTGGGCATCTTCCCGAACCACCATGTGAGTATAAAGCGTGACGCTTTCATGCAATGCGGGCAAATTCACAAATGTCGACATCGGCGCAGATAATTCATAGCCGACACCCTGCACATCCAATACCAGCTCAGGTGGCTGCTTTTCTATGATGTTACCTCTCAAGCGACCAATCATCGGCTATAACGCCCTCCACGGCGGCTGGTGCGCATGCCTTCCGGCAAACGTTGAATAGTTGTGCCCAAGGACTGATGGTTGGCATGTGTCAGTGCACAGGCCAAGGCATCGGCGGCATCCTCAACCGGTGGCTCGGGCAGTTTTAACATCACAGACATCATGTACTGAATTTGTGCCTTGCTGGCATGACCATTGCCTACTACCGCTTTTTTTATCTGTGTTGCGGTGTATTCATGAACCAGCAGTTGCTGATTGACTGCCGCACAAATAGCCGCCCCCCCTTGCCTGCCCGAGTTTAAGCGCTGAGTCAGCATTTTTGTGCAAAAACACTTGTTCGACCACCATAATTTCGGGCTGGTAACGAGTAATGAGGTCCGTCAATCCATCGAATATCTGTTTCAGTCGGTCGGCAAACTCGCCATCTCCCACCATCAGCCGACCATTCACGACATGTGAGATACGTTTGCCATCAAGTTCAATAATGCCAAAACCGGTTTTTCGTGAACCTGGGTCGACACCTAAAATTCGTGGCATGTCAGTGGCATTCAGCTAGAGCTGAGCCATTACCTCATCCGAGAAGTCAGCGTTGGTGTAGACCTGCTGAACATCGTCGAGATCTTCAAAGGCCTCGATCATTGCCAGGGCTTTTTGTGCGTCTTCCAGCTCCAGACTAACTGTTGTATCGGGGTGCATGGTGACTTCTGCTGAGCGAACTTCAATGCCTGCGGCATCAATCGCATCTTTCACCGCTGCGTAATCTTCGGGGGATGTAAACACATCCACTGAGCCATCCTCGTTGGTCACAATGTCTTCTGCGCCGGCTTCCAACGCAACTTCCATGATGGCGTCTTCATCGGCACCCTCGGCAAAACTGATAATGCCTTTTTTGTTAAACAGGTAGGCGACTGAGCCATCAGTGCCCATGTTACCGCCACGTTTACTGAAAACATGGCGGACTTCAGCCACTGTCCGGTTTCTGTTATCAGTCATGCAGTCAAGCATGATGGCAATACCGTTGGGGCCGTATCCTTCGTAACGAATTTCCTCGTAGTTTGCACCTTCAACTTCACCTGCACCACGCTTGGTTGCCCGCTCGATGACGTCTTTGGTCATGTTATTGCCCAAAGCCTTATCAATTGCCGCACGCAAGCGGGGATTGGTCGCAGCATCACTGCCGCCCATGCGGGCCGCCACGGTGATTTCACGAATCAACTTGGTAAAAAGCTTGCCGCGCTTTGCGTCTTGAGCACCTTTACGGTGCTGGATGTTGGCCCATTTACTGTGCCCTGCCATTACTCTGTCTGCCTCTCAGATGTTGGTGGATTGATTAAACTCAGTCACTGACCAGCGTGTTCCAGTCACGATAGTATTCGCTACGACCGTACACCTGGTCGAAATACATGCTTTGCAACTGCTCAGTTATCGGACCACGTGCACCACTGCCGATTGGCCGGTTATCCAGTTCACGAATCGGTGTGACCTCTGCGGCTGTGCCAGTAAAGAAGGCCTCATCTGCAATGTAAACTTCATCACGAGTGATACGTTTTTCCACTACTTTCAGACCGATATCATGTGCAAGGCGAATGACCGTATCACGCGTAATACCCTCAAGCGCTGAGGTCAGTTCAGGTGTGTACAAAACGCCGTCACGAACCATAAAGAAGTTTTCACCGCTGCCCTCGGTCACAAACCCCTGAGCATCCAATAGCAGCGCTTCGTCATACCCACAGCTCACCGCTTCCTGCAGCGCCATCATGGAGTTCATGTAGTTGCCGTTGGCTTTAGCCTTACACATGGTGATATTGACGTGATGACGCGTGAATGAGGATGTCTTGATTCGAATCCCCTTGGTCATATTCTCTTCACCCAGGTAAGCGCCCCAATGCCAGGCAGCAATCATGACGTGCGTATTCAGATTGTCAGCGCGAATCCCCATGCCTTCCGAACCATAAAAACACATCGGACGAATATAGGCAGATTCCAGCTTGTTATCACGCACCACAGCTCGTTGCGCATCATTCAGTGTCTGCTTGTCAAACGGCATTTTCATACCAAGAATCTTGGCGCTGCGGAACAAACGGTCCGTATGCTCCTGCAAACGAAAAATAGCGGTGCCTTGATCAGTTTTATAGGCTCTAACACCCTCAAACACACCCATACCGTAATGCAGCGTGTGAGTCAGCACATGAACTTTGGCTTCACGCCAAGGCACAAATTCGCCATCCAACCAGATAACGCCATCCCGATCTGCCATTGTTACTACTGCCATATCCACCTACTTTGTCTGTTGTGTTATTTGCCGTCTGATTGCATATCCAGCCAGCGCCGCCAAATGTCTAATACCTGCTCTCTGTGATGCTTGATCTCTTCCGGGTGTACCAACGCTGGCCGTTCCTGCAAAACCGCATGGTTAGCGCGACTCCGGTAAAACCGGTAGGCGTCGGCTAATGCACTGCCTTCCTGCTCGGTTAACTTACCTGCGGTGACCAGTGAATCCAAAATCCTTATATTATCAGTGTAAACCAGCAACTCAGGCAAGTTTGACGACCAGGCAAGTACGGCAAATTGCACCAGGAATTCGATATCGGTAATGCCACCTTTTCCCTGCTTGAGGTCAAACCACTGCTCATCAGACTTATCCAGTTGCTGACGCATCTTGTCGCGCATCTCCTGCACTTCAATAGCCAACTGTTGTATGTCTCTCGGTTTTGATAACACCTGATGCCGAACCTGCTTCAATTTTTCTGACAACAAAATGTCACCAGCAACACAGCGGGCTCTGACCAGTGCCTGATGCTCCCATGTCCAGGCTTCTGAACATTGATACTCAGCAAACCCTGACAAAGGACTGACCAAAAGGCCGGAAGCGCCGTCCGGTCTCAGGCGCATATCAACATCATAGAGCACACCGCCCGGCGTCAGCGTATTCAGAAGATGGATAAGCCTCTGCCCCAACCGGGTGTAAAAGACAATGGCCTCTACTGGACGGTCACCGTCGGTCATGCCGGCAGAGCTGTCATCATAAACAAACACCAAATCAAGATCAGAACCATAGCCTAACTCCAGACCACCTAACTTTCCGTAGGCCAGAATTGCAAAGCCAGATTGCTCGGGCTCATCACTGTTGACTCCTGCGGGTCTCCCATGGCGCTGCACGAGATGTTTCCAGGCAAGACGCAACACGCGATCCAGTTGAATTTCAGCCAGCTCAGTAAGCTGATCGCCCACCCGCATCAAAGGCAACACGCCAGTGACATCTGCCGCAGCCACATGCAACGTGGAAATTTGCCTGAACTCGCGTAAACGATTCATTTGCTGTTCAAGATCCTGCTCGTCTACAGAAGCAAGCAGCTGATCCAGGGCAGCACTTTGTGCCGCTCGCTCCGGAACATCATAAAGACTGCGAGGATCCAGCAACTCGTCCAGCAATACCGGGTATCGAGCCAATAAATGACTAATCATCGGGCTGGCGGCACAGAGTTTTATCAACTGAGACAAGGCCAGAGGATTTTCCACCAGCAATGCCATATAAGCCGAACGGCGCATGATGGCCTCGAGCAGCGGTATCAGCCGAGCCAGACAGACATCCGGCTCTTCAACATTGGCCGCAGCCTGAATCAGCAATGGCAACAGGTTTTTCAATCGTCCCCGCCCGGTCTGACTCAAATTACGACAGGTATGGCTCTGCAATAACTGGTTCAAGCGCTGTTGACTGACATCCGACTCGGCATAACCTAACTGTTGCAGATATTGCTGTAACTCGCCCTCATCTGCAGAGAGTAAATCTGAGGCCAGTTCACTTTCCTGCCCAGCCTGAGGCGCCGTCAACAACTGTTCAAAATGACTGTGCACCATACGCCTATGCTGCGACAGCTGATGACTGAATGCTTGCCAGTCAGTAAAGCCCATTGCCATGGCAAGCCGCAGTTTTGCCCCATCCTCCTTCGGCAAAAGGTGCGTCTGCTGATCTGCGTATGCCTGGATTCGATGCTCTGCTCTTCGCAGAAAAACATAGGCTTGCTTAAGCTCATTCACGGCATATTTCGACAGCAGTTTGCGTTCGGCCAGCAAATCAAGAATGGTCAGAATCGGTCGTTGTTGCAGAGGTTTGTCTCTACCGCCGTAGATCAGCTGAAATACCTGACCGATAAACTCGATTTCGCGGATGCCACCCGCACCCAGTTTGATATTGTCTTCCATGCCTTTGCGATGGAGCTGTGCGGCAATCATTGACTTCATTTCCCTGAGCGAGTCAAACATGCCGTAATCAAGATAGCGTCTGTAAACAAAAGGTCTGAGCAAATCACTGATTGCCTGGCGATTAACTGCTGATCCGGTGATGGCTCTGGCCTTGATCATGGCGTAGCGTTCCCACTCACGCCCTTGGGTCTGGTAATAATCTTCCAATGCGTCAAAACTCGCCGCCAATGCACCGGCATCACCAAATGGCCTCAGTCGCATATCCACTCGAAACACAAAGCCATCGACCGTTGTATTATCAAGCGCTTGAATCAGTTTTCGTCCTAGCCGGGTGAAGAACTCCTCATTACTCAGACTGCGCTGAGGATAGTTAGTGGTGCCATCCTCTGGATAAGTGAAAATGAGATCAATATCGGAAGACAGATTGAGTTCACCAGCACCGAGCTTACCCATGCCCAGCACAATCAGCTCCTGTTGATGTCCATCTGCATTACAAGGCTCGCCAAATTGTTGTGAATGCCACTGATGCAACAGTTTCAGTGTTTGCTCAATGCAGGCATCTGCCATTAGAGACAGGTCACGAGTCGTTTCGGCGAGATCGGCCCAACCGGCTAAATCTCTCCAGATAATGCGCACCATCTGCTGTTGTCGAAACACTCTGAGCACTCGGTGCAATGTCGCTTCTTCTGTGACCTCAGCCAATCTTGATTGCAGTAATTCAGCAATCATCTGCTGCGAATAGACTGACTCAATGTCCGCCTGTTTTAGCCATTCCACGGCGGCGTCAGGGTTGCGTTGCCCCCACTGGGTCACATAATCACTCCCTTCCAGTACCCGATCAGCTGAGCTGGCAAGCTCGGGCAGCTGTTGCAGAATGAATTGCCATTGTTCTGATGTATTTACCGGGGCCACCACTTTAAATACCTGTTTTGCAGTTAATGCCCGTGATGTTAGCCGAGCGCAGGCATAATCACCATGTTCACGGCAAAATCCGCTCCTTGCACTGTTTAAGCTTTGATTAATTTCAAGACGTTAAGCTCTTCCTGAACATCGAGCATCGGCAACTTAAAATTAAAGGAGAAGCCATGAACACCACTAAATTGAGTACCTTAATCCTGTCTGCATCCATGCTGATGGCAGGTGCCAGCGTCCAGGCTGGCGATTACCCGCCGATCGGCAGTCAATCTTTCTCATCACTGATTAAGTCAGTTGAAGCGATGGATCTTGGGCAAATCATTGAAGCAGAGTTCGATGATGACGTGTTTGAAGTCAAAGTCTGCAGCAGTCAGCGCAGTTGTTACGAGCTGGATATCAACCCACGCACAGGCACGGAAATCAGTCGTAAAGCCGATGATACCAGTGAAATTCTGCCCCCGGCAGATGCCATGTCACTGTCAGCCATCATCGAATCCGTCGAAGCACGCGATCTTGGCACTATCACCGAAGCAGAGCTGGATGATGGCGTTTGGGAAATAGAAATCAGAGGTTTGGGTATCAAAACCAAACTGAAAATCGATCCCATGACCGGCGAACAAACCGCAGGATAATCATCAAATCCTCTCATCAACGGTGAGCGCTTCCACAGGCTCACCGTTTTTTTATTTGTTACGAATTTCAGACCTGCATCACGGTCATACAGCCATCGTTGCTTGCGACATGCGTCAAGCTGCGTTTATGCTCATAGAATAATTTTACGAGAGTAGCTGTCATGTCTGAATCCGAAGCCATCCAACGCGGCGTTCATCACCAACCTCAATGCCTTTCTGATCGCATCGCATTACGTGTGGTCAAATTTATGCGTTTTTTTGCAGATGTGTTTTTTTCAGGTCGCTATGGTCACAGAGCCGTAGTGCTTGAAACCGTCGCCGCAGTGCCAGGAATGGTGGGAGGTGCGCTGCAACACCTGCGTTCATTACGCAAAATGCAGGATGACGATGGTTGGATTCGCACACTGCTGGAAGAAGCAGAAAATGAGCGCATGCATCTGCTGACTTTCATTCAAATTGCCAAGCCCAGCTGGTTTGAACGGCTCATCGTTATCATCGCCCAGGGCGTTTTTTACAACCTGTTTTTCCTGCTGTACATGTGCTCGTCACGCGTAGCTCATCGCATCGTTGGTTATCTCGAAGAAGAGGCGGTCTACAGCTATACGGAATATCTTGCTGGCGTTGACAGCGGCAAGTACGAGAACGTGCCGGCACCACAGATCGCCATTGATTACTGGCAACTGCCTGCAGATGCCCGGCTGCGTGAGATTATCATTGCTGTTCGAGATGACGAAGCCAATCACCGCGATGTAAACCACGATTTTGCTAATCAGCTACAACAGAAAAAACACTGATGGCCACACTGTTGTTTAAGCTTAACAATGTGCCCGAGGATGAAGCCGCAGAAGTGCGTGAATTACTCGAACAGCAGGGTTTCCATACCTACGAAACTTCTGCTGGATTTTTTGGCTTGGGCGTTGCCGCCATCTGGCTGGTCAATGCATCAGACAAAGCCCTGGCCATGGAAGCCATAGACGCCTATCAGGCCGAACGGGCCATCAGAATGCGGGCTGAATATGAAGCCCGAGTTGCGCGCGGTGAAGAGCCAACTCTCTGGGACAACATCAAAGCCTCGCCTATGCGCTTTGTCGGCCTGCTGATTCTGCTCTGCTTTATTCTCAGCATTATGTTGTTACCGTTCTGGTATTTGATTTAAGTCTCAAATCAGTATGGCCACCTGCCGCCGATTAACTTCAGAAATATTCAGCCAAAAAAAACCCCGATCCAAGGATCGGGGTTTTTAGGTCAAGCAAAATAAACGTTTGTTTATTTTTTACATCATGCCGCCCATGCCGCCCATATCTGGCATTGCAGGCGCGTCATCTTTTGGCAGTTCAGCGATCATCGCTTCGGTGGTCAGCATCAGACCGGCCACTGAACCGGCATTTTGCAATGCTGTACGCGTGACTTTGGTCGGATCCAGAATACCCATCTCAATCATATCGCCATATTCGCCTGTTGCAGCGTTGTAACCGAAGTTACCTTTACCTGCTGCCACTTCGTTGAGAATGACTGATGCTTCTTCGCCAGCGTTAGTTGCGATTTGACGCAGCGGTTCCTGCATCGCACGACGAGCGATACGAATGCCCATATCCTGATCGGCGTTGTCACCTTTCAGGTCGCCCAGGCTGCTTTCGGCACGCACCAGCGCAACACCACCGCCAGCAACAACGCCTTCTTCAACGGCGGCGCGAGTGGCATGAAGCGCATCTTCAACGCGAGCTTTCTTCTCTTTCATTTCCATTTCGGTAGCTGCACCGACTTTGATTACGGCAACACCGCCAGCCAGTTTGGCCACACGCTCTTGCAGTTTTTCTTTGTCGTAGTCAGAAGAAGATTCGGCGATTTGAGCACGAATTTGCTCAACACGCGCCATGATTTCATCAGCACGGCCAGCACCATCAATAATGGTGGTGTTTTCTTTGCTGACAGAAATTTTCTTGGCCTGACCCAGATCATCAAGTGTGACTTTTTCAAGGCTTAGACCGACTTCTTCAGAAATGACGGTGCCACCAGTCAATACAGCGATGTCTTCCAGCATGGCTTTACGACGGTCACCAAAGCCCGGCGCTTTAACGGCGCAGACTTTAACGATACCGCGCATGTTATTCACCACCAGTGTGGCCAGTGCTTCGCCTTCAACATCTTCAGAGACGATCAGCAAAGGACGGCTGGATTTCGCAACTGCTTCCAGTGCTGGCAACAGTTCACGGATGTTTGAGATTTTTTTTGTCATAGAGCAGAACGTATGGGTCATCCAGATTGGCTGACATTGTTTGCTGATCGTTGACGAAATAAGGTGACAGGTAACCACGGTCGAACTGCATACCTTCAACAACATCCAGTTCATTTTCGAAGCCGCGGCCATCTTCAACGGTAATCACGCCTTCTTTGCCGACTTTCTTCATCGCTTCGGCAATGATGTCACCGACTGATTTGTCTGAGTTGGCAGAAATTGTGCCGACTTGAGCAATCGCTTTGTCATCATCACAGGGTGAAGACATTTTTTTCAGCTCTTCAACCGCAGCAACAACCGCCTTATCAATACCGCGTTTCAAATCCATCGGATTCATGCCGGCAGTAACAGACTTCATGCCTTCACGCAGAATCGCTTGCGCCAGCACAGTCGCAGTGGTGGTGCCATCACCTGCGGCATCAGAAGTGTGCGAAGCCACTTCCTTGACCATCTGGGCACCCATGTTTTCAAACTTGTCTTCCAGTTCGATTTCCTTGGCAACTGAAACACCATCTTTTGTTACCGTTGGCGCACCGAAGCTTTTGTCGAGTACGACATTACGACCTTTGGGACCCAAGGTAACTTTTACTGCGTTGGCCAGGGTATTAACACCTTTAACCATCAGCTGACGAGCGTCAGCACCGAATTTGACTTCTTTAGCAGCCATTTTTAATCCTCTTTAATTCTATCTACGAACGTGAACAAAACGGCGTAATCAAGCTTCGATTACAGCAACGATGTCGTCTTCACGCATCACCAACAACTCTTCGCCATCAACTTTGACTTCAGTTCCGGCATATTTGCCAAACAGCACTTTATCGCCGACTTTAACTGCCAAAGGACGCACATCACCTGAGTCAGTGATCTTGCCGTTACCAGCAGCAACAATCTCACCACGTGAAGGTTTTTCAGCCGCATTGTCAGGAATGACAATACCACTGGCGGTGGTGGTTTCTTCTGCCATGCGACGTACAATCACACGATCATGAAGGGGACGAAGATTCATCGATAATTCCTCCAAAAAAATAAATAACGACTAAATAAAAGCAGGAACCGACTAGATGGGGCTGCTAAAAGCGAGTTCAAGGGGCTAACAGAAAAAATTTATGGGCTTGCCTTGATATTCAGCTCATCGAAGCCGGTTGTGTTCATCCTTGGGCTCCACAACTTCACCTTCAATGATGTCATCGCCCTGTTGGCGATACGACCTTGACTGATAGCTGTGGCGGAAAATCACCTGACTGTTACGCAACAGTCTGACCAACAAATATCTGCGCACCGCAGGAATCAGTAAAACAAAGCCGGCAATATCGGTCACAAAGCCGGGTATCAGCAGTAAAAACCCACTGAAAAACAGCATCGCGCCCTCGAGCACTTCCAGGGCAGGGGCTTCACCGCGTTGCATCGATTGTTGCGCGCGTTGCATGGTCGACAAACCTTGTAATTTGACCAGCCAGGCACCGACAGCGGCCGTGAACAGAACCAGCAACAGTGTCCAACCTGCGCCAATCTCTCCACCCACCTTAATTAATACATACAGCTCTAGGAGGGGTACCAGCAAAAATGCCAGGAAAAGAATCTTGAACATCAAAAACTCCAGAACGAGGTAGCCGTTTCGGTTTGAGGGTCTACTGATCTCTGCTGTTCAGCGATGGAAGATCCTCAGACTCTGTGTTGAGATGGAGGCTGGCCTGCCGTTTTTCAATGCACTGCCTTGTAATAGTTGTTGCATTCATACCACAAAAACACTGTTTTGTTGCGTTGTCATCAAATTGTCATGGAAGCGTCATCAGGTTGACATGGAGCGGGGCTAAGGTGTGCAGGTCTCGGTAGCACTGAGCCGATATTTCAACAACTTTAGAGAGGAAAGTCCCTTGAAACTCAAATCCACATCATTAATGGTTGCGGGTGTTCTGCTGGGTGCAGCAGTGATGCCTGTTCAAGCTGACCCCATGCTCGACCTGCTGCAGGTTCTGCGTGATAAAGGCACTATCAGCGCTGAAGACTACAGCTTGCTGTCTAACGCCGCCAAAGCTAAAGGCGAGCAAACTGCTGCTGAAAAAGAAGAAATCATGGCCAAAGTGGAAAGCAAATCTTCCTCTTCAGTCACGGTTGACAGCAAAGGTCTGAACTTCCAATCGGCTGACAAAGCCTTCACTGTCAACATTGGTGGTCGTATTCATGCAGATTACGGCTTTGTTGATGATGATTATTTTGGTGCCAACAACACAGGCATCGGTAACGAATTTGGTAACGGCTCACAATTCCGTCGTGCTCGTCTGGGTATGAACGGCACCATGTTCACCGACTGGATTTACGAATTGGAAATCAACTACGGCGGTGCTGATGGTGATACTGGTTTTACTGATGCCATCATTGGCTACAAAGGCTTTGACAGCACCACCATCAAACTGGGCCGTCATAAAATGCCTGCCGGTCTGGAAGAGCTGACCAGCTCGAACCGTATTTCGACCATGGAACGTTCTATGGCTACCAATACCTTTGCACTGAGCCGCTTCAATGGTCTGAGCGTAGAGCGCAAAGGCTCTAACTGGACCGTGATGGGTGGCACCTGGATGGGTGAAGGCAACGGCGATACCGATAACAACAATAAAGACAGTGATTGGGGAGCAGCAGGTCGTTTTACCTTTGCACCAATCCAGGAACGCAACTCTGTTGTTCACTTGGGTGCCAGCATCAGCTACATCGACTTTGAAAAGGTCGGTGGTGACAACCAAAACATTCGTGTACGCCAACGTGCCAATCGTTTCGTGAATGAACGTCCTGTTCAGGTAACGTACAACGACACCAAGAGCGCCAATACCTACGGTCTGGAATTGGCGACTATTCAGGGTCCATTCTCTCTGCAAGGTGAATATTTCTACCGCACTTTAGACCGTAAAGACTTTAAAGATGCCGATATAGATGGCTGGTACATTTTGGGAACCTACACCCTGACCGGTGAAACCCGTGGTTACCGTGATGGCAGAATGCGTACCATCTCTCCACGCAACCCTGTGGGTCAAGGCGGTGCTGGTGCATGGGAACTGGTAGCTCGTTATGACGAACTGGATCTCTGGGACAGCAGTGCAGCTCGTGAAGCTGGAAGTGTTTCTGGACTGCGTGGCACTAAAGCCGAAAACTGGACCCTGGGTCTTAACTGGTATGTAAACGACAACATTCGCTTTATGGCGAACTATGTTGATTCGAAAATCAAGGACAGCTCACCTAACGACAATACCGGCAAGATCAAAGCCTTCACATTGCGTGGTCAGGTAGCGTTCTAAATCCTGGATAGTTGCTCACTCTCGTGACTTTAGCCCTGCCCTTTTGGGCGGGGCTTTTTTTTAACAGTCATGCAATGCGTATTTTGGAGTTATGATTCATGAATAACTTGATTAAATTTTTTATTGTCACGCTCGGCGGCCTTAGTCTGCTGAGTCAGGCAGCCTTTGCCGACCATCATTCCCTTGAAAACGTCAAAAAAGGTGATGTGATTCCAGTTACCTTAAAACAACTCAAACCTACCCAGGCTTCAGTTGGATATGACCAGATTTATTACAAACTGGGCCGCTATCAGTTCGACACTGAAAAACTGTTTGATGAAATGTGTGAAAACAATGGCCAAAAGGCTATCAGCAAGTTTTCCAGAAGTTCAAACCCTGCCGATATGTCGAGCTACCAATGCACAGATGAAATTGGCGCCAAGCCTACTGATATGAAAACCGTGGTTATCGGACCGGATAATGGGCTGTATCTGACCGATGGACATCACACTTTCAATGTGTTGTGGCACATGGAAAACGGCGGTCCAGACTTTAAAGTGCATGTGGTGGTTGCTGATGATTACCGACACCTGTCGGACATGGAAGCCTTCTGGTCTCAGATGAAAGACGATAACAATCTCTTATTGTTAGACGATAAATTCCAACCGATTGAGCACAACCAATTACCAACATCACTGGGCCTGAATAACTTCTATAACAACCCCTATCGCGCTCTGATGTACTACACCCGCAAGATCGCCTGGGAAAAGCCAAAGCCCGCATTCAACTATGTTGAGTTTTATTGGGGCAAGGAAATTTTCGACAAAATCGATTTAAGCAAATACGACCTGAATTCGGAACAGGGCTACAAAAAAGCGGTTGAGGATACGGCTCAGGTCATTCTCTCTGTGGATACCAATAATGTCGGTGGCACCATGCGCTCCGCAGAACGACTGGGCCAGTTCAAAGGCTTTGATAAAAAAGAGTTCGAGAAACTGTTCCGCAAGAATCAGAAAATCGACTACATGCTGCGCTACAAAAAACAGCTTAATCAGCAAGGCATCGAGCACCGAAAAGCATCTTGATTTTTGTCTGTTCTTTTTAGCATTAGACAGAACAAGCACCTGAACATCGGTGCTTGTCCTGCCCTCCACAGTCAGGACAAAAGCTTCATGACAAAGGAAGAACTCCAACAATACCAGAGCCTGGAAAGCATTATTGCCACAGCGGCTCTGACACCTTTGTTTCAGCCGATTGTGTCATTGAAAACACATGAAATTTTCGGCTATGAAGCTTTAATTCGCGGTCCATCAGACAGTCCGCTTCATTCGCCTATCAATCTGTTTGATGCTGCCAGTCGGCATGGACTGCTGGCAGAATTGGATTTGCTGTGCCGGGAAGTTGCCATTCGTCAGTTTGGCCAACTGGGACTCAACGCGAAGTTGTTTATCAACACCATTCCTGCCGCCCTGCTCAGCCCTGATTATCCTCACGGTCTGACGCTGCAATTTCTCAAACAAGCCGGGCTATCCGCAGACAATATTGTCATTGAACTGACTGAACAATATCCGATTGATGATTATGAGTTGATGCGAGAAGCCACCACCCACTATCGGGATATGGGATTTTCGATCGCTATTGATGATTTGGGCGCGGGCTATTCTGGCCTGCGCAGCTGGTCTGAACTCAAGCCTGACTTTGTCAAACTTGACCGACACTTCATGCAGAATATTCATGAAGATCGGCAAAAACGACAATTTGTTCAGTCAATGATTGATATTGCCAACAGCAGTCATTGTCGAATTATTGGTGAAGGCATTGAAGTGCGTGAGGAATATCTGGCGGCTCAAAGCATGGATCTGCATTTTGCTCAAGGCTACTACTTTGCCCGCCCCAATCAACGTCCCAAACGAGAACTTGATGCAGCCCTGTTTGCCCAGCGCAGCCAACGCACCATCGTTTCCACCGGAAAACCTCGCTCCGATACGCTGGTGAGCAGCCTGCTCAAACAATTACCACCGGTCAGAACCTGGCACAGCGTCAATCACGTGGGTGAACGTTTTCAAAACGCAGTCAAGCTGGTCGCACTGCCGGTTGTTAATGATCAAAATCAAGTCTGCGGATTAGTGTGGCGCGATGAGTTCATGACACTTTATGCAAGTCGCTACGGTCGAGATTTGCATGGCCGTAAACCGATACAGCTGTTCATGGATCACTCACCCTTGATGGCCGATATTAATCTGCCACTGAAAACCCTCAGTCAATTAATTACCAGCCAGGAAAATCAGCAGCAACAGAGCATGTTCATTATCACTGAAGATGGTTTATATCGGGGTGTGGGCAGCCTGCTGGACTTGCTCAGGCAGATCACCGAAATGCAGATCACCATGGCGCGTCATGCCAATCCCTTGAGTGGTTTACCCGGCAATGTTCCGCTCAGCGAACAAATCAACGATGCATTAAAAAAACAGCGTGATGTCACTGTGTGTTATTTCGATCTGGACAATTTCAAGCCCTATAACGATATCTATGGCTACAGCAAAGGTGACAAGGTAATTGGCAAAACGGCAGCCTTATTAACTCAGCACGTTAATCCAGAGTTGGATTTTGTCGGCCATGTGGGCGGCGATGATTTTATTGTGGTGTTTGAAAGCGCTGACTGGCGGCTTCGAGTTGAGCGAATATTGCGTGACTTTGAAGGCTTGTATCCCGAGCTCTACAATCAGGAGCATCTGGATGCCGGCGGCATCACAGCTCAGGATCGTTACGGGAATCCGATGTTTTATCCACTACTTGCCTTGTCAACGGGCGCCGTGACAATCAGTGACTTTGCCACGATTCAAAGTGAGGCCGATTTAGCCGAGTATGCATCGTCAGCAAAATCCGCCGCCAAGAAAATCAGCGGCAATAGTCTCTATATACTGACCAATAAATTAGCGCCACGGATCCCTGCGACAGAAGCCTAGCAATCGACACATGGGCCCTGTCTAATCAGCGGCCATTTACCGATAGTTTTCCTTCCAGTTGCTGCAAAACATATTCGACGCGTTGTCGCACACGATCACGACACTGTCGGAATTCTGTTAACAATGTCGCCTCATCACCGCGGATCTTGGCCGGATCACTCAACGGCAAGTGTAATCTTGAAGTGTGCGCCGAGGGCACCGGACACTGCTCTTCAGCATTGTCACATAAGGTCACCAATACATCGGCCCACTCCAGCATTTCGGCATTGACGCGAATGGACTCCTGGCTGGAGATATCAATGCCCACCTCACTCATAACCCGAATCGCCAACATATTTTGACCATGCGCTTCAATTCCGGCAGAACGAACCTCTATCCAGTCACTCGCCAATTGCCTGGTCCAGCCCTCAGCCATTTGTGATCGACAGGAGTTACCGGTACACAAAAACATTACTCTTATTTTTTCCATGACAAACTCTGAATTTAAGACGCATCCACTGTAACAGTCACGTATGACAGTCAGATGACGCAGATTACTCAGCAAAGCTTGCTTGGAGATCGATCACGGGCATCTGTTAGAATGCCGATTTTAGTCAGCGAAGATTACCGTGAGAAAATTCATTCAATCCCTTGCATTTTTGATGATGCCTCTGCTGTTCCCCTCCATGCTGGCAGCAGAAACCGTTCGCTATGTATCAGATCAACTGGAAATCACCATGCGCACCGGACAAGGGGTTCAATATTCCATCCGCAAAATGCTGCGCTCGGGTACTGAAGTCGTGGTCGTTGAAACTGACCCGACTGGCTACTCAAAAGTCCGCACCAGCGACGGTGTTGAAGGCTGGGTGCTGAGCCGCTATCTCGCTAATCAACCTGTCGCCAGAGACAGACTGGCAGAAAAAGCCCAGACCATTGCCACATTGGAGCTGGAAATTGCCGGTTATAAAGAAGAGTTAGCCTCGCTATCTGCTCAGCATAGTGATGTTGATGATCAGAACCTCGGCCTTCGCGAAACCGCGCAGCGTTTAAGTAAAGAGCTGGACGAACTGCGTCGCACCGCATCAAACGCCATTGCACTGGACAATGAGAACCGTCAGCTCAAAGAAAAACTTCAGGAAATGGACTATCAAATTCAGGCAGCTCAAATGGAAGTCAATGCACTGCGCGACAGCAGTGCCAAAAGCTGGTTCTTGATTGGTGCGGCCGTATTATTTGCCGGCTTGTTGCTGGGCTTGATCATGCCAAGCCTGCGTGTTCGCAAAAAAAGCAGCTGGGGCAGTCTATAGGTCTTAGACTTCACCCCAGCTTTGCCGTTACTGCGCTAACTCACCACTCGTTGCTGGTGCCCATCTCTGAGATGTGTCAGATCCCGACCATCAAAACTGCCAGCCTCGATGGTGTAGGCCTTACCAAAGCCTTTCACATAACGACCACCCAGTGACGCAAGCCTGAATAATTTAAAATCCGCCAGCTGGCTAAGACTGTTTATCCGTTCACCATGTCGCTGGGAAAGCACATTAATGCCTGCCTGCCATTGCTCACTGTCAGTTTCAATCAGTGTTGCTGACACCTGAAATGCCAGACGCCGTCTGGCAAATAACTCTTCAGCCGTGTCCTCGTCTTCCATGATCAATACCGCGGCTCTTGGATGACGTTGCAGGTTCAGTGCATGCAAGGCGATTTCACTGATCAACAGATAAATGTTCTGATCCTCCACTGCAAAAGGAGCATAAGAGGCATAAGGCTCCCCTTCGGCATCAAGTGTCGATAGCATCAGACTTTTTCTGTCTGCCAATAGCGCCTGTATCTCATCGCTCAATGCAGCTTCAAGCTTTTTGTTGTTCATCTTACTTCCTCATATTGTTCCTGACGCAAGCTGCATCTCGCAAAAGCGTTGCAATTGATCTTCAAAAATATTGCCCTTACTGTCTCGACCAAGAAAGACCTTAAAAATCACATCGGCCTGAGCGTTAACAAAGACAAAGGAATAACTGTCCCGGCCTCGGTGTTGTTTGCTTTCGAGTCGAATCTCATCAATCAGTGACAAGTTCAAATGGCCTTCAAAGCCAGTGTCACCTTTGAGATTGTAAAAACCTTCTGCCATTGTCCCTCTCGGAAACGGGCCTTTGAACTCAAACACCGAGCCTGCATGGATGATAATGGTGGTTAATGGCCCCCAATCAGCCAGCGCTTCAAGTAGTGATTGCGCCTCACCGGCAGGTAATTTTGCCATCGGTTCTAAATGACTGGTCATCACAAAACTCCCCCTGTTTAGAAAGCATAACTGGCTGTCAGACGGACATCCCGTCCCTGCATGTGCAATGCCTGAAATGCCATTCGATAATGCCGGTTGGTCAGGTTGTTTACCGTCAGATCCAGCTTCAGACCATCTAACTGTCGAGGCTGCCAGCTTGCGTAGAGATCGGTGACGGTATAGCTGTCATATTGCTGGTCAATATTGTCCGGCAAACGACGCTGGGCTTCTGCATGGGTCAATCTTAATCCAGCAGTCAATTGAGTTGGCGCCCAGGTATGTGCAAAGTTGAAGACCCACTTGTCAGCTGGAATACCACTCAAGCTCTCACCTGTCTTGCGGTTTTCTGCACGGGTTCGACCATAAGACAGGCCGATATCATATCCTGCCCACTGATAATTAAGCCCAAGTTCTCCCCCCGTCAAACGTGCCTTATCAACATTGCGATAGCGAGTATGTCCAGCATCGACACTGAAAAACGGTGGAAACGGCAATGATGTGAAAATCGGATCATCCACTTGTTGCTCGATAAAGTTATCGACATGATTTCTAAAAATAGCCGCATTGAAGGTGAGTTTGTCACC
Source organism: Methylophaga lonarensis MPL (assembly GCF_000349205.1). Taxonomy (GTDB): domain Bacteria; phylum Pseudomonadota; class Gammaproteobacteria; order Nitrosococcales; family Methylophagaceae; genus Methylophaga; species Methylophaga lonarensis. The sequence goes on along the minus strand of NZ_APHR01000005.1, from coordinate 20,347 downwards.
CTGCTGCCAGAAATCATTGTCAGTGAATTCGGTCATCAGCTCGATATTGTGCGCTTGCTCAGGCTTGAGACTCGCGTCTGGCAAAAAGGTGTTACAGGCAGTAGATGTGATGCAGAAATGTGTACCCGTTGTGTATAGCTCTTCTGCTGTCGGCGCGCGGAAAGCCTCATCGTAACGTAAGGTCATGGTCCACTGTTCGGTAGTCTTCCAAACCAGGGCCGCTGAAGGTGAAAAAGCATCATCATTGCGACTGTCACCCAGATTACTGGCGCGTGTTCTGAAATGGTCATATCGGCCACCCAGTTCTAATTGCCAACGTTCAGCAAAGGGCAAATGAACTTCACTATACACTCCCCAAATTGTGGTAGTTGCATCAGGGGGCGTCGGACGATTATCACCTTCTCTGGAACTGCTGAGCTTGTCCTGATAAGCATCAACACCATATAGCCAGCGAACCGTCTGCCATGTTGATTGATTATTCAAACTCATCCCCAAAGTCTGAATTCTGGTTTTGTCCGCTCGCAGGTCAGAGAGCCGGTACTCCTGCATTTCTGTCTGATTCCAGTATGCCAGCAACTGACTGTTAATCAGATCAGAGTGCGGGTTAGCCGATAATCCAGAGAGACATGATCGGTATCATTTCTTCGACGGATCAGGAAATTCGAGGTGTCATTGAAGGGGGCCGCCCCATTACTCGGAACATTGCCTTCATCGCGCGAGCTTCGGACATTCAGGGTCAGGTGCTGATTGTCATCAAGCTGCCAGTCAAATTTGCCCATCACGCCCTTGTCACGCATGCTTGAGCCGCTCAAACGGTCATTGTTGCCGAGCTTGATATCATTACCATCGCGATAATAACCAGAAACCAAAACACCGATATCTTCCTGCTGTGTGGCCAGCGCCATCGTTGTTACGCTTCGGTCATCATTACTGCGCCAGCCCTGTTTGATAAAACCTCCAAACGTTCGACCCGCCAACAAATCCGATGCCGTCTTGGTGTTTTGTGACACCACGCCACCGACAGCGCCAGATCCCCAAAGCGAACTGGCCGGACCTCTTATTACCTCGACACTCTTGAGCATCTCTGGCTCAAGGAAATAGCTGGGGCGATGACCAGAAACGAAGTTTTGTCTCACACCGTCAACTAGTTGCAACACTCTATCTCCACCCAAACCACGAATATTGACCGATTGCACGCTGGAACGAGGCCCTCCAACCAGGTCGATATTGGGCGAGTATCGCAATAATTCAGGTATCGACGCCGCCTGTTGCTGCTCTATGTCTGCGCTCGATAAAAACTCAATGTTACGGGACAATTCCGTCACATCGGTCTGTGTTCTGCTGGCCGTAATATGAATCGGCTCAAACGTAACCGGCTCGGCAAAGGCCGGGCTAAACATCACAGCAGATAGCATGGCCGCGCTTGTTTTCAGTCTTATTCCAGTTGGCTTCATTGAAGCTCCTTTTTCGAATCTGTGTTCATCGGATCAGGCATCCTCAATCGTGATGGTTATGGTGATGACTCAAGATGTTTTCTCTTGACCTGCCTTTTTAATCTAAATCATAATTATTTTTATTTGCAATAATTTTTTAGGTTGTTTACATGCGAATTGCGCAACGAAAACTGTTTGGTGAAAACGAGGCTCGAAAAGGAATTTGGTGGAAATGGGCAGGGCTTTGCTGCCTGCTGATTTGGCCGCAGTCGGCAGCACTGGCTGACAGGGAAATTCGCATTATCAGTGTCGATGCCAATGCAACAGAACTGCTGGCTGAGGGTGGCTTGGCGGATTATCTGGTGGCCGTCGACATGACCAGTCATTCGCTTCTGGACAATCGACAAGTGGCGGATCTGGGCTATCACAGAAATTTATCTGCAGAAGCCATCCTGAGTCTTGAACCCGATCTTCTGATTGGCAGCCAGCACATGGGGCCAGAAAGCACCCTTGAGATCCTCAGGCGTTCAGGCATTGAGATGATTGTATTGCCGATACCGCTGGATACCACGCAACTGATGGACAATATCAACACGCTGGCAAATCATTTCGACAACAAGGCTGAGTTTGACAGGATTCACCAACAGGTAGCGGCCTACCACCGGGAGTTAAATGACACCCGGCACCAGCACACTTCAATAGCCATGACTTTCCTGCTTCAACTGAACGAACGTGGTCTGTCTCAGGCCGGTGTGGGTACGGCTGGAGATGCACTGATCAAGCTGCTTGGTGGACAAAACATTAGTCGCTTTGCCAACTACAAACCTGTTTCAACTGAAGCACTCATCAATGAAAACCCTCAAGTAATCGTGCTGGGAAGTGAGCTTCCTGAGCAACAGGCACAAGCTGAGTTACTTCGACAACACCCAATATTTATTCATGGCGAAGCATTTCAGAATGCTCAGGTCTATGTGGTGCCACCTTCACTGTTGATCGCTGGCTTAAGCGTCTCGGCAGTGAAGGCAGCTGTGGACATTTCAGCCAAACTGCCATCAGCTTCCAGCCAGCCCTGAAGCCAGCCGTCATGATCCAAAATAAAAAAATACTGGCGGGCTTGTTGGCCTGTTTGGTGATTATCATCGCCAGCATCTCATCTCTTATTTCAGGCCCCATGGCAATACCAGCGGTTCAGTCGCTTCTGGCTGTACTGGACTTGATAAGCGGTGGTCAGCTAAACAGCCTGAATGCACACCAGACGATCGTGGTTCAGGAATTGCGTTTACCCAGAACATTGCTGGCCTTATTTTTGGGAGCCTTGTTGGCAGTGTGCGGAGCTGTGACACAGGGCGTATTCAGAAATCCGCTTGCGGATCCCGGCGTGATCGGCGTCAGCTCTGGTGCTGGCCTGGGCGCAGCACTGGCTATCGTGGTGTTTCCCACCAGTCTTGCCTTTATCAGCACACCTTTGGCTGCTTTCGTTGGTGGTTTGCTGACAACTCTACTGGTCTATCGGCTGGCCCAGTCATCAGAGGGCACCTCGGTGCTGATTTTATTGCTCGCCGGCATTGCTATTTCTGCCTTTACCGGCGCGGTTGTGGGCTTTTTGAGTTTTATTGCCAATGATCAGGCTTTACGTGATTTGACCTTGTGGGGGATGGGCTCGTTATCAGGTGCAAACTTTCGCCATGTGGCACTTACCGGTATCAGCTGCATTATTTTGCTGTTTTTTTATATGAAACATGCCAGTGCTTTAAATGCTTTGTTGTTGGGAGAAGCTGAAGCGCACCACCTGGGCATTGATGTTGAACGGGTCAAGTTACGACTGATTCTGCTCACAGCGGCGGGTATCGGCATCGCCGTGTCAATGGCCGGTATGATTGGCTTTATAGGGCTGGTGGTTCCGCATCTGATTCGGCTGACCTTAGGTCCTGACCATCGTTATCTGCTACCACTTTCGGCGTTAACCGGTGCCGCGTTACTGCTCATCGCAGATATTGTCGCAAGGCAAGTGCTCGCCCCGGCAGAATTACCGGTCGGTTTGCTGACCGCACTGATTGGTGCACCCTTTTTTGCTGCGTTGCTATTGCAACAGCGTCGTCGATTGAGTCTGATATGAACACACTGCAGATCAAGCACATCAAACTGGTACGCGCCAATAGACAGCTACTGGATGTCTCCAACCTTGCGACACACTCTGGTGAGCTTATCGCTATTCTCGGTCCCAACGGAGCTGGCAAGTCCAGTTTGCTAAAAGTCATCAGTGGCGAATGGCACGCACAGGCAGCGGATATTCTGATTCATGGTCGCAGCAGACAGCAATGGGCCAGAAATCAACTTGCCGGGCATTTGGGCGTGTTGCCACAGAGCAGTAGCCTCAACTTCCCGTTTACTGTTGAAGAGGTGGTGTTGATGGGAGCAATACCACTGGCATTGAGCAGACAAGAAGCGCGAATTAAAGCTCAACAATTGATGCAGACAACGGACACTTCACAGTTTGCAGATCGTCTTTACACCAGCTTATCGGGTGGTGAACGTCAACGAGTTCAGCTTGCCAGGGTGCTGTTGCAATTATCTCAGGCGCAGTCTGCACCGGTTTTATTACTTGACGAACCCTTGTCAGCGCAGGATCTCAGTCAACAGCATCAGTTGATGTCACTGATGCAGCAGCTCGCACATCAACAACAAGCCACTATCCTCGTGGTATTACATGATCTTAACCACGCGCTTCGCTACGCTGATAGAATCTGGTTGATGAATTCAGGACACCTGTGTGCTGATGGCGCTCCATCCGATATTCTGCAACCAGACAAAATTGCTGAATTGTGGGGCTATCGACCTCAGTTGTTAACGGGTGAACATCATTCAGCCGTGTTGTACTGAAACTTGATCCATTTACATTCGGACATGAACTTTTGTCCCCTGCTTGCTTACTGATGCAGACCATGCAATTCGACCACCATCAACTGAAAGATCTACTGCGACAGGCAATGGCTTACAAAAGTCATTTGCTCAAGGCTAACATGCTGGCCTTGATTGCCACCTTGTGTGCAGTCCCCGTGCCCTTGCTGTTACCCATCATGGTAGACGAAGTACTGCTGGATCAGCCCGGTGCCTCGGTGAATTTTATCGCCAGTCTAACTCCGACAAGCTGGCATGGACCGGTGCTTTTCATCAGTGTGATGCTGTTGCTGACCTTACTGCTGCGACTGGCGTCTCTGGTGCTTAACGTCGCGCAAACCCGCTATTTCACGCTGATCGCCAAACGACTGACCTATCGCATCCGGCAAAGGCTGCTTAAACAGTTAGGCAGATCACCATCAGTGAATACGAAACCCGTGGCAGCGGTGGTATCGCGTCACACTTTGTCACCGACATCGAGGTGATCGACAACTTTATTTCCAATACCATCAGCCGGTTTATCGTCGCAGTGCTGAGCATTATCGGCACCGCCGTTATTTTGCTATGGTTGCACTGGCAACTGGCGCTGCTGATTCTGTTCATGAATCCTCTGGTGATTTACTTCACCATGAAGGTGGGCAGCAAGGTCAAACATCTCAAAAAAAATGAAAATCAGGCGGTCGAAATCTTTCAGCAGAGCCTGACTGAAACGCTGGATGCCATTCAGCAGATACGTGCAGCCAATCGTGAACGCCATTATTTTTTGCGGGTGATGGATGCCGCACGCAACGTGCGCAACCATGCAGGCGAGTACGCCTGGAAAAGCGACGCGGCTAACCGCATCTCCTTTGTGATTTTTCTGTTTGGTTTTGACTTGTTCCGTGCTGTCAGCATGCTGATGGTGGTATTTTCCGATCTGACTATCGGTCAAATGTTTGCTGTCTATGGTTACCTGTGGTTCATGATGGGACCCGTACAGGAAGTGTTAAACATCCAGTACGCCTATTATTCAGCGGCAGCTGCCGTAAACCGTATCAACAGCCTGTTCTCGCTCAAGAAAGAAACTGCTTATCCCGCACTGAAAACGCCATTCAAAAACGGCGATCCCGTCAGCATCAGTATTCGTGATCTGCACTTTTCCTATGGTCCCGACAGCAAGATTCTCAACGGCGTATCACTTGATATCAAGGCTGGAGAAAAAGTGGCACTGGTGGGTGCCAGTGGTGCAGGTAAATCGACATTGGTTAATGTCTTGCTCGGCTTGTACCCGGCTGATCAGGGCATGGTTTATTTTGACGATATTCCAGTCAGCGAAATCGGATTGGCAGAAGTCCGAGAGCATGTGGCTACCGTGCTGCAACACCCGGCGCTGTTCAATGATAGCGTGCGGCAAAATATCACTATGGGGCGGGTTTATCCAGACGAGAACATCTGGCAGGCGCTGAAAATCGCTCAGCTTGATCAAGTTGTTAGAGACATGGCCGAAGGACTGGATACGGTAATTGGTCGCTCAGGTGTCAAACTCTCTGGTGGTCAGCGGCAGCGTCTTGCCGTCGCGAGAATGGCGCTGATCAATCCTTGTATCGTAGTGCTTGATGAGGCCACCTCAGCACTGGACAGTGACACTGAATATCAACTGCATGAAGCTTTGAACGCATTCCTGGCCAACAAAACCACGATCATTATTGCCCACCGACTCAGTGCCGTGCGACAGGCAGATCGTATTATCGTGTTTGATGGTGGCGAGATTATCGCGGATGGCGATCATGACAGCCTGATCAGCCAGCAAGGTATCTATCAAAAACTCTACGCCAAGCAGATATAGCAGGCTGTTACCAATCACTGGCAACAGCCTGTTGCGGATAGATTATTTGGTTTTGAGCTGTTCCAAATCGCGTACGGCGCCTTTGGCAGCAGAGGTTGTCAATGCGGCATAGGCCTGTAAAGCGAGGCTTACCTGACGCTGGCGGTTCACTGGTTGCCAGGCTTTGTCACCACGGGCTTCCATAGCTTGACGTCGCTCAGCCAGTTCCGAATCCGTCAGTCTGACATTGATGGTACGATTCGGAATATCAATGTCGATGATATCGCCCTCTTCGATCAGGCCAATGTTGCCACCCTCGGCGGCTTCCGGTGATACGTGACCAATCGACAAGCCGGATGTGCCACCAGAAAAACGACCATCAGTCAGCAAAGCACAGGCTTTGCCCAGCCCTTTTGATTTCAGGTAGCTGGTCGGGTAGAGCATTTCCTGCATGCCCGGACCACCTTTTGGACCTTCATAGCGAATTAACACGACATCGCCCGCTTGTACCTGCTCGGTCAAAATTGCCGTCACCGCAGCATCTTGAGATTCGTAAATTCTTGCCGGACCGGAAAACTTGAGAATCGATTCATCGACCCCGGCTGTTTTTACAATACAACCGTCCTGAGCCAAATTGCCGAACAACACTGCCAAGCCACCATCTTGACTGTAGGCATGTTCAATATCGCGGATACAACCCGCTTCCCGGTCAAGATCCAGATCTGGCCAACGACAATCCTGACTGAAAGCCTGCTGAGTCGGAATGCCCGCTGGGCCAGCCATGTAACGCAGTTTTGCCTGTTCGCTATTGCTTCGTTTGACATCCCATTCAGCTAAGGCATCCGCCAGCGTTAGGCTGTGTACCGTCGAAACATCGGTATGCAACAAACCCGCCGCAGCCAGTTCTGACAGAATTGCCACTACGCCACCGGCACGATGCACATCTTCCATGTGATAGAGCGCGGTCGCCGGTGCCACTTTGCACAAGTTGGGAATCTTGCGAGACATTCTGTCAATGTCGCTCATTGTGAAATCCACTTGTCCTTCATGAGCCGCGGCCAGCAAATGCAGCACGGTGTTGGTTGAACCACCCATGGCGATATCCAGCGCAATAGCATTTTCAAAAGCCGCCTTGCAGGCAATCGAGCGAGGCAGGACACTGCTGTCACCCTGCTCGTAGTAGCGTTTGGTGATGCTGACGATTCTACGGCCTGCTTCCAGAAACAGTTCCTTGCGATCGGCATGTGTCGCCAGAAGTGAACCATTGCCAGGCAGCGACAAACCCAATGCTTCGGTCAAGCAGTTCATTGAGTTAGCGGTAAACATGCCGGAACAACTACCACAGGTCGGACAGGCACTGCGTTCAACCTGTGCAACATCTTCATCACTGACATTTTCATCGGCCGCCTGAACCATGGCATCAACCAGATCCAGTTTGACATCCTTTCCTGCCAGTTTGGTCTTGCCTGCTTCCATCGGACCGCCAGAGACAAAAATCACCGGAATGTTCAGCCGCAATGCCGCCATCAACATGCCGGGGGTAATTTTGTCGCAGTTAGATATACACACCAAGGCATCCGCGCAGTGCGCATTGACCATGTATTCAACTGAATCCGCGATAATGTCGCGTGAGGGCAAACTGTAGAGCATGCCGCCATGCCCCATGGCAATACCGTCATCGACCGCGATAGTGTTAAATTCCTTGGCAACGCCGCCAGCTTTTTCAATTTCCCGCGCAACCAGTTGACCAAGGTCCTTGAGGTGAACATGGCCCGGTACAAACTGAGTGAACGAGTTGGCGATAGCAATAATCGGTTTGCTGAAATCTTCATCTTTCATACCCGTCGCTCGCCAAAGCGCGCGAGCTCCGGCCATGTTACGGCCAGCAGTTGAGGTTTTTGAACGATATTCAGGCATGATGACACTCCGGATAATTCAGTATGCTAGGGTCTGTCCTTAACAAACCAGGGTCTTTTGATCTTTACACCGCCGTCGTAACAGCAGTGAATATGAAAAGATCAACAGGCCAAAGGGACACGTTATCCGCATAATTTTACACTTAACTTGGCAAGCGTGCCGAGCTGCGATAAAAAGGCGCATATGAGCGATCTGCAAAACAACGAACTTGACCAGCATTTCAAAACCACGACCAGTTGGTTTAGGGCAGCGGCCCCGTACATTCACGCACACGGGGGTGCCACTTTCGTCGTGGCTTTTGATGGCGAGTCAATCGCCAGTGCCGGTTTTGACAATTTGCTCCACGATCTTGCGCTGCTAAACAGCCTTGGCATTCAGCTTGTGCTGGTCTACGGGGCCCGCATGCAAATTGAACAGCAATGCCAACAACTCAACATTCCGCAGCAATTTCATCAGGGACTCAGAGTCACCGATGAAGCCACTCTGGTCGTCGCGCGTCGCGTGATTGGCGAGTTACGCATTGAAATTGAATCCAAGCTATCATTTGGTCTGCCGCACACCCCGATGGCAGATTCAAGAATTCGCTGCACCAGTGGCAATCTGGTCACCGCCCGTCCTGCCGGTATTCTTGACGGCGTGGATCTGGGGCACACTGGTGAAGTCAGACGTATTGATGAACAAGGCATCCGCCAGCAATTATCACTTGGCAATCTGGTCCTCCTGCCACCACTGGGATATTCACTGACCGGCGAAATCTTTAACTTGTCTGCAGAAGCGATTGCCACCGCAGCCGCGATTACATTGCAGGCGGATAAATTGATTTTTATTGGCGAAAGCAACGATGGCCTGCCCAGAGAGCTGACCATCAACGAAGCTCAAGCCATGCAAAACAAACACCCAGCCTTGCCCGCCGCAATCAATGCCTGTCTGGCGGGCATTGATCGGGTTCACCTGTTGGATCGCAACATAGATGGCGCGTTGCTACAGGAACTGTTCAGTCGTGATGGTGCTGGCACCTTGGTGAGTGCTTCATCGTTCGAAACCACACGGCGGGCCACTATCGAAGATGTGGTCGGCATTCTGGAATTGATCCAACCGCTGGAACAAAACGGCACTGTGGTCAAACGCTCCCGCGAATTACTGGAACGAGAAATTGATCACTTCACCGTGATGGAGCGAGATGGCACGGTGATCGCCTGCGCTGCACTCTATCCCTATCGTAGTAATCAGGTGGGTGAACTGGCCTGCATGGCAGTGTCACAGGATTATCGGAACAAAGGACGCGGCAAAGAACTGTTAGCCAATATCGAACAGCAAGCCAGACAAATGGGATTAAATGCACTTTATGTGCTCACCACACAGACCGCACACTGGTTTCTGGAACACGGTTTTGTCCAGACTGAAATCGGACAATTACCAGTCGAGAAACAGGCCATGTACAACTACCAGCGAAACTCGCGAGTGTTTCGCAAACAACTGTAATCTCGGTTATTTAGGGTAATTACCGAGTGTCCGGCACTACCTGGCTTTCACCGCAGCCACGGTCAGCCAGGCTCAACCGACATTGCTGGTATTCTTTTTTCGATATTCAGGAAACAAAATCGGCGCAAACTCGTGTAAGGCGCGCTCATAAACCCGACGCTTGAAAAAGACAATTTCTTCTACCGGGGTCCAGTAGTCCACCCAGCGCCAGTCATCGAACTCCGGTTTGTCATGCAGATCCAGTCGAACATCTTCTTCCTGGCCAGTAAACCGCATCAAAAACCAGCGTTGTTTCTGGCCAATACATAGCGGTTTGTTACCGTAGCGAAGATATCGTTTAGGCAAACGATATCTGAGCCAGCCTCGGCTGACCGCCAGAATTTCTACGTGTTTGGGAAGCAGGCCTACTTCCTCCATGAGCTCACGGTAGGCTGCCTGTTTTGCAGTCTCATCAGGCTTGATCCCTCCCTGCGGAAACTGCCAGGAATCGTGTTGCGCGCGCTGCGCCCATAGCACTTGATTCTGATCATTGCAGAGAATGATACCTACGTTGGCTCTGAAGCCATCTTTATCGATCACAGTATTGGTCTCTGTCCGAGCAACCCCATCGTGAGCTGTCGGCATGTTAATTCATCGTTAGGCTAAGATTAGTCAAAGCCATCTGAGCTTGCAACGGATTTTGTCATACAATAAGCGCTGCTTTTAACGGGAATCTTAGTGAAACGATGGCTTTAGCAATATTTGATCTGGACAATACCTTACTTGCTGGCGACAGCGATTATTTGTGGGGCCGCTATCTGGCGGAAAATCATATCGTTGACCCCGAGGTCTATCACGACACCAATCTGGCTTTTTATCATGACTACCAGGCCGGCAAACTTGATATTGATGCTTTTCTGCGTTTTGTCTTTCAACCGCTCGCTGATAACTCAATGGATGATTTACTGCGTTGGCGTGCTGATTATCTGGAACAGAAAATCAAACCCATCATCCTGGAAAAAGGTTTACAGCTGATTGCCCACCACCGCGCGCAGGGCGATGTACCACTGATTATTACCGCCACCAACAGCTTCATCACCACCCCAATAGCGGAATTGCTAGGCATTGAGCATCTGATCGCAACTGAACCGGCTTTCATCAATGGTCGATATACCGGCGAAGTGCATGGCGTCCCCTCATTTCAGCAAGGCAAAGTCACTCGGCTGGGTGACTGGTTGCAGCAACATCACTATGACTTAGAGGGCAGCTTTTTTTATAGTGATTCACACAATGATCTGCCGCTACTTGAGCAAGTGGAGACCCCTGTCGCTGTCGATCCAGACGATATCCTCAAGACCACCGCTGAGCAACGCGGCTGGAAAATTCTCAGTCTGCGCGAATAATTGCTACAATCCACGCTTTTTACACCTCAAATTCAGGCCAGCTAATTATGGAATGGGAAGTTGTTATCGGGTTGGAAATTCACACCCAGCTTGCAACCAAAAGTAAAATTTTCTCTGGCGCCGCCACAGCCTATGGCGCAGAGCCCAACACTCAAGCCTGTGCAGTTGATCTTGGTCTGCCTGGCGTGTTGCCGGTATTAAATCAGGAAGCTGTTCGCATGGCGGTCAAATTTGGACTGGCCGTGGATGCTGAGGTCGCAGAACGAAGCGTCTTTGCCCGAAAAAATTACTTTTACCCAGACTTACCCAAAGGCTACCAAATCAGTCAGTTTGAGTTACCGGTTGTCGGCAAAGGCCATATTGATATCGAGCTCGAAGACGGCACTGAAAGACGCATTGGTATCACCCGAGCCCACCTTGAGGAAGACGCCGGCAAGTCACTACATGAGGATTTTCATGGCCAAACCGGTATCGATCTAAATCGTGCGGGCACACCGTTGCTGGAAATTGTCTCTGAACCGGATATGCGTAGCGCCAAGGAAGCGGTGGCCTACATGAAAAAAATCCACTCTCTGGTTCGCTACCTGGAAATATGCGATGGCAACATGCAGGAAGGCTCTTTCCGATGTGATGCCAACGTGTCGATTCGTCCCAAAGGCCAGGAAAAATTCGGCACCCGTACTGAGCTGAAAAACATCAACTCTTTCCGTAATGTCGAGCGAGCTATCAACATTGAGATTGAACGACAAATTGACGTGCTCGAATCAGGTGGCGAAGTGATCCAGGAAACCCGCTTATACGATGCTGACAAGAACGAAACACGTTCCATGCGCAGCAAGGAAGAAGCCAATGACTACCGCTACTTCCCGGATCCGGATTTATTGCCGCTGGTCATTGATGCCGAGTTGATCAATGCAATCCGTGAAACCCTGCCGGAGCTGCCTAATCAGAAACGAGATCGCTTTATCAATGAGCTGGGCTTGTCGCTTTATGATGCGTCAATACTCACCAGCAGCCGTGAATTAGCCGATTATTACGAGGCGGTTGTTGCCGCAACAGGCAACAAGGATCCCAAACAGTGTGCCAACTGGGTAACAGTTGAACTGTCCGGCGCATTGAACCGGGCAGGTCTTGAAATCACAGAGTCGCCTGTCTCCGCCAAGCAGCTGGCCAGTGTCTTGTTGCGTATCAGCGATAACACTATTTCAGGCAAGATTGCCAAAACTGTCTTCGAAGCACTTTGGAACGGAGAAGGCGATGATGCCGACGCGATTATTGAAGCCAAAGGACTCAAACAAGTCACCGATACTGGTGCGATTGAAGCCATGGTGGATGAGGTCATCGCCAATCATCCAGAACAATTTCAACAATTTCGTGAAGGCAAAGAACAGTTGTTAGGCTTCTTTGTGGGTCAGGTGATGAAAGCCTCAAAAGGTAAAGCCAATCCAGCACAAGTGAACGAATTACTGAAGAATAAAATCAACGGTTAAAAACGCTTGCGTCAAACTCCGGCGTCAATAGCAAACCATTCGAAACCATACTGCACAGACATGCTTTGCCAAGGCAAAGCATGTCCATGTTGAAGCCTCGTAAAGGCAGACTCTTCTCAACTATCAACTTGAACGGCGGCAGTATCAGGCCGACTTCATAACATGCCATCGGCACAACAACTGGCACTTGTCACCTCACTTGAACTCACCATTTCCACCTAACCACACAGAAAAATAATCGACAGCAATACTGCAAATAAAGCATTAATAATGCCCTCGGTACAGCCTGATGCTTTTGCACGAGTTTTTGCCAAGTCATTCACATTTTGTGTGTTGCGCTTTCCTACATGTGATTCGCTGATGTACTATCGGGCGGTAGTCTCGAAGCAGAGATTGACTACATGGATGTCAAGACCATGCAATTAAACAGGATGCCGGAACAATACAATGAAGTTTGCTCAAGAACATTTACCCGCCAAAACAGGTTTCAACAAACTCAGCAATGAGTCTCCATTGAAGGATGCCAACTGGGTTCTAGTGTTTGGCTCAGTCAATCGCTTCAGCGAGCGCAATTTTGCCAGTCAGATTCAAAAACGCTACCCGCAAGCCCATATCATTGGCTGTACTACCTCCGGAGAAATAACCGGCGATGGTGTGTTTGATGACAGTGTTCACATTACGGCAATGCAGTGGGAGCAAAGCACACTCAAGTTCATCACAAAACCTATCAGCAGCATGGAGCAGTCACATGCCGTTGGGGCGCAACTGGCCAAGGAGCTGATGGCGGATGATTTGAAAGGTGTGTTTGTGCTGAGCGACGGATTGAATGTCAATGGCTCGGAGCTGGTCGAGGGCTTACAGGAAGTTTTAACTAACGTGCCAATTACCGGCGGACTGGCCGGCGACGATGCCAAATTTAGCAAGACATTGTTACTGAATAATGACAAGATTCAGGACCGTAGTGTCATCGCAGTTGGTATTTATGGCGACAAAGCCATCGTAACCAGTGGCGCTCTGGGCGGCTGGAAGCCATATGGTCCCCCGAGAAGGATCACCAAGGCGATTAAGAATGTAGTGTATGAACTGGACAATAAGCCCGCCCTGCCACTCTATAAAATGTACATTGCTATTATGCCAATCAACTGCCCGCCTCAGGTCTAAATTTTCCATTTGCCATCATGGATGACAAGAACGTTAACGTCATTCGAACTCTGCTGGCCATCAACGAAAAAGACAACAGTCTCACCTTCGCCGGCAATATTGCACAGGGCACAACCGTTCGATTCCTCAAATCTGATCACGATGAACTGGTAGCAGGTGCCAGCGAGGCCGCGCGGCAGATCCTTAATAAAAATGTCGATCTCAATGACAAGGCGCTGGCGATTTGTGTGAGCTGTGTAGGCCGCAAGCTGGTCATGGAAAACCAGGTTTCAGATGAAGTCTATGCCGTGCAACGACTGTTGGGCATGCAGACTGGCATTACCGGTTTTTATTCAAATGGCGAGATCTGCTCCGGTGAAGACGACAGTCACAGCCTGCTTCATAACCAGACCATGACCATTGCCTATCTGAGTGAACACCTTTAGCAGCATAGACTCAGGCCAATTCTCTAGCAGCGGCTAACAAGGCCAGTCTTGCTATGACACCGTAGGCATAAAAACGGTTGGGCTCAGCATCTGGGTTTTCACATTTTTCAGGGCTGATGCAGGATTGTGCAAATGCCAATGGCTCGAAGTGCATGCCTGGGGCATTGAGATTTTCATTGACGCCACGTCCGGTGTGCACCCGATAGAAACCGCCAACCACATAGTGATCCATCATGTATATCACTGGCTCGGCGACCGCCTGATCCGGGCCGATGGTTTCAAAGGTATAAACACCCTCCTGAATCAATACATTATCTACGACCAGCCCCTCTTTAGCTGAAGCCATTTTGTTGCGTTGTTTGCGATTAAGATTCAAAACCTCGTCAGCACTTTTAACCATCATGATACCCATGCCGTAGGTGCCTGAGTCTGCCTTGACTACCGCGAAAGGTTCACGATCGATACCATACTCGTCATACTTGCGCTGAATCATGCCCAACAAGCTGGTGACGTTTCTGGCCAGACATTCTCCGCCTGACTTTTCCATGAAATTCACTTGACCACATTGCAAAGACAAAGGTGACACCAGCCAAGGGTCAATATCTACTCGAGAGGCGAAATCCTTGGCAACAGCATGATAATGATTGAAGTGATCTGACTTCTTGCGGGTTGACCAGCCTGCCTTCAAAGGAGGCACCAATTGTTGTTCGATGCCCTGCAAAATGGCGGGAATCCCGGCAGAGAGATCGTTATTGAGCAATACCAGGCAGGGTGAAAAATCATCATCCAGACTGACCCTGACACCCTCACGCCGCAATGGCGAGAGCTGAGTCACCCTGCCAGAAGGTAATTCAACCGAGAGGTTTTCGGTAATGTCGTCACGCAAACTGCCAAGGCGAGCTTCAAGGCCCGCCTTTTCAAAAATCATTCTGAGCGTTTCGAGACTTTCAAGATAAAACAGATTACGCGTGTGGTTTTCAGCGATGATCAAAATGCGTCGGGCGCGCGGACAATGCCGCTCCACTGCTGCCTGCGCGGCCTGGATACATAAGGCATAAATGCCGGATTGAGATTGTTAAATCCAGCAGGAAACAAATTAGTATCGACCGGCGCAAGCTTGAAACCGGCATTGCGTAAATCCACCGAAGCATAAAAAGGCGCGGGCGTCTGAAGCCATTGCTCCCTGAACCAGCACTCCACCTCAGCCTGACGCTCCAATAGATGGGCTTCTAGTTTGAGCAGTGGTCCTGTCAATGCGGTTGTAAGATGGGGAACGCCTGCGGTCATAGGTGCCTCTTTAATAGAGATGGATTGGTGGATTCGCACTCAAAACGCATCCAAACAATAGTTATGGATTTGTAGTATCGAACAGCTTAGCTGAAATCAGCATCGCCTGCCCCAGGGTGTATTGATCTTTCATCGGCATCATGCGTGTGCTGGTGAAAGAACAACAGCCCTTGGTAAGCCGTTATTGTGTGATATGGGACACAGATTGAGCTTTTCAAGTCCTCCATACTCAGCACTGTGAGAAATTACCAAGGTAATCGTTGTAGCGACAGGGACGTAGCTGACTAGCCTGAGTGAAAAAAATGCGTTATCTTCGCTGCATGATTGAAATCGATAACTTCAACTTCAGGTAACGCATCATTGTGAGTGACAGCAGTACAGAATTTTCAGGTCTAAAGGTCATGGTGATTGATGACAGCAACACCATCAGACGCAGCGCAGAATCCCTGCTAAAGAAGGCGGGCTGCGAGGTGCTGACGGCGGACAATGGTTTTGAGGCGTTACCAATTATCAGCGCTGAGCATCCCGATATCCTGTTTATCGATATCATGATGCCGAGGCTGGATGGTTACCAGACCTGCGCTTTAGTGAAACAGAATGCTAAATATCGTGATATTCCCGTGATTATGCTTTCGAGCAAAGATGGGCTTTTTGACCGCGCCAAGGGACGTGTCGTCGGTGCAGAACAATATCTGACCAAACCTTTCACCAGAGAAGACTTGCTTGGCGCCATTCGCACACATCGCAACACTCATAACAACAAGGACAGTTAACTCGCCATGGCCAGAATTCTGATCGCAGACGACTCGCCGACAGAGGTGTTTGTACTTCGAAAAATGCTGGAAAAACACCAGCACCAAGTCATCATTGCTGAAGATGGTGAACAAGCCGTTGCGATGACCTTTGCCGAAAAACCGGATTTGATACTTATGGACGTTGTCATGCCCGGCCTCAATGGTTTTCAGGCCACACGCAAACTTAGCAAGGATCCCGCGTCGGCCCATATCCCCATCATTATCGTCTCATCAAAAAATCAGGAAACTGACAAGATGTGGGGGCTCCGGCAAGGGGCAAAAGGATATTTGGGTAAACCTGTTAGCGAACAGGAACTACTCGACCAAATCAACCAACTCCTGAGTTAAGCTGATGGCAACACTGCATCGTCCCGCTGAAATCATCACCCTGCTCCAGGACATCGAGCGAAGGAGCCAGCAAGGAGCAGCGGGGCTAAGTCAGAAAGATAATCCTGAGGGGGCATGGAGTGCGATTGGTTTTCGCATTGGCAAACATCACATGCTTATCCCGCTTGATCATGCTCGTGAAATGTTTCCAGTGCCCGAGGAAATCACTCGCGTTCCCAAGTCACAAGCCTGGGTATTCGGCATCGCCAATCTCAGGGGTGATTTACTACCGATTGTCGATCTGCAGCACTTCCTGATGGAAAAGCCCAGTAAACTCGATAAACGCAGCAGAATTCTGGTGCTGAACCACCCAGAATATTTCACTGGATTGCTGGTTGATGAGGTGTTTGGCCTGAAACATTATGGTCGTCAACCAGAAACACATGATCCGACCCAACATTTGAATTTAATACCCTACTTGACCGGCAGTGTTTTTCAGCAAGGAACGCAATGGCTGGTCATGAGCTTTCAAAAGCTCGCCGAAGATCCGAGATTTATCAACGCAGCCGCATAGAATTTTTTTGTCAGGACAGACGATATGAATGCCACCAGTAAACTCTTTTTAGCCTCGATTTTTGCCAGACAAAACCTGGCCAATCTGATAGTAGGCCTGCTGTTTACGGGGCTGACCATTGCCGGGGTTTTCCTGATGGTGACAGGCCAGTACAGCATGATACATCCTGATATCTTGATGATTGCCGCTGGCACAGGGGTGTTGTTCTTGCTGTCACTGATCATGGCTTTCAGAATAGCCTATGCCCCGGTGAAAAAACTCAAGCAGTCGCTTGATGATATGGAGCTGCAAAATCGACATAACCAGGATGCAATTCTGCGTCTGCTTGATGAAATGGGCGACCTTGCCGATGGTGATCTGACTGTTTCTGCAACAGTCACTGAAGACATTACCGGTGCAATTGCCGACTCGGTTAACTACACCATTGATGCACTGCGCAGCCTGGTTGAACAAATCAACTCGACTACCTTGCAGGTCGCCTCTGCTGCCCAGGAAACACAGGCTACTGCATTGCATCTGACCGATGCCAGTGACCATCAGGCGCAACAGATCACAGACGTATCCGCTGCGATCAACCAAATGGCGGCGTCCATCGAACAAGTATCAAACAGCGCCAGCCAGTCTTCTGAAGTAGCACGTCAATCGGTGCAACTCGCCGTTCAAGGTAACAGCGCGGTGAAAAAAGCCATCAATGGTATGGACACCATCCGTGAGCAAATCCAGGAAACCTCAAAACGGATGAAACGTCTCGGTGAAAGCTCACAACAAATCGGTGAGATTGTTGAACTGATTAACGACATCGCCGAACAAACCAACATCCTGTCCCTCAACGCTGCCATTCAGGCGGCCATGGCGGGTGAGGCAGGACGCGGCTTTGCGGTGGTTGCTGACGAAGTACAACGACTGGCAGAACGCTCAAGTAACGCAACCCGCCAGATCGACGCGCTGGTGAAAACGATTCAAAGTGATACCGGTGAAGCCATCAGCTCTATGGAACAGAGTACCTCGGAGGTTGTTTCTGGTGCCCGACTGTCTCAGGATGCCGGGGCATCGCTGGAGCAGATTGAAACGGTTTCACAGCAACTGGCAGAACTCATCAACAATATTTCCGAAAATGCCAAGCAACAGGCAACGGCTGCGGTAAGTACCTCACAAAGTATGAGTGTCATTGAGGAAATTACCATGCAAACTTCGACAGGTACCAATGAAAGTGCCGCAGCTATCGGGCGGCTGCTGGATTTAACCAACGAGCTTCGTAAGTCAGTATCCGGCTTCAAACTGCCTTGATTCTGAATAGCTGCAACTAGCCGGAGTTTCCGCATGGCAGAACAAGCAAAAGGCAATTACAACGCGCTCACCTGGGTTCAGGATGAACTCCAGAAGGCTTTAGAGGGCGCGTTGAAAGCCATGGAAAGCTTTATCGACTCCGATAGGGACTATCCACAACTGAATCAAGTGATCGACGCCCTGCAGCAAGTCAACGGCACGCTTGAAATGCTCAATCTTGCTGGCGCACAAAAACTGGGGCAGGAAATGCAAGGCTTGACAGTCATGCTCCGGGAACAAAAGCTCAGCGATGAACAAGCGGCGGAAGATACCCTGGTTAGAGCCCTGCTGTTACTTCCCAATTACCTTGGCATGCTCAGCCAACAATTTCCTGATCACCCCTTATGTCTCATCGATACGATTAATGAGCTTCGTCAACAACAGCAGAAAACCCCGCTTGATGAGTCGGATCTTTTCAAAACGCGACAGTCCATTCCGCTACCGGATCTGATCAACCCGGATCCCCACCGGGCGGCTCCCGATATCGGGCTGGAAAAATCAAGAATTGCTCATGTATTTCAGGTACTGCTACTCAGCTGGTTACGTGACCAGGAAATTGTTTCGTTAAGAAAGCTGCGTGGCATCACACACTTTCTGAGACTCAGCTGCCAACAGGAAAAAACTACGCTGTTATGGTGGGCGGCCGATGCCTTGCTGGAAGCGCTTGCCCACAAAGGCCTCGCATCAGCTCACGAAGCGAATGTGTTACTGGGACGACTGGCACATCCACTACGACTGATGACCGAACAGGATGAGCAAGCACTGCTGGGACAATTCCCAGATGAATTGCTCGATAAACTGCTGTTGTGTGTTGCCCGCTCCAACAGTCAGGGTCCAAAAGTCAGCCTGCTCAAACAGCACTTCAATCTTCATTTCTTTGATCAGCAACGCAAGATTTACAGCATGAGCGACAATGCCTTGCAAGATGCGCATCATGCCTTGTTGGATCAGTTACAAGAACTTAAAGGTCAGATCGACGAGTACCAGCCCCACGCTGAGACCGCCAGCGAGCAGCTTGAATTCATCAATTCGCAGATTGGACAGATGGCTGACACGCTCAGTCTGCTGTCAGAAGACGATACTGCAGGCCTGCTTCGTGAACATCATCAAAAGCTTCAGTCCGCGCTGCTGAATGAACAGGAACTTGATGCCGAAGAATTGAATGCACTGGCCGATGCTCTTTTGAATATTGAGCAAAAGCTGCATGACAAACCCGGCCAGTCACACGTCATTCTGCTTGAGCTGCAAAACAAGGTGCTCACTGAAAGCCTGATCGAGTTATCAGACATCAAGGAACAAATTACCATCGCCAGTCAGCAGGCGCTTGAGTCTGATCTCAATCAGGAGATTGCCCACAGAATTGGCAAAATAGCGGGCAGCCTGGACATGTTGAATCAGTCTGAGGCTCAGTCTCTACTGCAATCAACTGCCAATACACTGATGCAAATTCACCGCCCGCTTTCCGAACAGGAAGTAGAAGATCTGGCTGAAATCTTCGCCTGCATGGAAATATTCATGGATGGACTGCGCCAGCATGGTCAGACCGAATCTGAACTTGTCCTGCAAGCGCAACAGATCCTGCAAAACTTCGGCGCTGAACGCCCTGCTATGGTGCAAAACACCACCACGCTAGAGGATAGTTCATATCAACAATCCTCAGAGATAACTAACGACTCACTGGAAATTGATATTGAACAGCAACTCCCTGAGCTGCCAGCCGGGGAAGCTGACGAAGAATCGCTGTCACTTGACTGGCTGGCGTCAGCGAGTGAAGACAACAATGAAGAAAATGAGCTGCTGGTAATCACTGATGATGAGGATGACTTTTCTGAATTGCCAGAATTCTCTATCGACTTTGAAACGCCATCGGCTTCTGATGAGCTGACTGATTTCCAGATTGATCTAGAACAGCCAAACGAAGCACCCACTGAACCGGCAGTACTAAGCGTTGACGAATCAGAGACCGTCCTCACTGTTGATACGGAATCTGATTCAAACACCGCCATCGCAAGGCTTCGCAGGAGGCATAGACCTGACATCGCGGAAG
>NZ_APHR01000004.1 GCF_000349205.1 Methylophaga lonarensis MPL | reverse complement strand
TCAGTATATCAACGACAGCCTTGGACATGCGGTGGGTGATGATTTGTTAATCGCCGTTGCCAATCGGATGACAGAACTGGTCCGAGAAGAAGATACGGTCTGCCGAACCGGTGGTGATGAATTTATTGTGTTGTTGCCAGACACCGATGCTCAAGGAGCAGCGCATGTGGCTGAAAAAATGATCAATGCTATTAACCAACCGTTTACCATCCGCGACAATCAGCTATTCATCAGCGTCTCTGTGGGGATCAGTATCTATCCTGATAATGGTCGAGATGCGGAATCACTGAACAAGCATGCCGATACTGCCATGTACCGTGCCAAACAAGCCGGAAGAAACCAGTATCAGTTTTTCACCGAAGAAATGCATCTGCAAATTGTGCATCGGCTGGAGCTCGAACATGCACTGAGAAATGCGCTGCAAGAGCAGCAACTCTTCCTGGTCTATCAACCCCAATTTGACCTCAACACACAAAGCATCAGTGGTTGTGAGGCATTGATACGCTGGCAACATCCCGAATATGGTCTGGTATCGCCGGACGAGTTTATATCGGTCGCAGAAGAGACTGGCATGATTAATCCCATTGGAACATGGGTACTGGAACAGGCCATTGCACAATGCCGGCAATGGCTTGATGACGGTCATCAGGATATTTTTGTTGCGGTCAATCTGTCAGCCGTTCAGTTCAACAACCTCCAACTGGTTGATGATATCTGTGAGATTCTGCATCGCTACCAGCTACCCGCCCGGCACCTTGAACTGGAAATCACCGAGTCCGTTGCCATGATGGATATTGAGCTGACCATCCAGCAACTCAGAGCGGTCAAAAAACATGGCATCGGATTATCACTGGATGATTTTGGTACCGGTTATTCTTCACTGAGCTACCTGAAGCAATTTCCTATCAATATGCTGAAAATCGACAAAAGCTTTGTGTTGGATATGTTGGCAGATCCGGATGATGCTGCCATTGTTGATGCCATTATCACCCTGGCAAAATCACTCGGTTTGAAAACCCTCGCCGAAGGCGTGGAAACGGCCGAACATCTTGATCTGCTCAAGCGCAAAGGCTGCGATTTCGCTCAGGGTTATCATCTGAGCAGACCGGTCAACGCAGAAACCATCACTCAACTACTGGCAACAAATAAAAAAGCTCGCCATACTGAAGACACCACTACGGGCAGCGGAGCTGAACTATGACCATCGCACAAACTATCATTGATGAAATCGAAGTATTAATGCAGTTTGATCTCGACAGCACCTTGTCCGGCATTAAAATTCATCATAGCTCAGCAAGACCGGGGCTGGTTGAAGCGGCTGAACGGTTATTTAACAACGGCTTTATCGATCAGATCGATGGTGGTTATCTGACCGAGCTTGGTCACGAAGCTGCCGAGCATATTCAGTCTGCGATCCGGCTGCTGAGGCCCTAAACAAGCCGCTGATACTGCTCAAAGCAATAGCCATATTCATTGCTGTCATCTGCCGGATGAGCTTCACGGCTCAGACACTGCCATTGCTCTGGCTCCCATTGTGGAAACCAGGTATCACCGGCGACTTCGGCATCAACACGGGTTAAATACAGCTGATCTGCCAGAGGTAAAAACTGCTGGTACAGAGAAGCGCCGCCCATCACCATGGCCTGCTCGGCATCGCCACAGGCCGCCAGTGCTTGTGAAATATCCCTGACCACCACACAACCGACAGCCTGATAATCATCCTGTCGGGTCAGTACGATATTGGTTCTGCCTGGCAACGGCCTGCCAATAGACTCATGGGTATTGCGACCCATAATAATGGGATTGCCCATCGTTACCCGGCGAAAGTACTGTAAATCGGCTGATAAGCGCCAGGGCAGACCATTTTCCCGACCAATCACACCCTGTTTATCCATCGCCACAATAATTGCAATTTTCATATTGTCACCTGTTTTTGACTGTCGCATAGCATAGCATAGCACTGGATTTTGATGATTCCGGTATTATCAAAATCATCAGCGGTGCAAACAGGATCTGTGATGTTTTCGACAATTTCTGCAGTAGTAGGCGGACTGGGCATGTTTATGCTCGGCATGTGGTTAATGTCTGAAGGTCTGCGCATGGCCGCCGGCAATACCTTGCATCAACTTCTACAACACTGGACACGCACTCGACTGCATGGTCTGGGCATGGGATTTTTTTTAACCGCCCTGATTCAGCATTCCGGTGCGGTGACGGTTGCCACCATTGGTTTCACTAACGCCGGATTGCTGACACTGGAGCGGGCTATCTGGATCATTTTTGGCACCAATATTGGTACCACTGTCACTGCATGGCTGGTCGCCATGATTGGCTTTAATTTCAATATTGCCGCCTTTGCACTACCACTGATTGGCATTGGAATGCTGCTAAAAATCAGTCAGGGAGAAAAAGCTGTCGCCTGGCTCGGTCAGGCGCTGGTCGGATTTGGTGTGTTGTTTTTGGGAATTGACGTTCTGAAAGACAGTTTTGCCGATTTAGGCGCTGCAATATCACTGGATATCAGCACTGGCCATCTGGCCACTGACATTCTGTTATTCACAGGCATTGGCTTTCTGGCCACCGTATTGTTGCAATCTTCCAGTTTGATGCTGGCCATTACCATGACAGCACTGGCCGGAGGAATTATTGGGCTGATGCCTGCTGCTGCCGTTGTTGTTGGCAGCAATATTGGTTCAACATCAACCGCTATATTTTCTTCTTTTGGCAGCACCGCTGCCGCCAAACGGGTTGTCAGCAGCCATGTCATCTTCAATCTGCTGACCGCCTCCGTCACCTTGCTGATACTGGCACCACTACTGGCTATTCTGCATTTTGTGCAACAGCTTTTGGTGGATGTGCCGGCAGAAACCACAACGCTGGCACTGTTCCATACCTTGTTTAACCTGCTGGGTATCCTGCTGATTTGGCCAATCGCCAACAGATTGGTGAACTGGCTGGAACATCGATTTATCAGTAAAGAAGATGAACTGGGTAAAGCCCGTTATCTGGATAAGCATGCTCTGAACCTGCCGTCACTGGCTATGCATGGCCTGGTCAAAGAAACACAACGCGTCGCGGAGATGGCATTAAAAGCCGCTGCAGACAGTATCAATTTTGAACGACTCCATCCGGATCTGAAGAAAAATCAGCAGTATTGCGAGCAGATTATTCTGGCTATCGGTGAATACAGCCATCAACTCTACAAGCAAAATCTGCCTGAATCCGTCTCGGAAAAACTGCCGGTATTGCTGAGGATCAACCAATACTACGCAGCTATTTCCGAACTGGCAGTGATGCTGAACAAAAATCGCGGTACGCTGGAAACCACCATGGCATCGCACATAGAAACACAACTCAATGACTTCTATAAAGATTGCCTAAGCCTGGTGTCAGCTGCCAACATCAACGACAGTGGTGAATCAGACATCACACATCAGATGGATTCACTGGAAAGCAATTATCAATCACTGAAATCGCTACTGCTTAGACGTGGCGCAGAAGGCACGCTTTCAATTGCCCGGATGGAAAAGCTGCTGACTGCTATCAGCCAGGCACGACGTATCTGCCAACAATCCATGAAAGCCTTTAATTACTTTCAGAACAGTCAATTTGAAACTGATCAAAATTAAGCCAACATAACTTCTGTACAGACACTGTATTGAATCGATCATAAGCTGTGGATAAAAATCCTTGTGGATAACTTCAATAGTTACCCACAGGAGATCGCTTGCGCCAGCCGGAAGTTATCAACAGCCTCGATAGAACTCAAGCAACTGAATCTAAACAAAATAAAGGATTAATCCAATTATCCACATGACTAAAGAACTAACATCACATAAATTCTTTATATATTTTCTTTGGTAATGATTTAATGTCCAGCATTGTGCAAGTGGCGGTTCCGTGTCCACTAAGGCAAACATTTGACTATCTGAGTGAACTTGATGCCGATAGCTGGCAGCCGGGTATGCGGGTAAAAGTGTCTTTCTCGGGGCGTAATGTGATTGGCATTGTTATATCCAGCAAAAACAATGATTCCGTCGATCAAAAAACACTCAAAAATATTGAGCAACGCATTGATGAACAAGCACTGATTCCCCAGACATTATTCGACATCATTGTCTGGGTCAGTCGTTACTACCATCATCCGATTGGTGAATGCTTTCAAGCGGCGTTGCCCAAGCAACTCAGACGCGCCGATGCTGCACAACTGCAGTATGAAACATATTGGCGCTTGGCCAAAAACAGACAGCCCGAACAGCGTCTTGGCAAAAAACAACAACAAATCATCAACTTACTTGAGCAGCATCAAAACGCTCTGAGCGACAGCCAGATAAAAAAACAGCTTGGAAGCTGCAAAAGCAGCCTGGAAGGTCTACAAAAACTGGAGCTGATTCAGGCCGATCAGACAGCAAAAATGCCATTATTCAACGGCAATATCCTGGATCACAGTCAAACACTTAACAGCGATCAACAGTCCATTGTCGAGACTGTCTGGCAGCATAAGGACAACTTTCAACCCTTCCTGCTGCATGGCGTTACCGGTAGTGGCAAAACCGAGATTTACATTGAGTTGACCGCTCGGATGATGGAACAGGGCAAGCAAGTACTGGTATTAATCCCTGAGATTGGCTTGACTGGGCAGTTTGTTGAACGTTTCTACGCGAGGCTAGGTTCACAAATTGTCGTTATGCACTCATCGGTATCTGATAGTGAACGAAAACAAGCCTGGCTTCTGGCCAGAGAGGGTGCTGCCAAAGTCATTATTGGTACCCGATCAGCCATCTTCACACCGCTGTTGAATCCGGGGTTAGTGATTATTGATGAAGAGCATGACAGTTCATACAAGCAACAGGACGGCCTGCGATACCATGCTAGAAATATTGCCATGGTTAGAGGACGCAATCACGGTATTCCGGTAGTGCTGGGCAGTGCTACACCTTCACTCGAAAGCCTGCATCTGGCATCACAAGGCCGTTATCAAAAACTGCAACTGACTGAGAGAGCTGGAGGCGCACAGTTACCCAAGGTTGAACTGGTGAGTACCGAAGGACTCAGTGAATCGATAAGTCCGCAAATGCTTCAAGCGATTGAAAAACATCTTGCCAGAGGAAATCAGGTATTGCTGTTTATCAATCGACGTGGTTTTGCACCGATCTTGATGTGTCATGAATGCAACTGGCAAGCACACTGCAAACATTGTGACGCGCGAATGGTGGTTCACCAACATCGGAATATTCTGTTCTGCCATCACTGTGGTTACATTCAACGCTTACCTGATGAATGTCCGGACTGCGGTCACAAGGAATTAAAACACTACGGCGCAGGTACCGAAAAAATAGAGCAATCACTGGCCAGGCGCTTTGCAAATTATCCGGTGATCCGCATCGACAGAGATACCACACAGGCCAAGAATGCCTTTGCAGAAATCGTTGCAGAAATTCAGTCCGGAGAACCACAAATTTTGGTGGGGACTCAGATGCTTGCTAAAGGCCATGACTTTCACAATGTCACTCTGGTAGGCATAGTTGATGCCGATCATGGATTATTCAGCGCCGATTTCAGAGCCACTGAAAATCTCGCCCAATTGGTTGTTCAAGTGACCGGCCGAGCCGGCAGAGGCCAAAAAAAAGGCCAGGTGATGATCCAGACCAGTCAGCCTGATCATGAATTCTGGCGTCATCTACTGCATCAGAACTATGCCTCAGTGGCGGAGGCATTGTTACAGG
The DNA here is from genome assembly GCF_000349205.1 of Methylophaga lonarensis MPL. GTDB lineage: Bacteria > Pseudomonadota > Gammaproteobacteria > Nitrosococcales > Methylophagaceae > Methylophaga > Methylophaga lonarensis. The sequence continues at coordinate 76,914 of NZ_APHR01000004.1, read as the reverse complement.
AACGCACACAATTGATGATGCCGCCCAGCCATTACTGGGTAGTGATACGCTCCGAAGCAATGATTCAAAATGAAGCGATGCAGCTGCTGTTTGATGTGCTTTCGGTCATGCAGAAATACCCATCGCCAGAGGTGATATTGTTGGGACCTGTTCCGGCACTTATGGAGAAAAAAGCAGGACGTTATCGAGCTCAGTTATTGCTCAGTTGCGCACAGCGAAAGCCATTGCATCAATTATTGGACCAGACATTGCCAGAAATTTCCAAACTCAAGCTGGCCAGAAAATGCCGCTGGTCTGTTGATGTCGACCCGGTAGCGCTGATCTAGAAACACTATTCCTGATACCGATGACATGAATGGTTGATGTCATCCCGAACATGGATCGGTTAAAATGCGGCATTTATCATTTGTCTTGATTAAGGCTGTCGACCCTTGAAACAACAACTCATCCGACTGACAGAGCAGGCCCTTGGCAAGCTGGTCGGTCTGCAGAAACTCACCGTTACCGAGTTGCCCGAAGTGCAACTGGAACGTACCAAAGATAAAAAACACGGCGATTTCGCCTGCAATATCGCAATGGTACTGGCTAAAGCAGCCGGCATGAATCCTCGACAAATTGCTGAACTAGTGGTGGGTGCACTGGAAGATAATGCAGTCATCAGCAAGGTTGAAATTGCAGGGCCCGGGTTTATCAACTTCTTTCTTAGCGAAGCTGCTTCACGACAAGTTGTGATTGATGTATTGCAACAGCAAGACCAATACGGTCTCAGCAAGGTCGGTGCCGGAAAAAAAGTTCAAGTCGAGTTTGTTTCAGCCAACCCAACAGGCCCATTGCATGTGGGTCATGGTCGAGGCGCTGCCTATGGCTCAGTAGTCAGCAGTCTGCTTAAAGCCGTCGGTTTTGATGTGCATCGTGAATACTACGTCAACGATGCCGGTCGCCAGATGGATATTCTGGCAACCAGTGTCTGGCTCCGATATCTGGAAGCTTGTGGAGAACAAATTCCTTTCCCAAGCAATGGTTACCGTGGCGGATATGTTCAGGATATTGCGGAAATGTTGTTGCAGCAGCAAGGCGACAAACTTCTGCATGCGGCCTCAAAAGTATTTTCCGATATTCCTGCGGATGAACCACAAGGTGGTGATAAAGAAGCACATATCGATGCCTTGACCGAGAAAGCTAAAACCATCCTGGGTGAAAAACATTATCGTCTGGTATTTGATATTGGCTTGAACGCCATCTTGTCAGATATTCGTGATGATTTGGCTGAGTTCGGTGCCGAGTACGATCAATGGTTTTCAGAACGTTCACTGGTCGAATCCGGTGTGGTTGAAACCGCTATTGAGCAGCTCAAACAAGCCAATGTCATGTATCAGCAGGATGGTGCCTGGTGGTTCAAGTCAACAGATTTTGGTGACGAAAAAGACCGTGTCGTGATTCGTGACAACGGCCAGCCGACCTACTTTGCCTCTGATATTGCCTATCACCTGAACAAATACCAGCGTGGTTTTGATCGCATTATTGATATCTGGGGCGCCGATCATCATGGCTACATTCCTCGGGTACGCGCTGCCATGGATGCCATGCAGCAGGATATCAGCCAGCTCAATGTCTTGTTGGTGCAGTTTGCCGTGCTGTATCGCGGCAGCGAAAAAGTAGGCATGTCAACGCGTAGCGGCGAGTTTGTCACTCTGCGCGAGTTGCGTGATGAGGTAGGTAAGGACGCCGCCAGATTTTTCTATGTGCTGCGCAGTGCTGATCAGCATATGGATTTTGATTTGGAACTGGCCAAGTCACAAAGCAACGATAATCCTGTTTACTATGTTCAATATGCGCATGCCCGTGTTTGCAGTGTGTTCCGACAATTGCAGGAACGAGGTGGTGAGTGGACGCCTGAATCAGGCCAGCAAAACCTGCAACTGCTGACCCAACCTCAGGAACAGGATCTGTTCACCATGTTGTCCAGATACCCTGAAGTGCTGGAGCTTGCAGCACTCAATCATGCGCCGCATCTTCTGGCGCATTATTTGATGGATCTGGCTCGCGATTTCCACACTTACTACAACGCGCATCACTTTATTGTGGATGAGGCTGAGCTCAGTCAGGCACGTTTGTGTCTGGTCGCTGCAGTGCGCCAGGTAATTGCCAATGGCTTGGCGGTTCTGGGCGTTTCTGCACCAGAATCGATGTAAGAGGCTGACAAAATAATGGCTGCACGAAGAAATACCCGAAAACAGCAGAAAGGCAGTCTGCCCTGGGGCCCGATGTTACTGAGTTTTGCCGTTGGTGCTTTTGTGATGTTTTTGATGCATCTCAAAGATAATGTGCCGGAGGACAAGGCCAGCAAACAACAGACACCGCGTAGTGAAAGCAGAGGTATTCAGCCGACATTTGATTTTTATACGCTGTTACCGGAAACCGAAGTCGTGGTGCAGCAACCCCGACAAAGTCAGCAACCGATTGTGACTTCACCGCCGGAAGCAGCGGCTGAAGCGCCTGCGGAACCCGTTGCCGGACCTGCAACGGCAGCGATTCCTGCTGAAGCGCAAATCAGTTATATGATTCAGGTGGGATCATTCCGTAAGCTTGAAGATGCCGATGCCTTTCGGGCGAGATTAGCCTTTTTAGGTATTGAGTCCAAAGTTCAGACCGTTACCATAGACAATCAGGATACTTGGCACCGGGTTCAGATTGGTCCCATCGTCGGACGAGACAGTGCGGATGCGATGCAAAAACGGCTGCAGGATAACCAGATAGAGTCTTTGCTAATGAGGGCAAAACACAGTTAAACAGCCGCTTGGATTATCATCTTTATCCACCCGGTCTATTATTAATCACCATCGAGGAACCCCGGTTATGACGCAAAACAACGCTGCGAAAATCTGGCACGAGGTTGCCAGTCCTTTTTGTGGTATCGCCTCCGATGATTTGACCATAGAAGTGAATGGTTCAACGGTCAAAATATTGGAAAACGGGGATGCGATCACTCAGGCTGGTTTTGAAACTCCAATCACCGATACTCAGCCCAGGATTCAGGGTAAACCGGCAAGTCTTGCAGAGGCCGTCGAACATATCGCCAACTTGTTTCGACACAGTCAGCAACCGCTGATCGGCGGGCTTGGCACGGACTTGAATGGTGCACGGGCAGCTTTGGCGCTGGCAGATAAATCAGGCGCAATTGTCGACAGCCAATATTCAAAAGCGGCTTTCAGAAATATTCTGGTGTTGCAGGACACCGGTTATATGACCACCACATTGACCGAAGTGCGAAACCGCGTTGATTTGCTGGTTGTTATTGGCTCTGATATCGAAGCCACCTTTCCACGATTTTTTGAGCGCATGGTCTGGAATGACGAGAGCATGTTCGGTCAGGAAATTGAATCACGTCAGGTCGTGTTCATAGGCAAAGCGCCCAGCGGTGATGCATCGACGTCTCCGGGCGGTCGCAAAGCAAAAGTTCTGGGCTGTGCTGATGCTGATTTGCCAGAAGTCTTGTCGGTACTGAGAGCTTTGGTCAAAGGCAAACAAGTTCAGGCAAGCGAGGTCGGCGGGATTCAGGTCGCCGAATTGCAGCGTCTGGCCGAGCAACTGCTAGAGGCTAAATATTCTGTGTTGAGCTGGTCAGCCGGTCAGCTTGATTATGATCATGCGGAAGCGACCATTCAAACGGTCTGTGAAATGATCAAGGAACTCAACGCTACAACCCGCAGTAATGGTCTGCCACTGGGTGGCAAGGAAGGCGACACCACAGTGAATGCCGTAGCTTCCTGGCAAACCGGTTATCCCATGCGAACCAGTTTTCATCGTCGATTCCCCGACTATGATCCGTTTATCAATGAAACACAGCGTATTTTGAACAATAACGAGGCCGATGTGTTGTTGTGGGTGTCCAGCTTCAATGTCGCTGTCACTCCGCCTCAATCAAATGCAAGCACCGTGGTCTTGGGCAGAAGCGGGATGCAGTTTGAAACAGAGCCTGAAGTATTTATCCCGGTCGGGGTGCCTGGCATTGATCATGAGGGCCGAACTTTCCGCACAGACAGCGTGGTCTCGGTGCCTTTACGAAAATTACGTGACAGCGGCTTGCCCAGTGTATTTGATGTGCTGACAGCTGTTGAACAAGCGCTGTAAACGGAGACTAATATGCTTTTGAAACTGACAGGTGGTCGGATATTTGATCCGGCACATGATATGAACAACGTGGTTCGCGATATTTATGTGCGTGACGGTCGAATTGTGGATGCGCCATCCGATGGCAAAGTTGATCAGGAAATTGATGTTCGCGGCAAGGTCATCATGGCGGGTGCCATTGATATGCATACCCATATCGGCGGCGGCAAGGTCAATATTGCCCGCACCATGTTGCCTGAAGATCATGCTGAAGCCGTAGTCGAACGCACCGAGTTGTTACGCAGTGGCTGTGGTCATGCAGCACCGAGCACACTGACCACCGGTTATCGTTACGCTGAAATGGGTTATACCGCCGGGTTTGAACCCGCTGTACTGCCTATCAATGCGCGTCAGGCACATATGGAAATGCATGATACGCCGATCATCGATAAAGGCGGTTATGCCATGCTCGGCAGCGATGATTTTCTGCTGCGTATGATGGCGGCCAATGCCGATCAGGAAGCTATCAACAACTACGTGGCATGGATTTTGACGCATACTCAGGCGGTTGGCTTGAAAGTGGTCAATCCAGGCGGTATCAACGCCTTCAAATTCAATCAGCGCAAACTGGATTTGGATGAAAAAAATATCTACTACGGCGTAACGCCCCGAGATATTTTGCACCGTCTGTCAACGGCAGTGACCGAGCTGGGTGTGCCTCATCCTTTGCATGTACATGGCTGTAATCTGGGTGTTCCGGGCAATATGAACACTACGCTGGATACCATTCAAGGCGCAGAAGGTCTGCCGATGCACTTGACCCATATCCAGTTCCATAGTTACGGAACAGAAGGCGACTTCAAGTTTTCTTCAGGCGCTGCGCAGATCGCCGAAGCCATCAATAAACACAAAAACATCACCGTGGATGTCGGGCAAATTCTGTTCGGTCAGACAGTGACCGCATCCGGCGATAATATGCGTCAGTTTGCCGGTAGCCCACATGCCCATCCCAACAAATGGGTATGCATGGATATTGAATGCGATGCGGGCTGTGGTGTGGTGCCATTCAAATACAAAGATCAAAGCTTTGTAAACGCCTTGCAGTGGATGATTGGTCTGGAAACGTTTTTGATGGTCGATGATCCCTGGCGTATTTTCCTGACCACCGATCATCCCAACGGTGCGCCGTTTACCAGTTACCCGCATCTGATCAAACTGCTGATGGATAAATCGTTCCGCAACGACATGCTGTCAACCTTGCATCCAGAGGCGCAGAATGCCACGCATCTGGCGTCTCTGGATCGTGAATACAGCCTTTATGAAATTGCCATCATGACCCGGGCCGGTGCCGCCAAACTGGTTGGTTTGGCTGATCGTGGGCATTTGGGGGTGGGCGCTGCTGCAGATATCACCATTTATACCGATAACGCCGATCGTGAAGTCATGTTCAGCAAACCTGATTATGTCTTTAAAGACGGCCAGCTGGTGGTCAAAAACGGTGAAGTCGTCAAGGTCACCTGGGGTACGACTCATGTGGTCAAACCAGAATACGATGCCAGCATCGAAAAGCCGTTGCAGGAGTACTTTGACAAGTACCACACCATGAAAATGGGTAACTTTAAAATCAGTAATGATGAAATCGCAGATGATGGCCGAGGCAGTCTGACCATTCAGCCGTTGCGGCAGGGAGGCAAGTTATGATTATCAACGGCGTCAGCATTGACCCGACTTTCGCAGAAGCCTTTCCAATGAAAGGCACCCGGGTCATTATCACCGCGCAAAATCTGCAATGGGCGATGAACTCAGCCCAGGCATTTACCGGTTTTGCCACCTCAGTCATTGCCTGTGGTTGTGAAGCGGCGATTGAACGGACCCTGGATCCTACAGAAACACCAGATGGTAGACCGGGCGTTGCTTGCCTGATATTTGCCATGGGCGCCAAGGGCTTGGCCAAGCAAGTTGAAACACGGGCTGGCCAGTGTGTACTGACTTCACCTACTTCAGCGCTTTTCTCTGGCATACAAGGTGAGGACGGTAAAGATATTCCTCTGGGTAAAAATCTACGTTTCTTTGGCGATGGTTTCCAGATCTCCAAGATGATTGGTGGTAAACGCTATTGGCGAATTCCAGTGATGGATGGCGAGTTTTTGACCGAAGAAAATACCGGTGTAGTCTCGGCAGTGGGTGGTGGTAATTTCCTGATCTTGGCCGAGTCTCAGCCACAGGCTTTAGCAGCATGCGAAGCGGCTATCGAAGCGATGAAAAAAGTGCCCAATGTCATCATGCCGTTTCCCGGCGGTGTGGTACGCAGTGGTTCCAAAGTCGGCTCCAAATACAAAGCATTGAATGCGTCGACCAATGATGCTTTTTGTCCAACGCTCAAAGGCCAGACCAAGTCGGAATTGTCACCCGAAGTCGAGTCCGTCATGGAAATCGTTATCGACGGTCTGAGCAAGGAAGACATTGATGAAGCGATGCGGGTAGGCATTGAAGCCGCCTGTGCTCTGGGCGCTGAAAACGGTATTCGTCGAATCAGTGCCGGTAACTACGGCGGCAAGCTGGGTCCGTTCCACTTCCATCTTCAGGAGATCATGGCATGAGCGCTTTGACATTCAAATTGATTTTTGAACGCGCCCAGCGAGTTGATTGTTCACCGCTGACCAAGGACAAACTGGAAGGCAAAACCGTTGCCGAGATTGCCGCTCTGCCTTTGGTGGCAGGCAGACAGCCCGTCACTGCCGGCGATGTGTTTGAAATCAGTGGTGATGATTGCCGCCATATCGTGTTTGAAAACAGTTCAGACAAGCTCGATTTTATTGGTCATGGCATGTCTGATGGCGAGATCACCATCCACGGTGCTGCAGGTGCCTATCTGGGTCAGTTTATGACCGGTGGCCAGATTACGGTGAATGGAAGCAGTGATATTTATACCGGTTGTGAAATGAAAGGCGGCCAAATCAAAATCAACGGCAATGCCGGGGATTTTGTCGGCGCGGCTCGTCCTGGATATAAAAACGGCATGACAGGCGGCACAATTATAATCAGCGGTAACACCGGTGCTCGAACTGGAGATCACATGCGTCGAGGCATGATTTTAATCGAAGGCGATGCCGGCGATTATTGTGGTTCGCGAATGGTCTCGGGCACCATCGCCGTATTGGGTGGTGTCGGCCGCCATCTTGGTTATGCGATGAAGCGAGGCACCTTGCTGCTAAATCAAGCGCCGGCCCAGGGCATCAGCGCCAATTTCAACGATTGTGGTTCACACACACTGGCATTTCTGCCGCTGCTGTTTGCCGAGTTTGCCAAGCTAGATAGTGGCTTTGCCAAAGTCTCGCCATTTTCACGAGTACAACGCTACGCCGGTGATATTGGCGGCATCGGCATGGGCGAGATTTTGGTGCGTTTGTAACGCACTGAGACTCGAGCACTAAGCGTCGCTATCCAGCGCGCTGGCCAAGGGCGTCAAAGTTGGCCAAACCTCAATGAGATAATAACGCGCTATAGCTGAAATCCTCGGCTATAGCGCGTTATTTCGTGAAAATTCCCTTCGGTAATGTGTGTGACGCTGTGGTCAGATAGTTTGTCCGGCACTGCTTTGGCAATTTGGTCGCTTTGGTTTACTCTTTGGTGAATCACCAAAGAGGGAGCGCTCATGTCCGATATCGGAAAATCCGTCATCCAGTATATTGTTGAGCAACAGCGTGCGCACCCTGACGCCTCGGGTGATTTGTCAGGCTTGCTCAGTGATATTGTCAGTGCCTGTAAGAAGATTTCTCATCTGGTTTCGCGCAGCGGCATTATTGGCCTTGGCGGATATGCGGATAGTGAAAACATTCAGGGTGAAGCGCAAAAAAAAACTGGATATCATCAGCAATGATGTGATGGTGGATCACCTGAAGTGGACCGGGCATCTGGCAGCCATGGCGTCCGAGGAAATAGAGGATCTGATTCAGATCCCCGGCAAGTTTCCCAAAGGCAAATACCTGATTTGCTTTGACCCGCTGGATGGATCATCGAATATTGATATCAACCTGACGGTTGGCACCATCTTTTCGATTCTGCGTTGCCCCGAAGGAAACGGTAATCCCACACTGAAAGATTTTATGCAAAAGGGTACCGAACAGGTATGTGCCGGTTTTTGCATCTATGGCCCCAGCACCATGCTGATACTGACCATCGGCAATGGCGTGAATGGCTTTACGCTGGACAGGGACGTTGGCGAATTTATTCTGACCCACCCCAATATGCGAATTCCGCGTGATACCGCCGAATTTGCCATCAATATGTCAAATCAACGCTTTTGGCAGCCACCTATCCAGCGCTATGTTGATGAATGTGTGCGTGGCACCGAAGGCGTGCGGGAGAAAAACTTCAATATGCGCTGGAATGCGTCGATGGTGGCCGAGGTGTATCGCATCCTGACCCGAGGCGGAATTTTTCTCTACCCGTCAGACAGCAAAATCGCCAAGCAAGGTGGAAAGTTGCGGTTGATGTATGAAGCCAACCCCATGAGTTTTATCGTTGAGCAAGCGGATGGGCTGAGTTCAACCGGATTGGAACGTATTATGGAGATTCAGCCCAAGGATATTCATCAGCGAGTTCCGGTGATTTTGGGTTCAAGAGCCGAGGTTGAACGGGTCGTTCGTTATCACTCGGAAAAAGCCTGAACAGCCCGTCTGTTACGCCGACCGCCATGGCCGATAAACAACAGCCATTACCGGCATTTAATGTCATCGGACTGACGCGACAATACGGCGAAGGTGCTGCTGCCGTGCACGCCCTGCAAGGCATTGATTTACAGATTCCGGCATCGGCGCTGGTGGTATTGTTGGGGCCGTCTGGCAGTGGCAAGTCAACCTTGCTGAACATTATGGGCGGTCTGGATCATGCCAGCAGTGGTGAGTGCTGGTTCTTTGATCAAGCACTGCATCAGTTCAGTGAAAAAGCGCTGAGCCTGTACCGACGGCAAAATGTCGGATTTGTCTTTCAATTCTACAATCTGATGCCGAGCCTGACGGCGCGGGAAAACGTGGAATTGGTCACCGAAATTGCGGATTCACCGATGGCGGCTGATGAAGCCCTGGCATTGGTGGGGCTCGACCATCGCCTGGATCATTTCCCGGCACAGTTGTCAGGTGGTGAGCAACAGCGTGTCGCCATTGCCAGAGCCATCGCAAAAAATCCGACCCTGTTGCTGTGTGATGAACCGACCGGTGCACTGGATAGCGCCACTGGTCGAACTGTATTGAAGGTGTTGCAGCAGGTTAACCAGCAACTGGGCACCACTGTCTTAATAGTGACCCACGCCGCCGCAACGGCGGAAATGGCCGATCGCGTCATTCACTTTGCCGACGGAAAAATTCGCGAGGTCATCGAAAACCCTGCGCCAGTGCCTGCTGAGCAGATTGTCTGGTAATACCGATGTTATCGCCGCTCGATAAAAAACTGTTTCGGGATATATGGCGGGTTAAGGGACAGGCGATTGCCATCATGCTGGTGATCGCATCCGGTGTCACCTTGATGGTGATGATGGACGGTATGGTCAATTCACTGACGGACACCAGAGATACCTACTATGAACGGTATCGGCTGGCGGAAGTGTTTGCCCCGGTAAAGCGTGCCCCGGCGCATATGGTGGATCGGGTTGCTGATCTGGACGGGGTGTTAGTCGCAGAAGGCCGAATCAATGCCGCAGGGCAGATCAACTTGCCAGGCATTGATGTGCCAGTTCGTATGCAGGCAGTGTCATTGCCGGAACACCGGCAACCGGGTCTGAATGCTGTTTATCTCTCGGCCGGCCGGCATTTGCAGGCTAATCAGCGTGATGAAGTGCTGTTGCTGGAGAGTTTTGCCCGTGAGCATGAACTGGCACCGGGTGACCGCATGACGGTGACCATGAACGGCGCGCGACATCAATTTCATATTGTCGGTTTGGCGCAATCACCGGAATTCCTTTACACCACACCGCCCGGCGAACTGGTGCCAGACGAAGCACGTTTTGCCGTGGTCTGGATGAATCAGAAAGCCTTGGCCGCAGTGTTTGATCTGGATGGTGCCGTTAACGAGATTCTGTTGCGAACCAGTCGGGATGTTTCTGAGACAGGCATCATCACCGAACTGGATCGGCTGTTGAGCCCTTATGGTGGTCTAGGTGCCTATTCACTGGACGATCACCTATCCAATCGATTTATTGTCGACGAGATAAACAGTTTGCGTGTTTCCAGTCGAACCGTTCCGCCGGTTTTTCTGGGCGTGGCGGCTTTTCTGTTATACATCGTCATATCCCGAATGGTGCAGGTTGAACGTGAACAAATCGGCTTGTTGAAAGCATTTGGTTATAGCAGTGTCGAAATTGGCGGCCATTACTTCAAGTTTGTCGTTTTGATCGCCGCAGGTGGTGCTTTGCTGGGCTGTCTAATGGGTGTCTGGTTGGGCCATTCGCTGAGTGGTTTTTATCAGCTTTATTACAAATTCCCGTTTCTGGTCTTTAGCGTCGATCCGAGTGCCTTTGTGATTGGTTTTGTCAGTAGCGTCGCCGCCGCTTCGGCAGCCAGTCTGCTGGTATTGAGAAGGGCGTTTAACCTGCCTGCGGCAGAAGCCATGCGTCCGCCTGCTCCCCCTGATTACAGCGCTTCGCTGCAAATTCCCAAACCTGTGTCCACCTGGCTGGATCAGCCCAGTCGAATGATGCTGAGGTCGGTGCTCAGGCAACCGGCAAGAGCGATGTTGGCGACATTGGGAATTGCGGCGGGTATGTCGCTGAGCGTGGCTATGCTGAGTGTGATGAGTGCTTTTGATCGAACCATTTCGCTCAGCTTTGATGTGATTGATCGTTCGGATGTCACCGTGACTTTTATTGAACCGCTGGGCAGTAGCGCGACGTTCTCGCTGCAGTCACTCGATGGCGTTTTTAAGGTTGAACCGTTTCGAGCAGTATCTGTGCTGATGCGTAACGGGGTACATGATTATCGTGGCAGCATTACTGCACTCAGCGAAAATCCAGCGCTTTATCGGGCCGTTGACGTGTCCATGCAGGCCATTGATTTACCGACAGAAGGCATTGTGCTGTCCCGATCTTTGGCAGAACAGTTGGCTATCCTGCCCGGGCAGTGGCTAACGATTGAGATCAGAGAGGGGCGGCGTCCGGTGATTGAAGTGCCCGTGGTAAGCATTGCGGATACTTTGCTCGGCTCGCCGGCATTTATGTCGATTGAGACCCTTAATCGATTACTGAAAGAACCGGGCAGGCTTTCCGGTGCTTATTTGTCAATCGATCAGCAACAGAGTCAGCGCTTGTATCGACAACTCAAAGACATGCCTGCGGTGGCCGGTGTCACCTTGCGTGAGGAGAGCCGTTCAGCGATCCGAGAGGTTATGGATACCGGCGCGGGCGCTATGCGCTTTATCATGACAGCAATTGCTGCGGTGATAAGTTTTGGCGTGGTGTACAACACGGCTCGAATCAGTTTTGCCGAACGTGCTCGCGATCTTGCCAGCCTGCGGGTACTTGGCTTGAGCCGTTCAGAAACCGGTTTTGTCTTGCTGGGCGAGCTGGCTTTGATTGCCTTACTGGCACTGCCAGTCGGTTGCCTGTTAGGGTACTTTCTGACCAGTCTGATTGCAGAAGCTTTCAGTACCGATTTGTATCGTATTCCAATGGCTTTTGTGCCCGCCAGCTATGGATTGGCGATGCTGGGTGTTGTGGTGGCTGCGGTGGTGTCGGGCATCTTGTTGCAAAGAGATATTCACAGACTTGATTTGGTCTCAGCGTTGAAAATTCGGGAGTAGTGTCATGGTTGCTCGACGTAAATCGAGATCGATTCTCACAGTGTTGGTAATGGTATTACTGATCATTGCCTTTGCGCTGGCATTCTCTCCCCGGCCGGAAGCCGTAGATATTGTGTTGGTGCAGCGGCAGGATATGCAGCTGACCATCAATGAAGAAGCGCGTACCCGAGTGCGAGATGCTTATATGGTGTCTGCGCCGATTGCCGGTCGTCTGTTACGTGTAGAGGCCGAACCGGGCGATCCGGTGATAGGCGGCGAAACTATCATCGCCAGAATGTTGCCGATTAATCCATCGGCACTGGATATTAGAACACGTGAACAGGGGCTGGCAGCGGTTAATGCGGCTGAGGCAGCGCTCAGAATGGCAAGAGCAGATCTGAACAAAGCCATCGCAGACAAGGAGCTGGCCGAGGCAGAGCAACAACGTATTCGCCAATTACATGAGCGCGGGCTGGTGACCCGTTCCGAACTGGATCGGGCAGTGCGTGGCTACAGGGCCAGTCAGGCAGATCATGATACGGCCATTGCCGCGATTGCCATGCGAGAGGCTGATCTTGCCAATGCACGAGCACGCTTGATCAGTTTCAATGATCCGCTCAGTCCGGCTAGCAGTGTGACTAATAGCAACACCATCCCTTTGGTTGCACCGGTGTCAGGACGAATTTTGAGGATTTTGCAAAAGAGTGAAACAACGCTGGAAGCAGGTGCGTCTATTCTGGAAATTGGTGATACGGCAGAGGATCTGGAGATTCTTGCCGAATTATTGTCCAGCGATGCCGTCAGAGTTTCTGTAGGTGATCCGGTGTTTATCGATCATTGGGGTGGCCCTGAACGTCTGACAGGACAAGTCGAACAAGTGGAACCCTGGGGGTTTACCCGGTTTTCAGCCTTGGGCGTAGAGGAGCAGCGGGTCAACACCATCATTCGCTTCACTGATGATCCGGACAAACGTCGTGCCTTGGGCCATGGCTATCGGGTTGAGGTTAGCATTGTGGTCTGGCAGGCTCATGATGTACTGACGGTACCTTCAGCGGCCTTGTTCCGCCATCATGGGTCATGGGCCGTGTTTGTGGTGGATGAGCGTCAGCGGGTTCAGCTGAGACAGGTTTCCATAGGGGTTAACAATGGCATGAATGCGCAGGTGCTGGAGGGCTTAACCGAGCATGAACGTGTGGTCATATACCCCGGTCCTGAAGTGCAGGAGGGCCGACGAGTTCAAGATCGGACAATATTTTAAGTGAGCAACAAGTAGGAGTAAGCCGAGATGGTAAAAATTCTGGCTCTGCTGGTCGGCCTGATGGTGTCATCGGCCATGGCAAATGAAGTGCAATATCAGCTGGAGGGCAACACCTACCAGGGCTATTTTGTTGCCCAGGATCAGGCCGACAAACTGGTGTTGCTGATACATGACTGGAATGGGCTGACCGAATACGAACAACGTCGGGCAGACATGCTGGCCGAAGCCGGATATGCGGTATTTGCGGCCGATTTGTTTGGCAAAGGAATCAGGCCCACAGAGGATGTTGATAAACGCCAGCATACCGGCGAGCTCTACCAGGACAGGCAAAAAATGCGTCGACTGGTGATGGCTGCGCTTGATACCGCAGGAGAATTGGGTGCAAATACCCGCCAGGTAGTCATTATGGGCTATTGCTTTGGTGGCGCTGTCGCGCTGGAGATGGCGCGAGCGGGCAGTGATTTTCTGGGTTATGTCAGCTTTCATGGTGGCCTTGGCACCCCTGAAGGACAGGATTACAGCCAAACTCAGGGAGAGATTCTGGTGTTGCACGGCACGGCCGATCCGATGATTAGCATGCAGGATTTTGCCGCGCTGGCCGAAGCGCTGGAACAGCATCAGGTGCCCAACGAAATGATTGCCTATGGTGGTGCGGATCATGCATTTACCGAGTTTGATGACGCTCGTTATCACCCGGAAGCGGATCGTCGCTCCTGGCAACGTTTTCTCGGTTTTCTCGAAGATCGCTTTGCCAGCCACTGATGTATCAAGCCCGGATTGGCAAATCAGGGCACTGAAATAAAAAGTACTTATCTCACAAAGGAGTGATGCATGTTACTTGTTGCCAGCTCGATGCATGACTATGCCGAGCAAACCCAACAGTTTTTGATCGAAGGTGATATCAAGGCTGCCTTAAAAGCCGCTAGAAACGTCTCAGCACTTCGAACTTCACAAGTATTAACCCGAGTGCCACTGGAAAACGTTATCGCCTTCCTGTTGCAATCCGGCTGGGAAAAAGCCGCCTATGTAGCCGGATATCTACCACCCGCATTTACGGTAACGCTATTGGGGCAAATGAGCGAGGATGATGCCGGATCACTGCTGGCGGAAATGGCACCAGAAAAGTTTGCCGATGTCCTCAAACTGTTGCCTGAAGCATATGCCAGCCGTTTGCTGGATCAAATGGATCCGGTCTATCGGCAACGGGTCATGCAATTGGCAGAATATCCGGAAGGAACCGCTGGTTCAGTAATGAGCCCGAATTTCCTGACCGTTGATGCAGACAGTCATATCAGCGAGGTGATTGAGGCGGTGCGACTGGCTCCGGCAGAGGTAGAGCGCACCGCTTATGTATTTGTCTTGCACCCTGAGACGCAGCGTCTTGAGGGGGTGGTGTCATTGCGTGAGTTGATGCTCGGTGATCCCAAAGCTAAAGTCAGGAATGTCATGACCTCGGATGTGTTTGCGATTGCTGTTGATGAGCCAGCGCTTGAGGCTGCCAGACGAATTCGCAGTCGGCGGCTGAAAATGATGCCGGTGGTTGATGAACAACAAGCAATGGTCGGCATTATCAGTATTGGTCAGTCGATGGATCTGCTGGCACATGAGCTGGCCGATGAATTTGTAGCAATGAATGCCGCCTCACCGGATGAAAGTTTTTATACACCGCCCAGACAGGCAGTGAAAAAACGTCTGCCGTGGATGGCCGCCAATATTTTTCTGAATCTTGGCGCGGTCGCAGTCATTAGCAGTTTTGAAAATACCATTGTGCAGGTGGCTATTCTGGCGGCATTTTTACCGATGATCACCGATATGGGTGGCAATGTCGGCATACAAGCGCTATCTGTGTCGATCCGCAGTATCGCGCTGGGTGAAGCCCGGCTGATAGATTTTTGGAAAGCCGTTCGTAAGGAACTGGTGATAGGCCTGTTTAATGGTGTGGCCCTTGGCGCACTGTTTTGTGTGGTTGCCTATGTATTGCAGGGCAATGTCATTCTTGGCGTTGTTGCCGGCATTGCGCTGGGTATCAATGTGCTGGTCGCTGGTGTGGTGGGCGGCACGATGCCATTTTTGATCAAACGCATGGGTAAGGATCCAGCTCTGATGACTGGACCGATTTTGACAACCATCACTGATATTACCGGCGTCACGATTTATCTGGGCCTGGCAACACTGTTCCTGTCTTCACTCATGGTTGGCTAGATGAAATTAAAACTAATAGCGATTTATGGTTTTTTGTTAATAGTAAGTGCTTGCACACGCGTGCCATCTGGCGTCAGCCCGATCACAGATTTTGAGCTGCAAAGCTATTTGGGCAAATGGTATGAAATCGCTCGTTTGGATCATTCTTTCGAGCGCGGCTTAAGTCAGGTATATGCCGAGTACAGTTTGCGAGAGGATGGTGGGGTGCGCGTCATCAATCGTGGTTTTGATGCAGCCAGACAGCAATGGAAAGAAGCTGAGGGCCGGGCTTATTTTGTCAAAGACAGCAATACCGGCCATCTGAAGGTTTCGTTCTTCGGGCCATTTTACGGCAGCTATGTGATTTTTGAGCTGGACTCTGACTATCAATATGCTTTTGTCGCAGGGCCCAGCCATAAATACTTGTGGTTGTTGGCAAGAACTCCGCAAGTTGATGATGAGGTGATGTCACGCTTTATTGAGCAGGCAGCGCAGGCAGGCTTTGCGGTCGATGAGCTGATTGTCGTGGAGCACGATTAAGCCCCTGGGATTGTTTCCGGTTGTTGTCAGCTCTTATGATTTTCGACCTTGCTGCCAGTTGAGCAAGCTCACCAGCAATGCTGGCAGGAAAGTCAGCGTGACCAGCATCGAACATAAAATGCCTGCCAGCACCACAATGCCAACACCTCGATACAACTCTGTGCCCTCACCGGGGATGAATACCAGTGGTGCCAGACCAAACACGGTGGTGCCGGTTGACATCAAAATCGGCCGCAGACGGGTCGCAACGGCCTGATGAACGGCCTCTCTCGCCGAAAGCGCCTTGTTGAGCAAGTTACGCCTGGCTTGTTCGACAATGAGAATCGGGTTATTGACCACAGTGCCAAGCAAAATGACAAAGCCCAGCATGGTAATCATATCGAAGGGTTGATAGATGCTGGGCAAGCCAAACTGAGCCAGCCACTGACCAGAGCCGTTGACCAGCACCAGGCCGACGATGCCTCCGGCAATGCCTAAGGGGACGGTTGCCATGATGATCAATGGATAACCCCAGTGGGAGAATATGGCCACCAGCAACAGATAAATCAGCAGCAATGCGATGACAAAGTTACTGGTCAGACTGTCGCGTGTGGCATCAAGTTGATCGGCGGCTCCTGAGATGGAGACATCAACACCACTTTTGATTTCGCCCTCGGCTTGCATCGCCGGAATCAACTCATTACGGACGGTATTCACCGCGGTTTCCAACGCAACATCTCTGGGCGGAATAATCCACAGCGTGACCGTTCTTCGACCATCCACCCGGCGTAAAATATCGCTATCCACGGTTTCATGAAGCTCGGCCAGTGCGTTTAACGGCAAGATGGAGCCGTTGGGAGTTAATACCGGCAGTTCAGCAAGCCCGCCCAGCGTTTGCTGCTGACCGGCAGTGCTGAACAAGAACATATCGATCTTGTCGTCATCAATAAAGAATTCATCGATGTAGGCTCCATCACTTAATGCCGCGACGCTGAAACCAAAATCAGCGGCTGTAAAACCAGTTTCGGCCAGACGTTCCCAGCGAGGCCGGATCTCGACCAGTGGTTGATCCAGCGACAGCGAAGAAGGCTGGGAGCTGATTTGTGGATTATCAAATAAACTTCTGGCCCGGCGAAGTGCCGCATCGGCCGTCGTGTATAGCTCGGCCAGTTCCGGGCCGGCTATATCCAGATTGACAGCACGGGTGCCGCCCTGATTACTGGAAATAATCGAACCGCGATGCGAAAACGCTCGCATACCCGGATAACTGGAAAACCATTCGGTGATGGCATTCATCATCGGCTCGATATCTTGCGGACGTGTTGGTTCGCTCAACAGCCAAATACGCCCAGCGCTGATGCGCAGGAAGTAATAGTTCAAAGCCGGCAGGCGAGCCTGACCGTCCAGAAACAGTTGAGGATCAGCATGTCTTGCCGCAGACAGTTCTTGTTGCAGCTGTTCGGCAATGCTGAGCATTTCTGACAGGTTATAGCCCGGCGGTGCCACCATTTGGCTAAACGCTTTGGCTTCTTCTCCTTCAGGCAGATATTCCGCCGGTGGCATCAGCCACCAGGCAGCACCTATCGTCATCATCAGCGCAAAGATGATGGTCAGCGTGCGTCGAATAACCCCTGCTGTTAACCAGTTGACGATGCCGAGAATCCAGCTTCGTCGTGACCGTGGCTCGGCGGCTCGTCCCAGACCATATTGATTGGCAGCGGCTGGCACGGCGGTAATGGCAAATAGCATAGATGCCAATATTGCTGTGGATATGGCAATGGCGATGTCCGAATACAGTTGTCCGGCTTCTTCCTGAACAAACAGCACGGGAGCAAACACCAGAATCGTGGTCAGGCTGGAGGCGAGCACCGCAGGCCAGACCTCACGAACGCCATTGATGGCGGCATTGAGTTTATCCAACCCTTTGCGGCGCGCCTGTTCAATGTTTTCCAGCACCACGATGCTGTTATCCAGCGTCATGCCAATGGCAAAGGCGATTCCCGCCAGTGAGATGACATTGATGGTGCGGTTAAAAAACAGCAGGCCCAAAAATGCTGCAAGGATGCAGACCGGGATGCCCATCAGGCCGATCAGGGTTGCCTTGCCCGAACGAAGAAATAAAAACATGATGAATGTTGCCAGCACAGCACCCAGCAACAAGTTGGTGATGACGTTGTGGATGGAGGCCTGGACGTAGCGCACATCATCACTGTTCAAAAATATTTGCAAGCCATTGGGTTCGAGCAGCTCTTGTTGAATTTGCTCAACAACCTCAAGTAGATCGTCTTTGATTTGTATGACATTGGAACCGGGTTCCCGTGTCACCGCCAGTGATAGCGCCAGCTCATCGTTAACAATCGATACGTTTCGGACTTCATAATGGGACAGGCTGATATCTGCAATATCACCGAGTCGAATATCGCTGCCATTACGGTGTGCGAGGATCATTTGTTGCAAATCTTCCAGATCCTGAAAACGGCCGACGGTGCGAACCAGATATCTTCGTTTGCCATCATCCAGATCACCTGCCGAAACATCGCGGTTTCGCAGCCGAATCTGATCTCGAACTTCGGTCAGGCTGAGGCCCCGTTGCGACAGTTTGGCGGGATCAATATAGATTTGAATCTGGCGTCTGGCACCGCCCCGCACGTGAACCTGTGAAACGCCAGTCACCCGTTCCATTCGGGTGCGCACCTGGTCATCAACAAAATCGTTGATCATGTCCATGTTGAGATTGAGCGGATTGCCGGGCAGTGGTGTGATGGCAAAAAACATAAAGGCGTTTTCAGAAAACGAGCTACTGAACAAACGCGGCTGATCAACGTTTTCCGGATAGCCGCTCACCTGGCTCAATGCATTGGAGACCCGAATCAACATTTCGTTAATATCGACGCCTGCTGGAAAGTCCAGATCGATTCCAGCCCAGCCAGTTTCAGCCAGAGATTCCATTCGTTTCAGGTTGGGCAGGTTGCGCAGATAACGTTCCTGCTCGATCAGGATTTCCTTCTCGATATCTTGGGGTGTGGCTCCCGGCCAGCCAGTGATGACGCTAATCGTGCGAACATCCAGATCCGGAATCATTTGAACCGGAATGCGCAAGGCGGCGGTGACGCCCAGCACACAGATGATCAAAATAGCAACGGTTAACAGCTTGGCGTGACGTATCGGTGCTTCAAGCATCTCGATCTAAAACTCTTCTACATGGACAGACTGGCCATCACGCAGGCCTTCATTGCCACGAATGACTACCTCGGCATCTGCCGTGAGCCCATCGGTGATGACAACGCCCTCACTCAATCTGGCACCTGTTTTTACCGGCTGACGATAGGCAATGCCATCCTTGATTACAAAAACACTCTGATTACCGTCAGGATGGCGTAATAAAGCATCACGCGGCACGATCAGTGGATCATTTTCATATTGCAGCCGGAACTCGGCCACGGCAGAAGTGCCGGGAAGCAACAGATGTTGGTCCGGTTCGACCACAATACGCACTAGAAATGCACGGGCATTTTGGTCGCCAACAGGCACGATAGCGGTAATTTGTGCTGGAATTTCAACACCTGGCAGGGCATCGGGGAAAATGCTGACTGGTGTGTTGGTGTTCAAGGCACTAAAACGTTCCTGTGGCACCTGAACATCCAGTCTTATGGGTTGCGTCGCAACCAGCTCAAGCACCGCTGTGCCTCGTTGAATCCATTCGCCAGCTTCTGTCCATTTGTTTTTAATGACGCCATCGAAGGGGGCTCTCAGGCTGTGTTGTTGCAAAAATGTCTGGGCCAGTCGCTTCGCTGCCTCTGCTGCATCGAGTGCAGCACGTGCCATTTGTTGTTCAGAAAGCCGTCGTGCGGATTCTGTTTCCGAAATATGATTTTGCTGACGCAGGCGCTGCGCTTCATTGACCAGGCGCTCCCGCTCAGTCAACAGGGTTTGGGCTTCTAGCAGGCGGGCTTCGGCTTGTGCCAGTTGATCCCGTGCAACCGCTGTGTCCAGTTGCAACAATACATCACCTTGCTTGACCCGATCACCGGCATCCACAAATACCCTTGAAACCAAGCCTTCAACTTGAGGTGACAGGCGGCTCTCCCGCTCGGCAGTCAGTGACCCCGATAGACGAAAAGCCTGGCCGCTGAGAGCACTTTTTGGCGTGGTGGTCATTACGATGGCTGGGTCAGCGCTGGCGGCTGTGGGTAAGCACATCATCAAGCAAGTTAAAAGTACGGCAAGCATGGCGATCCAGAAACAATGTGAAAATTCATCATACCTCATTAAAGCCGAACCAAAGCCCGAAGCAGGTCAAGCCTGATGCTTTAAATCTCAAGCAAGTCACTCTGCCCATAGCGAGGTTTTGTGTCAGAATGATATTCATTCTCTAAAACCATATTAAGCACAGGTGCGATCCAGATGACAATGCGGGCACTTTTCAGGCGATGGACCGAACGATATTTTTCTGATGAAGAAGCCGTCATTCTACTGATAGTGCTGGCGCTTGGGTTTGCCGCAGTGATTCTGTTTGGCAGAATGCTGGCTCCGTTTCTGACCGCATTGGTGTTTGCTTTTCTGTTGCAGGGCCCCGTCAATATCCTGGAGCGCAGAGGCGTTCCACATCTGCTGGCAGTGACTATCGTGTTTCTGGCTTTTCTGGGCGTCATGCTGGCCTTGGCCTTTATTCTGTTGCCCTTGGTCTGGAATCAGATGGTGCTGTTTTTACAGGAAACGCCGCGAATGTTTGCCAGTGGTCAGCGCTGGCTGGATGAAATACAGGAGCGTTACCCACAATTGGTGACACCGGATCAGATACAAGCCTGGATCGGCATGGCTGGCAGGGAAATGACGCAGTTTGGTCAACGCCTCATCACTGCATCACTGTCATCATTGGGCAGTGTGGTGGCCTTGATTATTTATCTGGTTTTAGTACCGATTCTGGTGTTTTTCATGCTTAAGGATCGGCAGGCACTGGTTGATTTTATTTTGTCCATGCTGCCCAAAAAGCGCTCATTGATGAGTCGGGTATGGCATGAAATGGACGATCAAATCGCCAACTATATTCGTGGCAAGTTTGTGGAAATCATCATCGTTGGCGCGGTGACTTATGTGACATTCACCCTTCTGAGCGTTCCCTATGCGGCTTTGTTGGCAGTGATTGTCGGTTTCTCAGTGTTGGTGCCATACATCGGTGCTGCTGTCGCGACTTTGCCCGTTGCCGCGGTGGCAGGGTTTAATTTTGGTCTGAGTGACCAGTTTATGTACGTGATGATTGCCTATGGCATCATCCAGGCGCTGGACGGCAATGTGCTGGTGCCTGTTTTGTTTTCAGAGGCGGTCAATCTGCATCCGGTGTCGATCATTCTGGCGGTGCTGTTTTTTGGAGGCATCTGGGGCTTCTGGGGCATTTTCTTTGCCATCCCGCTGGCAACACTCCTCAAGGCGCTGGTCTATGCCTGGCCTCGAGGCGTGGAGCTGGAGCAGCAGGCGCAAATGCTTGAGGCCAGTACAGAAAAGCAAGCCGATTAGGGCAGGCAAGGCCAACAATGTCTGGCTATGATGACGGCCTAAACATTAATAAAATCTGAAACTTATCCTTCAAGCTGTAGTCGCAAACTGTGAGGCGCTGCTGGCATTGATGTCAGCAGTGTGTGGTTCCAACAGCGCTGACTTGCGTCAGTAGAAATGGAGGAAATATGAAAATCTGGAAACAAACCTTGCTGGCATCGGCTTTTGCAATGATGGGCTCCTTGTCGATCATGGCTTCTGAAACCCATGTGGTGCATGCCAACATGATGGACTTTGATCCGGTGGTCGTGAAAATCAATCCCGGCGATTCGGTGCAATGGACCAATATGAGCACGCACAATGTCGAAATGATGGAAGGCCTGATTCCAGAAGGTCAGGAAGCGTTTACTTCGCCGATGAGCCAGAATTTCAGCCATACCTTTGAACAGGAAGGCATCTATATTTACCAATGCACACCGCATATCGGTGCTGGTATGGGGGGTGCGGTGATTGTTGGCGAACCCACTAACCTGCAAGTGATTAAAGACGCGGGTGTCCGAGGCGGTCTGGGGCGCGTGGTTCGACAGGCGATTGCCGCAGCAGAGGAAATGTAATTGCTCAGCCATGTCACTTTTATGGCCTGCAATTCGACTTACAATAGTCACTGGTTAAAATTTAAGGAGTCTTGATGAAAAAGTGGGGCGTAATTGCAGGTCTGGTGACCGCATTGAGTTTTACCTTTAATCCGGTCATCGCAGATGATCGCGTTGATCATTTCAAAGGGCTTCAGGCACAAAACCTGAGCGAAGCCTTTGCGCATATCACCGACTACAACCAGCAGTTACAAGAATTGCTGAATACTGATTTGACGCCGGAAGCCATTCTGCAAGTGCATGAGCTGACCTACACACTGGAAAATGCACTTGAGCGACTGGAAACCGAGCTGGAGGCCTGGGCTGAACAGCTGGAAGAGCTGCACCTGGCGTCAGAAAAGTTTGATGCCGAAGCGGTCAAGACTGAAGGCGACGCCTATCTCTCATTGAGTGAACAATGGCAACGCTGGGGCAACACTGAATAAGCCCTGAAAAATCTCCTGAAATGCTGGCTGGCCGGGCCATTAAATCCTGATAATTGATAAGGGTTTGAGCCAGCCAGCATCGGTTCGTATAATGCGAGGTCAATAAGCAGATACGGACCTTCTTCTTTATGGCCATTCAAACGCCATCCCCCGAGCTTCAACTTTCCATCGTCATCCCGATTTTCAATGAGCAGGACAACATTGAACCCTTGTGCACTGAAATTCGCACAGCCTTGCATGCCGCGGGTTTAAGCTTCGAAATCATTCTCGTCGATGACGCCAGCACCGACAACAGCGCGACAAAAATTCAGGCCATGTCTAGCCCTGACATCCGAGGGGTTTTTCACCGCATTAATGCCGGTCAAAGTGCCGCGGTTGCCTCGGGCTTTGCGGCGGCACATGGCCAGTGGATAGGCACCCTTGATGGTGATATTCAAAATGATCCCGCGGATTTACCGGTCATGTTGCAAAAGGCGCTGGCCGAGCAAGTAGATTGTGTGACGGGAGTCCGAGCCAAGCGTCAGGATACTTGGTTGCGTAAATTTTCATCCCGTGTTGCCAATGGTTTTCGTGATTGGATCACCGGTGACAAGGTCAGTGATAGTGGCTGTGGTGTCAGAGTGGTGCGGCGCGAAGCCGTTCGTGAGCTGCCGGTATTCAATGGCTTGCATCGATTCATGCCGACCTTGCTGCGAGGGCAGGGTTTCAAGGTGATTGAGCATCCGGTCAATCATCGTCCACGCTTGCACGGTGAATCCAAATATGGCGTTAACAATCGTCTTTGGCGCGGCATTTATGACTGTTTCGGCGTACGTTGGTACCTGAAAAGAGCTGTTCGTTCTGACAGGCTTGGGTCATCGGATTGATGCAGTCGCCGATTGATCCGTTACTGGAAAGCCCGGAAGTTCAGCAGGAACTGAAACGCTCCGCGCGCAAGGATCTGCGCAAATTTCTGATTTTGTTTTTGATTGGCCTGAGCATTTATCTGTTGGTCAATTTCACGCCTTTTGCCGACTTTCTCGATCTAAAAGAAGTCTCCATTCTTGATGGTGAGCGCACCTTAAAGCTTGCCGGTGTGTTTGTTCTGATGACTGTGTTGCTGATGTCCATCGGTACGCCACGTTTACCGTTTTACGTGTTGGGTGGTTTTGTCTTTGGCTTTTTTGAGGGCTTGGGTCTGGCATTGATTGGCAGTCTGATAGGCTCTTTTGTGATGTTTCGTGCAGCACGCTGGGGCGGCCGGTCATGGTTGTTACGTCGCTTTGGCCATAAACCTGTCCTGCAGCGCATTTTGCAAACGCAACCAACGATTACCGCAGTGGCAATGACCCGGATTTTGCCGATCAGCAATGTGTTCATCAATATTGGTCTGGCGATGAGCAAGGTGCGCAGCCGGGCCTTTTTGCTGGGCAGTCTTATTGGCTTTTTGCCACAAGGCATTATCGCCACTTTGATTGGTTCCGGTGCGGCAGATGACGTGGCATGGGAAGGTGCCGCGCAGTTGGCAATTGCTGCCGCTGGATTGATGGTGATGCTGTGGCTGTTCAGCCGCTGGTTATATCGCCAAAAACAAACAGGAGAATGACTTGATGCAACTTGAGCAGATGAAAACCTGGCATTGGTGGTTGTTGATCACCTTGCTGGCAACATTAATCTTCACTGTGCGAGCTCTTGGACCGGTTGATCTGGAAGGCTGGGCGCAGCACCGTAATGTCGGCTATGTGATGGACATGATGTGGCAGGGCAGTTGGCTGGCTCAGTACGATATTCAGGGCCGAATTCTTTCCAAGCCACCGTTGCATACCTGGACCATTGCGCCGTTTGCTGCTGTGTTGGGTGTGGATCGGCTGGCGATGATCCTGCCGGCGTTTTTATCGGTGCTGGTACTGAGCTGGCTGGTGTTTTTCGAGGGACGTCGTCGGTTTGGCCTGTTGGCTGGCGCCTTTGCCGCACTGGCCGTTATCTTGTCACCAATGATGCTCAAACATATCGCGCTGGTCCGATCCGATCCGATGTTCGCTTTAGGCATCGCGGCCGCAGCGTTTATCGCATTTCGTGCCTGGGAAACCGGGCGTGGCTGGATTTGGTTTTGGGTGATTGCCGGCCTGGCCACGCTGATAAAAGGACCGCTCGGATTAATTCTGGCTGGCGCGGGTTTACTGGCCTATTTCTGGGAAAAACGCACGGATTCAACCACGCCTGCACTTCGAGGCCGACAGTGGCCGGGCGTAATAGCCTTTTTTGCCATCAGCTTGTCGTGGTTTTTGCTGGCTCTCTGGCAGCAGGGCTATGAGCTGATCGATAAAATGTTCTTTGATGAGCTGATTGGTCAGGCCGCGGGGACTAGAAAAGACAGTATTCCGGGAGAAAACCTGCCCAAGCCGACCTTGTTTTTGCTGCTGCGCTTTTTGCCGTTCAGCTTGTTTTTCTTTTACGGCTTGTGGTGCGTGTTCCGCAGACCGGCAGACAATGCCGCCGAGCGTCGCTTTGAACGTTTTCTGACCGTATGGGTGCTGACAGGCTTGCTGATTTTCTCGCTGGCGGCGCATCATCGTGCGGATTTGTTACTGCCGCTGTGGCCAGCCTGTGCACTGATTGCCGGACGGGAAATGGTCAGATTCATGAACCATATCGGTCAAACCAAATTTGTTTCCGGTCTGGTTGTAGTGGCGCTGCTGGTCATTGGCGGCAGTTATAACCACTACCACCATCCAACCGGCAAGCGTGCGGAAAACGTTGAATATGCTGCGCAAATGCAGCAGGCTGCGGCGATCATTCAGGCAGAAGCCATTGATGTCAGTCAGTTACAGCACATGGGGACGGCAACTTTATTGCAAATGTATCTGGGGACTTTCCACCAATGGCTGGATCTGCCACAGCTATATCAGATGCTCGAAGCTCAGGGCGAGGTTTTGCTGGCGGTAGAACCGTGGGCGCTGGAGCTATTGCAGCAAACGTCTGATTTGCAAATCAGCTCGCTGTTTGACCAACAACATGCGCTGGCGGAAACCCCGGTGATGATAGTTCGGGTCAGTCTTTAATTTGGGTGGTATGGCAGCCTGAAACAGGCTGCCGAAACCTCGCTTATCCCAGCATGCGCTTTAAGGTGTTATCACGCAGTTTGAAGTGATGGTAAAGCGCAGCGCCAATATGCAGCGCAATCAACGCCAGCAACACAAATCGTCCACCATAAACGTGCAGGTTCTTTATTGGGGTTCTGGCATCACGCCAAGCTTCTTCACTAATTCCTAAACCGTTGACGACAATAGCCTGAAACGCCGAGGTATCGGAGAATTTCGGTAACAACTCAAAAGCGAATGGCGTGCCATAGAAAAACTGATTGGTCAGTCCGGCAAAGATATAGCCGGTGATGGGCATCATGAATAGAAACAGATAAAACAGTCGGTGGGTCCAGCGCGCGGCATTTTGCTGCCAGACCGGCCCGGGTACGGGATCAGGCTGAACGTTTTTCAATCGCCAGATCAAACGCAAAATCGCAAAAACAAACAGGCTCATGCCCATCGACATATGCAGTTGTAATACAAAGGTACTTGGTGGCGTGCGAGGCTCGGTAAACCACATCCGATAGTAAATCGCAAGCAGGCCAATGATGAGCAGGGTGGCCATGGTCCAGTGTAGCCAGCGGGCAATCTTGCCATATTCCTCGCGTGTGTTTGACAGGCTTCCAGACATATAATTGCTCTCCTTCTTCTAGTTAAAAACAAGATTATGGGTCTTAGTCTCGCATGATCGTCACTTAATTCCGAATAAGTGCCGATAAACGCAGACTAAAAGTTGTTAATGATCGTTTTGTGCGAACCATGTTTTAGCTGATCCGGTCTCAGCCCTGATTCCTGATTTTATTCACTTTAGGGTTAACTCAACATGAAACCAGCGCTGATATTTGCCTTGAGCCTTTCAGCTACAACGGCACTTGCTTCAGAAAATTATTTTGAATGTATGCAAGCTGCGACTCAGGACGGGGTGGTCTATGACACGGAACTCCCTCTGGCGATTTACTGCACCACCCAGCATTTTGATACCGCACCCATCGCTTTTCAGGCCAGAGCCATGGAGCTGAACATTGAGGATATGAAACAAAACGACCCTGCATTTCGTGCCTACTATGAAACCGTGCGTCGTAACTCAACACTGGATATTTATACCGATGCCCAGGTGATTGAGTTGTATCTCGACAAGCGAGAAGTTATTAAAGACTGATGACATTCACTTCATCCCCAGATTTCGCAGATTCAGGCAGATAAGATGATTGTGGAGCGCCTTCAGGCGCGAAATAAAAAACCAACCACAAAGGCACAGACGCACAGAGGATTATCCCCAGACAGCCATATCCTCACATCGATGCCGCCGCCCGTCTATTCAGTTGTGAACAACAATCCGCAGGTTACACAGATTCACGCAGATAAGATGATTGTGGGAGCGCCTTCAGGCGCGAATGAGAATATTCGGCCCTCAAGGCCTCCTACAGGAAAACCAAAATCTCATCGGATTTACATGACGTTGTGGCACAAATGTCAGTTAAAAAAATGCCCGCCAATCATTGGCGGGCTTTGAGAGTATTGGCACTGGCCCGAAGGCCAGTTCCGGATTCACATCCTGTGATTAAAAGTCGTAGGTAATGCCGCCAAAGAACAGACGCTCACGACCTGGCAGTTTGCCTTCGTTACGGCTGGCCAGATAACGTTTGTCAAACAGGTTCTCAACGCTGGCGAACAATGTGACACCTGAGTCAGGCACACGGTAATTCACAGTGGCATTCCAGATGGTGTAGCTAGGAATGATGCCTGCAACACCGGTACGACGATCTGGGTTGTCTCCATCAGTCAACTCATTACGAGTGTTGATGTCATCGACAAACTGTTTACCAACATGTTGAACACCGATACGAGCATCAACACCGCTGATATGCTCATATCCAAAATCAATATTTAGCAGGTTACGTGGTGAGTACTGCATACGGTTGCCACTGATATTGATTTCATCGCCACCATCTCTCAGTACTGTGCTCTTGTACTTGGCCTGAGGAATATAGGTGTAAGCACCAGAAATATAGAAGTTATTGCAGCATTGAAAATTTCGCCAAAATTCACACGACCTGCCAGCTCAAGACCGGTTTGTTGGCTTTTGCCAGCGTTTGCAAAAAAGTCACCGTAATCGACTATGGTGTCTTTAATGCGGTTATGGAACAGCGTCGCTTCCATTGTGATGCCAGTGTAGTAGTTCGAGCGAACCCCTACTTCGAACAGCGTGCTCTTCTCTGGGCTGGTATCAGACTGTACATCTGAATCACGGTTGGCACGAGCCGGCGAAATGCCTTTATGAACACCAGCAAACAGTGTGGTATTGGCAATACCGTTCCAGGCGACACCAAAGCTTGGCAGAAACTCGGTATCGTTATCTGTGCCACGCTCGCCGGGTAGTCCGGTGCCGGAGTTGCGGTTTTGAGTGTCACTACTGCTGATGCGTTCAACCCTGAACCCAGGTGTCAGAGACCAGTCGCCAATATGCGTGGTGTTTTGTGCATAGTAGGAGAGTGCTCTTGCTTTGAGGGTTTCATGTGAGTATGGCTGATTTGCCAAAGCAAGCCTGTAGCTTTCACGCTCTGCCGCGTTTACAGCAAAGACTTGTTTACGAATCGCAGTATCTTCGTGATAACGCAGACCCATGATGGCATCGTTATCTAGGCCGAACAGGTTATGGGCAAAGTCAGCCCGGGTTTCAACACCCCAGGTGTAGTACTGACGAGGCGCATGACGTCCACCACAGATACTGATATCGTCAACGTCACTGGCCAGGATTGTGCCGGGACCAGCTTCGGGGCATGAACGAAGGCGAGACGAACTGAACCCATCGGCATTAATCCGACCGGTGTTGCTCGAACGCAAACCATTACGGAAAGTATCGGTGTAGTAGGCTTGTGAGCTTAACTTGAAGCTGTCATTGACTTCAAAAATATGCTGTAACTGAACGGCATGGCGTTCTTGTTCCCACTTGTCGTTTTCGATAGTCGGATGGCGGAAACGGCTACGATTGTATTCGTCAATAGTCAGGTAGTTTTCAGTCTGGTTTCGCTCATCATCGGTGTAGTTATATTTCAAACGAACTGTTTGACGGTCGGTAATAGACAGTTCACCGGTAATACGGTAATCGCGAACGTCAAACTCACTGCCACGGAAAATTTCATCGCCTTTGAATTGTGAGGCTTCGATCATGATGCCACCGATCTCGTTACCCCAGCCGACACGGCCGCTCAGGCCACGATAGCCCTGATTACCAAAAGCAGACGTGACAGAACCTTCAACTTCGCCATTACGTGGCACGGGCCGCGTGACGTAGTTGATTGCACCGCCCAAGGTTTGTGGGCCATACAGGATCTGACCAGCGCCTTTGATGACTTCAATACGATCAATTGCCGAGAAGGGTGTTGAGTAGTGAACAACAGGATCGACATAGGGTGCCAACTGCAACGGCATACCGTCTTCCATAATCATGGTTTTGGCACTGCGGCGTGGATTTTGACCACGGATACCAATATTCACGTCCAGGCTCATGCTGCCATCAGAGACTACGTTGACACCAGGAACGGTGCGCAATGCTTCGTTAATGGAAATTGGACGGCGGTCTTCAAGATATTCCGAATCAATAATCTGGAATGAGCCGGGAACGGCTTCAAGACGGTCCGGCAGAATGCCGGTCACGGTCATGGTGCCGGTATCGATGACATCTTCCTCTGCGTGAACCCAGGTGGGCGACAGCATCAGCGCGGATGCCACGGCTGTGCTGATTAGTTTTAGTTTCATTCTCTACTCCTGAATTTAGAAAGCTGGAGCAGAGTAACGAAACTTTTTCCCGGTAAAAATAGGAAAAAATCCTTAAAAATACGGGAAACTTCATCGTCAGCCTTTGATGTGGCTTGTTTTATGGCCGGGAACACTTTCAGAACGTTGCTGAAATGCAACAGTCGTGGTGGTTTTACAACAAGTTGTTGGTGAATTTTACGAGCTTTGCGGAATAATTTATTTGTGGGAAATGGTGAAGGATGGAGCAATTGCGAACGGAAACTCCGTTCGCAATTGCTTGAAAATCCTTTAAAAGTCGTAGGTGATACCACCGAGGAATAAACGCTCACGTCCAGGAAGTTTTCCTGAGTTACGGCTGACCAGATATTCCTTGTCAAACAGGTTTTCTACACTGGCAAACAAGGTGACACCGGAATTTGGTACCCGATAGTTAACAGTGGCATTCCAAACCGTGTAGCTGGGAATAATGCCACGACGACCTGTCGCATCTTCCTCTCGACGATTTAGCGAGTCAGGCATTTGTTTGCCGACATGTTGTAAACCGATACGAGCGTCCACACCACTGATATGTTCGTAGCCAAAGTCCAGATTGACCAGGTTACGCGGCGCATATTCGAGACGGTTGCCACGATTAGTGATCGGATCACCGTCTATGTCAAAAGCATCATCCTTGTATTTGGCATAGGGAACATGGGTCCATGCACCTGAGATATAGAAGTTATTGGCCGTCCCCATGATATCGCCGAAATTGATGCGGCTGGCGATTTCAATCCCTGTTCTTTCGCTCTTGCCGATATTGAAGAAATCACCATCATCATCAGCCAGGGTATCTTTGTTGCGAGCATGGAACAGGGTGGCTTCGAAATATACACCTGTCAGATAATTGCTTCTCAGGCCCAACTCGTACATGGTGCTTTTTTCTGGTTTGGCCGAAACACCGATGGATTCGCGGTTGGCGCGAGCCGGTGACAAGCCTTTGTGAACACCTGCAAATACGGTGGTATTGTCGATGCCTGACCAGGCGACGCCAAAGCTGGGTAGAAATTCTGTCTGACTACGGCTGGTTCGAGTGTTGTTGAGGTTGTCGTCGAAGCTGCTACGCAGTCTTTCCACCCTGAATCCCGGAGTAATCGCCCAGTCACCGACAAAGGTCGTGTTTTGGGCATAGTAGGAGATAGCTCTGGCGCGCAAGGTCCAGTGCGAATTCCTGCCGAACAGATTTTCTTCGTAGGCGGCGTTAAAGTCTCTCACTTCAGCACGTGTTCTGGCCCAGCTCTCTTTTCTGACGGCGGTGTCTTCGTGATAACGAAGCCCGGCAATCGTCTCATTTTCAAGACCAAACAGGTTGTGTGCAAAGTCGGCGCGTGTTTCCGCACCCCAGGTGTAATATTGGCGAGGTGCGAGTCTGGCACCGCAATTTGCCGGATCTTCATCAGTCAGAGCAACTTGTCGTCTCAGACCATTACAGCTTTGATAGGTGGAAACCAGATTGCCATTACCATCATCGACCACGTTTCCTGCGCGGCTATAGCGCGTGCCTTGTCTGAAAATATCGTTGTAATACGCCTGAGATGTCAGTCGGAATTGATCATTGACGTCAAACAGATGCTTTAGCTGGACGCTGTGGCGTTCTTGCTCGAACCTGTCGAACTTGGCTGTCCGGTGTCTGAATTTATTCTGTGCATACTCATCACGCGTCAGATAGTCCTCGGTCTGATTGCGATCATCATCGGTGTAAGTGTACTTCATCATCACCGTCTGCCGATCGGTAATGTCCAGTTCACCTTTAATCCGGTATTCCTTGATGTCGTATTCGGCGCCTCGGAAAATACCATCGCCTCTACGTTGTGTCGCATCAAGCATGATACCGCCGATGTCATTGCCCCAGCCGACATTCCCATGCAGGAAGCGATAACTCTGGTTGCCAAAGCTGGAAGTCACAGACCCTTCGACTTCTCCGTTTCTGGGAACGGGTCTGGTGATGAAGTTAACTGCGCCGCCAAGCGTTTGTGGGCCATGTAAAATTTGACCGGCACCTTTAATTACTTCAACCCGGTCGATGATCGCAGGGTGCGGTGCGAAATGATTGACGGGATCCACATACGGAGCCAGTTGGAGTGGCATGCCATCTTCCATGATCATGGCCTTGGAACTGCGTCTTGGGTTGAGGCCACGAATACCGAGGTTAAGATCGAAACTCATGCTGCCGTCAGGTACAACGTTCAAGCCGGGCACGGTATGCAGGGTTTCCTTGATAGAAAGTGGACGCCGATCTTCGAGGTACTCTGAGTCGATGATTTGGTAGGAGCCGGAGACACTTTCCAGATTATCTGGTAACACACCAACAACGGTCATAACACCTACGTCAAGCGGACTGCCTGCAATGTCCTCTGAACTCACGGTTTCATCAGCCAGGCCGATAGCGCTGCTCCCCATCAGTGAAGTCAGGATAATTGTACTGAGTAGCTTTGGCGTCGGTTTCATGGTGTCTCCATCGTCAGATTATTGAACACAACTTATCTGAAATTAGCCGCCAAAGCGTATAGGAAAAATTCCTATTATGGGAATTTTTCCCGATTTTTCGGGAATAAATGCTGCCAGCCAGTTTTAGGGGGGGGGGTTATCAAACCCGGCAGGCTCATGCTGAGTTGCGGTTGCGCGGTCTACGGCGCCTCCTGGCAAGTGAGGAAGGTTTGTCGCCGGATGCAGGTGTTTGTGGTCGTGTGCGTTGGTGATTTTTTTTGCCTTGTGCGGTTTCGGAGCGTTGACCGTCATGATGCTGTGTGCGAGGCCGTTTCTTTTTGACAGCTTGGGTCGGTGATTTGGATGCAGGTAATTCATGCACCGGTTCAAAGCCCGGCTCATACTCGCGTGGTAACTGTTTGCCAATTAAGCGCTCGATGGCATTGAGTTGATCAATTTCATCAGCACTGACCAGTGAGATGGCTTCACCGTTGGCACCCGCACGGCCGGTGCGCCCGATGCGGTGCACATAGTCTTCCGGCACATTTGGCAGATCGACATTAATCACATGTGGCAGTTGATCGATATCCAGCCCGCGAGCCGCGATATCGGTGGCAACCAGAACCTGTATTTTGCCCGCTTTGAAATCTGCCAGTGCTTTGGTGCGGGCATTCTGGCTCTTGTTGCCGTGAATTGCTGCGGCGTTGATACCTTGCTGATCCAGGTGCTGGCTCAGTTTGTTGGCGCCATGTTTGGTTCTGCTGAATACCAGCACCTGATGCCAGTTATTTTCAGCAATCAGGTGAGTCAGCAGTGCCGGCTTTTGCTTTTTATCAACCGGGAAAATCCATTGTTTCACTGAGGTTGCGGTGGTATTGGCCGGGCTGACCGAAATTTCCACTGGCTGATGCATGAATCTTCTGGCCAGTTCGCGAATCTCAGTTGAGAAAGTGGCTGAAAACAGCAGGTTTTGTCGTTTGCCGGGCAACAGGGCCTGGATCTTGCGGATATCGTGAATAAAGCCCATATCGAGCATCCGATCCGCTTCGTCTAATACCAGCACTTCCAGATGATTGAAGCGCACAGCATTCTGGCGATATAAATCCAGTAGCCTTCCCGGGGTGGCCACCAGCACATCAATACCTTTTCGCAGCTTCATCATTTGTGGATTGATGCTTACGCCACCAAACACCACAGCACTGCGAAGAGGCAAAAACTGTCCATAGTTGGTAACGCTCTCGCCGACCTGTGCCGCCAGTTCACGTGTTGGGGTCAGAATCAGACAGCGTGCCTGGTTGGGGCCGGCTTTTTGTCCAAGGCTGAGCCGTTGAAGAATAGGCAGTGTGAATCCGGCGGTTTTGCCTGTACCCGTTTGGGCGGCGGCCATCACATCCTTGCCGGCGAGTATCTCTGGAATCACCGCTTGCTGAATGGGTGATGGCGTTGTGTAGCCTGCTTTTTCCAGTGCACGCAAAATCGGATCAGCAAGGCTCAGGTTTGAGAATGTCATAGAGATTCCAACAGAAAGTCAGCCGAATTGTTGCCTGTGTCGGCTAACAAGCAGGATCGGCAAGCTGTAACAACAGAGGAACGCCGGGCCTGCGCCCTGCGTTTATTGACAGAGATCATTATCGCATAGATTTTCCCTATTCAGTCGAGGATATCTTACCCAATGATGCTATTATTTCTGATGAAGTTCAGAAGTGTTTAAGGAGACCCTATGTTTAAATCCAAAGCAACGATTACCGCTGTAATCATGGTTGCAGTTGCCCTGTTTGTGTTGGTTGCTGTTTCGAGCGTTTTCTTCGGAACCAATGATGCCTATCGGGAAGTGGCGCCACGTCAGGTACAGCAAGTAGCACCGGCAGAAGACACTGAAGCCTTGACCGATGAAGCGCTTGAGCAACTGATTGCAGAAGAACAACAAGCTATGGAAAGCGTTGTTGAAGAAGAGGTGGTGGATTCGGCAACAGAAGTCGTGGAACAGGCCACCGAAGCCGCTGTGGAATCGACAGAAGATGTGACTGATATTGCTCAGGCGGCTATTGATGCCGCAGCTCAACAAGCTGCCGAAGGGCGTGAGCAGGCAGATCAACTGGTCGAAGAGCTGGCGGCAACCACTGAAGAACAAATCGCGCCTGCTGCGACAACTGCACAAGCGCAAACACATGTGGTGACGGCAGAAGCACTGGTATTCAACCCAGTAGTCGTTACCATTCAGCCAGGCGATACCGTTTCCTGGGTGAATATGCCGACCCATGATACTCAATCACTGGAGGGGTTGATCCCAGAAGGTGCAGCACACTGGCATTCAGAAATGAGCCAGAATTACAGCCGTACCTTTACCCAGGAAGGTATTTATGTGTACAAGTGCACACCTCATTTTGGTTCAGCGATGGGCGGTGCGATTATCGTCGGTAACCCTGTTAACATCGAAGAGATTCGCAATGCTGGTGCACGCGGCGCGGCTGGTCGACTGGTCAGGCAAGCGCTGGCAGTTGCCGATGCCATGTAAATAGCGGCCCTGTCAGACAAAAAACCCGCCCGGCCAAGCGCTCGGCGGGTTTTTTATTAAATAGCGCTAACACCTTTAAATTTTTTGCTGTATATTGCACGCTTCTTTCGCGCCATTCGGGCGAAAGGGAGATACAGCGGAGCGGTAGTTCAGTTGGTTAGAATGCTGGCCTGTCACGCCGGAGGTCGCGGGTTCGAGTCCCGTCCGCTCCGCCATTTTTCTCCACAACTCAACCGATGATGACCTTTGGATTGTTTCTGTCTTTAATGGCATGAAACAGATGATAGACCAGCGGTACCAGCATCAAACTCACCAGCATCGAAAAGCTTAGTCCCCATACCACGGCGATCGCCAGTGGTTGCAGCATCTCCGATCCTTCACCAAAACCAATCGCCAGCGGCAGCATTCCCATGACGGTACTCAGTGTTGTCATCAGGATGGGACGCAGCCTTAAACGAACGGCAGCAATAATTGCTTCGGTCAGATTGGCGGTTTTTAACCGTTCAAGCTCTATGTAGTTGACCAGTAAAATGGCGTTGTTGACCACTATGCCGACCAGCATGATTGTGCCCAGCCAGATTGGCATGGAGAGTGGCAAATTCAACCAGTACACCCCCATTGCCACGCCGATTGCAGCAAACGGCACACTGAGCAGAATAATGATCGGGTTGAGCAGTGATTCATACTGAATGGCCATCACCACCAGCACCAAAAATAACGCCAGACCGAGCAACAGCATGTTCTGTCTTTGTTGTTGTTCCAGTGCCTCGCGCTGACCGCCATCGTAGAGTGTATAGCCTGCTGGCAGATCCAGTGACTGACGCATTCATCAAGCTGAATCAATGCTTCTCCCAATGTCGCCTCGGCCGCCAGTGCTGCAGAAAGTTCGACAATACGCATCTGGTTTTCCCGGCGAATTCTGGATGGGGTGGCCAGTAACTCAATTTCAGCAACGTCTCCAAGATACACGGGCATGCCATCATTGCCCGCCGGGAACAGAATCACCGATTGCAGTGCCTGTGGTGAATTGATTTCCTCCTGTGGCAAACGTAGCCTGATATTGTAGGTGCGGTTACCCTGCTGGAAGTCACTGATGACGCGACCTTGCAGCGCAATTTGAGCAGCTTCGGCCAGATCGGACATCGACAGGCCGAGTGATTCGGCACGGATTCGATTGAGATTGATGGATAGTTCAAAGCGTTCATCTTCAGCCGAGTGTTCAACATTCTCCAGCAAGGGGATTTGTCGCATCTTGTCGGCAATTTCATCGGCTATCTGCTTCATCACCAGCAAATCTTCACCTTGCAGTCTGAGGCTGATGTCTTCATCGCCACTGTGAGTTCTTAGTCCGCGAATACCGCGTTGAAACACAAATACCCTGAGTCCGGGTATCTGCAAATCATTAATTTCTTTGCGTAATTCCCGAATCCATTCCGGCGTTCTGACATCACGTTGTGACAGGGGCACTAATTGCACGGTCATTTGTGCCCGGCTGGGTTCTTCACGTTGAGAGCGGCCAAAAACCGTGCCGCCCACCAAAGTGAAAATGGTGTCTGTTTCGGATTTGGCGGCAATGATTTGTTCAATGCGCTGCACATTGGCATCCATTTCTTCTACAGAAACACCTGCATCCGAAGTCATGCGCATTTCCACCCGGCCATCATCAATGTTGGGTAGCAAAATCTGATTGCCGCTGGTGAAAACGGGCAACATTACGGCAAATCCGGTAATAAACAAGGCGATGACCAGTAGTTTGATTTTCAATAACAGTCGAATCAGCTTGCCATAGCCGCGTTGCAGAAGTTCGACAACGGCATCAACACCACGTCGAATGGGGTTGCTGCCTATTTCAGTGACTTTCGCCGCATAGGCAGGCACCAATGTCAGCGCGATCACCATTGAGGCAAAGATGGCTGATGAGATGGTGAAGATCAGCTCGCTGAACAGTAAGCCGGTTAATCCACCGATAAACAGAAACGGCAAAATAGCAGCAAGGTTGGTCGAGGTCGAAGCGACTATCGGGCCATTGACCTCTGCAGCGGCATGGGTGCCGGCCTCAAGCGGCTTTTCATGCTGGCACTGATGTCGGTAGATATTTTCCAACATGACAATCGTATTATCGACCAATAAGCCGACGCCCAGCGCCAAGCCTCCCAAGGTCATGATATTGAGGGTCAGGCCACCGGCACCGAGCAGGATAAAGGTAAACATCATCGCTATCGGAATCGCACTGCCAATAATTAAGGTACGACGGAGATTGCCGAGGAACAGATACACCACCAGCATCGCCAGCACCGCCCCACCCAGAGCAGCAGAGGCGGCATTTTGCAGGGATTGTTTGATGTAGATGGATTGGTCAGTCACGGCGGTGACTTCGATGCCTTGTGGAATGACATTTTGTGAGATGAGCCAGTCCAGTTGTTGCATAACAGACTGAACCACCGCGGTGGTGTTTGCTTCAGGCTGCTTCTGAATCGCCATTTTGATGCCGCTGACACCATCGGCCCGAATCAGGACTCTCTCATCCTCGCTTGAGTCAACCACTTTTGCCACTTCCTGCAGCAAAATGATGTTGTTGTCAGTCCGGCTTACCGGCAGCTGACGAATGGCCTCGACGGTTGAAAGGCGTCCGGCAATACGGCCCGTAATTTCACTGCCAGGCATTTGAAGTCGTCCGATGGCAATATCCTCATTGGCACCATCTATGGCCTGCACAATATCTCGATAACTCAGACCCAGTGCCGCCAGTCGCTGTTGATCAGGAATCACCTGAATCTCACGCTCGACACCACCGCCAATTTCAGCTGCTGCTACGCCGGGTAGATTGATAAACCATTTACTGAGCACATCATCGGTCCAGGTGCGCAGATCAACAATGCTCATCAGATCTGAGCTGACAACAAACTCGGTGACCGGAATTTGTGAGGGGTCGCGTTTGAAGATTTCCAGCAGAGAAATGGAAGAGGGAAGCTGTGAACGGGCTCGATCCAACCGGGTGCTGGCATCGCGCAAGGCAATATCAATATCCTTGTCATAGCCAAAGTCGATATCAATTTCCACCAGGCCCAAATCGGTGGCCGATTTGACATTGATGGCCCCTTCAGTGATGGCCAGCTGCTCCTCAATGAGTCTGGTGACGCGGTCCTCCATCACTGTGGCGGGCACGCCCGGCTCAAGAATACGAATTCGAATATCCGGATAGATGATTTGTGGCAATAAATCAATCGCCAGTCGGCTCAGTACCGCCAGGCCGAGCACAATCACCGAGGCGGCAATCATGCTGACGCCAATGGGGTGCTTAATCGACCAGGCGGCGAGGCCGCCCCCTTTTATGTTCATCGGTTCGAACCATTGCTGGCGCTGCCGACAATGGTCACCTGCTGATTGTCTCTGAGGTTGGTGAAGCCACGTATGACCAGTCGCTCACCCGGTTCAAGGCCCTCAAGGATCTCAATTTGATCACCGATTTCCAGACCGGTTTGCACGGCGCGTGTTTGCGCTCGGTTGTCATCGTCAATGATGAAAACATAGGGATGGGCAGTGGAACGACGCAAAGCGATGAAAGGAATTAATAACCTTTCCGAGCGCTGGGTTTGAAGAATAACGCGTACAAACTGACCCGCTCTGGCACCCAGCGGTACCGGATGCAGGGCAATCTCCACGGTGCCGGTGCGGGTCATTGGATCGATATCTGGATAGATGCGACTAATCTCGCCATACAAGGGTGTCTGAGCCGCAGAGCCCGTGCGAAGGGCATCAATGTAGAGCTCTACGGTATCGCCAACGGACAAGTGATTCAGTAAAAGTTCTGATAGTCGGACTTCAGTGATCAAAGTTTGCTGATCAGCAAGCGTCATTATGTGGGCATATCGATCGGCAATATTGCCAGGTTCGCTGCGCCGTTCGGTGACGACACCATCAATGGGCGATCTCAGCGTCAGAAATCCCAGACGGGTTTCCAGTGCAGCGACATCGGCCTGAGCAATCGCCAGGTCGGTCTCTATCTGCGTAAGTTCAGCGGCAGTGGTCAATCTGCGCTCAACCAAATCACGAATGCGATTAAGGTCAGTCTCGGACTTTTTCTGTAAAGCCAATGCTCGATTCAGTTGAGCACGCAGCAGTCGATCATCAAGTTTGGCTATGACCTCGCCTCGTTTGACCCTGTCACCTTCAAAAAATGGCAGTTCGGTGATCTGACCTTCTTCCTGGGTGAAAATCTGTATTTCCTGAATGGCTCTGAGTGTGCCGGTTCGTTCACGTCGTACTGACAGATCAATGCGCTGAGCCTCGACCACTTCAACCAGATGAGGTCTGGGCTGTGTTGTGGTCGGACTGGACTCGCGTTCGCATGCTGCAAGTGTGATTAACAGCAAAACCAACAAGGGTGTTTTGACAGTAAATTTCATGCGCTTAAGATTTGGCTTCGCCGCCTGGCCACGAATTGTGAATGACATCGACTGCTTGAGAGGGATTTGCCCGGGTAAAGTTCCTGATGACGGTCTGTTGATACATGAGTCTTATGACAAAATGATGTCTTCAGGTTTGGCCAGTATTCTTACACGGCAGTGTTGTTGTGCCATTTGTCTATCTTTTGGTGTGTTGTAACCCCAAACAGCCAGACCGAGTTGCACAGTATTGAGCGTGCCATCTTCAATAACTTCATACAGCGTGTTTACCCTGTCTTCGACAAATATCAGGGGCTTGGGCTGGCAGAACGCTTGTAACTGTTGGAGTATCAACGGCTTTCTCAGCTGTTTTTCCAGACCAAAGATATGGCGGTCATCAAGCGTGATGCCATTTGCAGACAAAATGGCGCTGACAAAGCGTTCCTGCTTGGTGGTGACAATGAACAGTTGCTGCTGAGGGATGCTGAGTAATAGCTCTTTGATACCCGGATAGAGAGGGTTGTTGGCCAACCAGCCGTCGAAATCATCGCTGATCCAATGATCGCGGATGGCTGCAAACACCGTTTTCAGTTGCGTAATATCACAATCAGACTCCGATAACATCTGCTGCATGGTGTCCGCAAAGAACTCCAGCAGTTGTTCAACGGGGGTGCCGTTGTAGAGTGCCCGACAGATTAAAATCGCTTCATAGCCGGTTTCCATTGCCGGCCTGACCTGCCTGAACATGGACAAGATATGTTCAGGCATTTGAGCAGGTAAATCAGGCCACAGGCTGACCGCCGCTTTCCAGCCACTAATGCCGGTTTCGATGGCGCTGTCGCAAATAACACCATCAAAATCCAGCGCATAGTAGTGGTCGCACAACATCAAAGCAGGCAGTGTTTGGCAAAATCCTTGGCTTCATTGGCTGTCCAGTCAGCCTTGCTTTTGTCTTGCAATTGCTCACACCACTTTTCACTACCTACCTCAGGACTGCAGGCCATCAGGCCAATAGAGAAGATGGCTGCGGTGAGGGCCAAGCCCGTTTTTTTGAATACCTGCATGCTTATACTCCCTGAGGAATGTTGATTTAGTTGCGTTGATAGACCAGTTTGCCTTCAAACAAGGTGTGACAGACCTGATGACTGAACAGCCAGCCTGAAAACGGACTGTTTTTGCCGGCGCTGAGAAACTGGCGCGGCTGACATTCGAACTGGGACTCTGGATCGATGATGCAAATATCAGCCAGGCTGCCAACTTTGAGTTGGCCAGCCTCTAGTCCGAGGATTTCTGCTGGCCGACAGGTGATGGCTGCCAAGGCATCGATCAGCGGCAGTTCGTCATCTTCGACCAGTTTCATGGTCAGTGGCAGCAGCGTTTCCAAGCCAGAGATACCGGGTTGCGTTTCGGCAAACGGTCCCAGCTTGGCATCATTATCAAGCGGTTGATGATGCGATGAGATGGCGTTAATTACGCCTTCCCGGAGGCCTTGTTGTAACTGCTCGCGATCTCTAAGGCTGCGCAGTGGCGGCAGTACGTGACTGAGGCTGTCGTAGTTGCCAAGGTCGTGCTCACACAAATGCAGGTGATGTGCACTTACATCCGCGGTGACAGGCAATCCGCGACTCTGTGCCTCTCGAATAAGTCGTACCGCTTTCCCGCTGGACAAACTGTGGAAGTGAGCGCGTACTCCGGTTTGCTCAATCAGAATCAAGTCACGAC
The DNA here is from genome assembly GCF_000349205.1 of Methylophaga lonarensis MPL. GTDB lineage: Bacteria > Pseudomonadota > Gammaproteobacteria > Nitrosococcales > Methylophagaceae > Methylophaga > Methylophaga lonarensis. The sequence continues at coordinate 36,599 of NZ_APHR01000004.1, read as the reverse complement.
TGACTGCAATGGTTTCAGCACTTTCGGGAATGCCGGCAAGGCCCAGGCGAGTACTGACGGTGCCTTCGTGGACACAGCCACCGGATTGCAGCCACGGATCGGCAGGGTTGATGAATACCGTCAAATCCAGTGAGGCCGCATATTCCATGGCACGCTTGAGTACCACACTGTTTTTGATGACCGACAGTCCGTTACTGACGCCGATACAGCCGGCAGCTTTCAGTGCCGCCATTTCAGCCAGCAGCTCTCCTTGTAATTTTTGGGTCAGTGCGCCGATGGTCAGCACCATGGTGCGACCGGCTTTTTTGGCGCGATCTTCGATCAACTCAACAACGGCGGCAGTATCAATCACTGGATCGGTATCTGGCGGTACGCATAATGTGGTGATGCCGCCTGCAGCAGCAGCAAGCGTTTCGCTATGTATGGTTGCGGTGTGTTCCTGACCGGGTTCACGGAGTCTGGCGCTCAAATCCACAAGGCCGGGGCAGACAATCATGCCACTGGCATCAATGGTCATATCGGCATGAAAATCACTCATCTGCTCGGCGATGGCGACAATTTTGCTATCGTCGATAAACACATCCAGACCATTATCAAGTTGACTGGCCGGGTCGATGACGCGTCCGTTACTGATGCGGATTTTCATGTGTCTGTCTCTTGTTGTTGTGCACCCAGGGCCATCGACATCACCGCCATACGAATAGCGATGCCATGTGTGACCTGTTCCAGAATGACTGATTGCGGACCATCGGCAACCGCAGAGGCGATCTCGACACCCCGGTTAATCGGGCCCGGATGCATCACGATGGCGTCGGGTTTTGCCAATCGCAGTTTTTCGGGGCTCAGGCCGTAGCAGCGATAGTATTCACGTGCGCTGGGGATCAGTGCGCCTTTCATTCGTTCTAATTGCAAACGCAGCATGATCACCACATCGACATCTTTCAGTCCCTGATCCATGTCGTGATAGACATGCACGCCGAGCGTCTGGCAGTCACGTGGCAGTAGCGTCTGAGGGCCGATGACTCGAATTTCACCGACGCCAAGAATCGACAAGGCCTGAATTTGTGAGCGGGCAACACGTGAATGCAAAATGTCACCGACGATGGCGACACGAAGATTATGAAACTCGGGTTTGTGCCGACGAATGGTAAACATATCCAGCATGGCTTGTGTCGGGTGGGCATGACAGCCATCGCCGGCATTGATAACACTGACATGAGGTGCGACATGCTGGGCAATAAATTCGGCAGCTCCGCTTTGGTCGTGGCGCACCACAAACATATCGGTATGCATGGCTTCCAGATTGTGCAGGGTGTCGAGCAGGCTTTCGCCTTTGGAGGTGGCCGAGGTGCTGATGTTGAAGTTCATCACATCCGCTGACAGTCGCTTTGCAGCCAGTTCGAAGGTTGACCGGGTTCGGGTACTGTTTTCAAAAAACAGATTGATGATGGTTTTGCCTCGCAGCAGCGGGACTTTTTTCACCTGACGCTGGGTAATGCCGGAAAATTGTTCAGCCCGATCCATGATTTCGGTCAGCATCGGTTTTTTCAGGCCTTCAATGGTCAGAAAGTGGCGCAGTTGTCCTTGCTCTGTCAGCTGGTTACTCTGCATTTTCTGCCTCGGTGGATTTCAGTTTCAGGTGTAATCCACCGGTATTGTGCAGTTTGATTTGCTGCTTTTCCGGTAACTCGATTGAAATGCCGGCAATGTCAGGTCGAATTGGTAGTTGTCGGCCATCTCGTTCAACCAGTACTGCCAGTGTGACACTGGCGGGGCGGCCATAATCAAAAATCTCATTGAGTGCGGCGCGGGTGGTGCGGCCGCTGTAAAACACGTCATCCACCAGCAGCAGATGTCGGTCATCGACCGAGAATGGCAAGTCTGAGGGCGTAACCTGCGGGTGCATGCCGATTCGGGTGAAATCATCACGATAGTAAGCGATGTTCAGCGTGCCCAGTGGGCCATCAAAAAAATCTTCGCCAAGCCTCTGCGCCAGGGCTTTTGCCACCCATACGCCGCCGGTATGAATACCGATTAAAAGTGGCTGTCGTCCTGCCAGTTGTGACCGAATGCTATCGGCCATCTGGTCCAAAAGCGCGTCAATTTCTGCGTGGGTGCTTGGAATGTTCATTGTCGATCCAGCCATGATTGAAGAATGATTTGTGCTGATAAACGGTCAACATCACTGCGTTGTTTGCTCGCCATTTTATCGCGAATTCCCATATGTTCCAGTGCTTCGAAAGTGGTCAGTCGCTCATCTTGCCAATCCACGGCAATTTTGAAGCGTTCTTGCATGCGGCGGCCAAACTTGCGCGCGGCGGCTGTCATCGCTTGTTCGCTGCCATCCATGTTCAACGGTAGGCCGACGACCAGTAGCTGTGGCTGCCACTCCTGAACCAGTTTTTCCAGCATGGCCCAGTCTGGAATGCCATCTCTGGCTTTCAGGGCCGTCAGTGGGCTGGCGGTGCGTGTTAATTCCTGGCCAACCGCGACGCCGATATTTTTCATCCCGAAATCAAACCCCAATAGCGTGCGAGCCTGACTCATCAAGCATGACCACTGCTGGCAGAAATCAGATCAATGTTGATACCCAGTAGTTTTGCGGCAGCGTGCCAGCGCTGATCGGCCGGTGTTTCAAAAAGTATCTCTGTGGTGGCAGGCACGGTCAGCCAACTGTTGTCAGCCAGTTCCTGTTCTAATTGACCCGCTCCCCAACCCGCGTAACCCAGCGTGACCATAAAGCGTTCAGGGCCTGACTTTGTACCCAGCGTGGGCAGAATTTCACTGGAGGTGGTCAGATAAATGCCTTGATCTATCTCCATGGTGTTACGCCAATCGGCTGGACCGCCATGCAACACCATGCCTTGTTCCTTTTGTACCGGCCCACCGAACAACACCGGGGTGCTCATTTTCGCTTCAGAGTCGTTATCGATTTCAAGATGTCGCAACAGTTCTGTCAGCATGATTTTGGTTGGACGGTTGATGATCAGGCCCATCGCCCCATCATCGTCGTGTTCACAGAGGTAAACCACTGATCGATAAAAAAACGAGTCGGCCAGGGCCGGCATGGCTATCAGAAAATGATGTTTGAGAGAGTCAGTCATCAGAAAAAATTGAAACCCACCTGGAATAGTCGTTCGACCTCACGAATATGCCGTTTGTTGATCAAAAACAGGATGACATGATCTTCGGCCTCAATAACCGTATCGCGATGTGCAATCAACACATCATCGCCACGGACGATAGCGCCGATAGTGGTGCCAGGCGGCAAATCAATTTCGTCAATGCGTTTGCCAACCACCATGGACGAGCTTTTGTCGCCATGGGCGATGGCTTCCAGTGCTTCTGCTGCGCCGCGTCGCAGCGAGTGAACCGCGACAATATCGCCTCGACGAATATGTGCCAGCAAACTGCCAATGGTGGCTTGCTGTGGAGACAGGGCGATGTCGATGGTGCCACTTTCAACCAGATCCACATAGGCCGCCCGGTTGATCAGTGACAACACCTTGCGAGCTCCAAGTCGCTTGGCCAGCATGGCAGAGAGAATGTTGGCTTCATCATCGTTGGTTAGTGCGCAGAACAAATCGACTTTTTCGATTTCTTCCTCGAGCAGTAATTCCTCGTTAGCGACATCCCCAAGCAGAACAATACTGTTGGTCAGTTGCTCAGAGAGAAATTCGGCACGTTCAGGGTTGGCCTCGATCAGTTTTATCTGATAATCGTGTTCCAGGGCCTTGGCCAGCCTGACGCCAATGTTACCGCCACCTGCCAACATGATTCGTTTGTAGGGCTTATCAAGTTTTCGCAGTTCGGCCATGACTTTTCTGATGTCATTGCTGGCGGCAATAAAGAACACTTCGTCATCTGTTTCGATTACCGTGTCGGCGGTCGGATTTATGGCCTTGCCGTTGCGAAAGATCGCCGCAACACGGGTGTCGGTTTTGGGGATGTGTTCGCGAATTTCCCGTAGTGGGTTGCCCACCAGTGGGCCGCCATGAAACGCGCGGACTGCAACCAGTTGCACTTTACCTTCAGCAAAATCAAGAACCTGCAGCGCATTGGGATGGCTGATCAGGCGTTCTATGTAGTCAGTAACAATCTGTTCGGGGCTTATCAGCACATCGATAGCAATGGCTTCATTGTTGAACAGTTCGGGCTTACTCAGATATTCGGTGGTGCGGATTCGGGCGATCTTGGTCGGAGTGCTGTAGAGGGTATGGCAGATTTGACAGGCAATCATGTTGGTTTCGTCACTATTGGTGACAGCCAGAATCAAATCGGCGTCCTCTGCACCGGCTCGAGCAAGTACATCGGGATGCGAGGCATGCCCTTGAATGGTTCTAATATCGTAGTGATCCTGCAACTTCATCAGATTGATGGGATCGCTGTCGACCAGCGTGATATCGTCATCCTCACGTGCCAGCGTCGCGGCGACGGATGAGCCCACTTGACCTGCACCCAGAATCAGAATTTTCATGGTCTATCCTATGACTGCTTGATGTCGATACCCAGCGATCGCATTTTACGATACAGGTGGGTGCGTTCCATACCGGCAAGTTTGGCAGCCTTGCCAACATTGCCATCGGTCTCCTGCAATTTGTGCAGCAAATAGAGCCGTTCGAATTGCTCACGCGCTTCTCGGAGCGGCAGATCAAAATTGATCTTGCCGTCCTCCTGCGCTGCGATAGTGGAATTTTCCTGAAGTGCCGCATCGATTTGCTCGACGTCTATATCATCGGTTTCTTCGAGTAACAGCAATCGCTGAATAATGTTTTTCAGTTCCAGTACATTACCCGGCCAGGGATAATTGCGTAGACGATTTTGTGCCGCGACCGTGAAGCGACGGTAGGGCAATCCGGCTTGTGTGGTTTGCAGATCAACAAAGAAGTGAACCAGCTCGGGAATATCTTCGACATGATCGCGTAACGCGGGAAGGTTCAGTGTGATGCTGTTGAGCTGATACAGCAGTCCCTCGGCAAACTCACCATGCAGAATGGCCCGCTCCAACGAATGCTCATTGGCACAGATCAGTTGACAGCTGTTCATTTGGCCGCTCTCCAGCAGATGTGACAGCAGTGATTGGGCCTCATCGCTGAGCAGTCCTACATCATTGATGAAAACACAGTTGCTCTGGGCCAGCGAAGTCAGTTTCAGGCTGTCCAGTGGAAAGCTTTCCGGGCTGAGTTCGATAAATCGTCCATTGGCATAATTGCCAAGCCGATGCAGGTAGCGGGCAAAGCAATGTTTGCCGGTGCCGCCTTCGCCAATCAGTAGGATTGGCATTCCGTGACCGGCAACCCGTTCCGCCTGTTCGCGCAGCAAATTGATACTGGCACTTTTGCCGACAGGGGTGATGGCCTGTTCATGCTGGAGTGCCGATTGTTTCGCCTGATTTTCCAGCGCCTGTTCAACTGCGCGAAGCAGTTTGGCCATGGACAACGGTTTTTCGATAAAGTCACTGGCACCCAGTCTGGTGGCTTCAACAGCAGTTTCAATGGTGCCGTGTCCTGACATCATCAAGATAGTCACCGACGCACGCTGTTCCTTGAACTCCTTAAGCAGGCTGATGCCATCAACATCGGGCATCCAGATATCAAGCAACACCAATTGTGGCGTGATCTGGCTGAACTGTTGCCGCGCTTGCTGGCCGTCTTCTGCCGTGACAACGCGGTAGTTTTCATCCTCAAGAATGTCCTTGATTAGCTCGCGAATATCCGGTTCATCATCGACAACAAGAATTAACGGTTTTTCGGTGATCACGATTCTGACTCCTCCAGAGGCAGGCGAATTATAATACTGGCACCTTCGGGCTGCAGGTTTTCTGCCCAGACGTCACCACCATGTTCTTCAATGATCTTGCGAACAATGGCCAGCCCGAGGCCTGTGCCTTTGAGTTTGGTGGTGGTATAGGGTTCGAATAATTTGTCTGCCATATCGCTCGGAAAACCGGGACCCTGATCGGTCACGATGATTTCCAGCCAGCGCCGGTGGTCTTGCTCAACTGCATGGTAGCTGATGACGATATCGACTTCCTGTCCGGCTTCTTCACTGGCCTCGATGGCATTCTTGAGCAGATTGTGCAGCACTTGTCTGAAGCGGTTACTATCAATTTTTGCCCTTATATCACTCGGGCTGTTCAATACAACAAACTGATGGTTAGGGTTGCTCTGATACATTGCCAGCACTTCACGAATCAGTTCGCCGATGGAGTGCGTTTGCAGCTGCAAGGCCGGGCTGCGAGCATATTCGGAAAATTCATCCACCATGATTTTCATGGCTTCCACCTGATGAATGATGGTGTTGGTCAGCTTGCTTAATGCTGGCACCTGATCTTCGGGAACCAGCGGCTGGTATTTATGCTGTAGCCGCTCGGCAGACAATTGAATGGGTGTGAGCGGGTTTTTGATTTCATGTGCCAGACGACGAGCTACCTCACCCCATGCTGCATGACGCTGTGCTTGCAGCAATGCGGTGATATCATCGAACACAATCACCCAGCCACTGCCGGCAGGCAGGGGGGTACCATGTAACATCAAGGTTTGGCGGCCTTTGGCTTGTGTTAAATCGACCTGTTGTTGCCAGCCAGAATTTCGCTTTGAAAGTTCCTCTATCAGCTGACAGAAGACTTGAAGGTTATCGTTCAGTTGAGCCAGTTCCGATAGCGGGCTTTCCAGTTTTTGCTGCAAATTGACGCCGAGAATCTTGTTACTCGCAACATTGGCTGTGCGCAGATAGTTTTCGTTATCAATAGTTACCACGCCGGTCGATAAACTACCCAGCACAGTAGTCAGATAACTGGTTTGTTGCTCAAGCAAACGATGACTGCGTTGTGAAGCGTTTCTGGCCTGGGTCAGCCGTTCGGTCATCTGGTTGAAGGATCGGACCAGAAAACCAATTTCATCATGACTGGCAACATCAAGTTTCATATTGTAGTTGCCGGAGGCTACTGCCTGGGTGCCTTCTGCCAGTGATTGCAAAGGTTGCACAATTCTTCTGGAAATCCACACAGCAAACCATAATGACGCCAGGATGGTCAGAAACACGATAAGGCTCAGCGTCAATGAAAAAATGGTGATCAGCGGTTTGCGCAGATAGCTGATTTCCCGATAGTCGGTGTAGGCATCCTGAACGGTTTTTCCTAGAATGCTCAGATTACGATTGACCGGGAACATGACATGCAAAAGTCGCTGTTCCCTGAGCGGTGTCGCTGTTGGAATGAGCACCGCAGCGCGCAATTGAAGCTCATCTTTTTCCCCTGGATCCATGCCGATGTAGTCTTCCTGGGTTTGCAGCTGTCTGAGGATGGACTCACTCGGCCGTTCCGGCACCATGATCATCGGGCTCTCTACGCTGGACATCACCAGCTGACCATCAATGGTCCAGATGCTCACTTCGAGTGCGCCACTGAGTTTGATCAGCTCGCGCAGGTTGTGACCGAGGTTTTCATCGGGAATTTCTGACAATACGCCTGCCATCATTCTTGTCTGCCGGAGCAAGGTTCGCATTCTAATGCCAAAGGCAGCCCGGCTAAGTTCAAGCGAGTCAGTAAGTGCTTGCTCAACATTCACATCAAACCAGCTGTTGATTCCTCGGTGCAGAAAATGCAAAGAGAAGCCATAGACGATAGTGGTGGCGCCCAGTATCAGCATGACAAACAGACTGACCAGTCGAGTGGTCAGTCTTGAGCCGGGTTCGTTGTGTCTGAAATCACGAAATAAACGATACAGGCTGCGAATCAGTATTCCTGCCAGCAACACAAGACACAGCAGGCCAACGCCAAAAATCACCAGAAACAGGTCATTGAGTGCCGAGCTGTCTTCTGTGGCGGTGGTGAGTAACCAGGCCAGCACCAGCAATGAGATAGCGAGATAAAAGTATGGCGCTGTGCCGGTACTGAGTCGGCGAATAAGCTTCAGTACCATTTGGCTTCTGTCCAGGGGCTGGTGAGCTGCCATTTGGTCGACAACAGTGCACCTGGTCGCATGGGGGTGGGCAGGGCATGTAAATCCAGACCGCTTCGCAGTCTGAGCTGAAGTCGATTGTGTTTGAGCAGTATCTCAGGCGGCAGAGTCAGGGCATTGATTCGGCCCATTGATGCCAGTGCTTCTTCGATGGTCGGAAAGGTTTGAAACTTCTGTGTGCTGACTGCCGTTAACACATATTGTCTGGAGAGTTGATGGAAGCGCAGCTCGTAAACCAGCTCAGTACGCCACACTTTCCGGTTCCATTGCCAGAGTGGTCCGAGCACAGGGATTTCATTGATTAACTGAATTTCCTGGAAAAATGTGATTGGCACACCATGTTCCAATGCTTCGAGGACCCGAGGAGTCAGCGGGTAACTGATGGAAGCATTGAGGATATGGCCATTGCCGACCTTGCGAACATCTGCATGTTCAACCCTAAATGTTTCTGCAACTGCTGGCACAGACCAGCAGAGTGCCAGCATGAGCAGCAACTTGCGGGTCAGTTTAACTACGCTGAAGACATGCATAATAGAATCCGTCCATTACGTCATCGCCTGGCAGACGTTGATAACCAACGTGTGTGCGATGCGCGGGCGCATCAGCAATCTGAAGCTCTGTTGCGTCATGGTGGCGTTGTAAAAAGGCTTCGATCTGCTGCTCATTTTCCTGTTTCATGACTGAACAGGTCGTGTAGATCATCATGCCACCGGCTCGAACTAAAGGCCAGAGTGCGTCCAGTAGTTGTTGTTGTCTGAGCGCTAACTGCGCAATATCCTCTGGTCGACGCAGCAGCTTGATATCTGGATGACGGCGAATGACGCCAGTTCCAGAGCAAGGTGCGTCCAACAGGATGCGGTCGAATAATTGCCCATCCCACCAGCTTTCTGGCTGGCTGGCATCTGCGCACAGCAGTGAAATTTCCAAATTCAGGCGTGAGGCATTCTCAGAAATCTGTTTCAAGCGGCTTGCGTCCAGGTCCATGGCCAGTAGCTGGATATCGGCTTTATGCTCAAGCATGTGACAGCTTTTGCCTCCCGGTGCTGCACAGGCATCAAGTATTCGCAGTCCGGGCTCAAGCTGCATCAGTCGGACTACGTGCTGAGCGGCGCCATCCTGAACCGAGACTTCACCAGCTTCAAAGCCAGGTAACTGATACACATCCACTGCCTGGTCAAGCAAAATACCATCTGGACAGCTATTCAGCGCTTGCGCCGGGATGTCGGCCTGCACAAGTTTGTTTAAGTAGTCATCTCGACTGCATTTTTGCCGGTTGACCCGAAGCATCATGGGCGCAGCCTGATTATTGGCTTCGATGATGTCGCTGCAGCGACTTGGCCAGTCATGTGAAAGTTGTTCGAGCAGCCAGGCAGGATGTGCGCTGCTTGCCTCATTATCGCAGGCGAGATCTTGATTCAAGCTATCTGCACGACGTTGATAGGCTCGTAAGCAAGCGTTGATCATGCCGCTGGCCCATTGTTTGCCAAGTTTTTTGCTGGCATTGACGGTTTCGGAGAGTACCGCGTGAGGCGGCGTTCTCATGTGCATCAGCTCAAACAAACCGCATAGCAGCAGATTTTTCAAATCCTGATCTTTGGCTTTCAAGGGCTTGCTGAGTAATTGCTGGCTCAGGTAGTCCAGCGTGCTGTAGTGGCGGATGACGCCATAGGATAATTGCTGGCAGAGGCTGCGTTGCTTATCTTCCAGCAGCGGCAGTGAGCGACCAAGCTCAGCCGTCAGCGAATGTTTGTCTCGACTGACTGCCGTGATAATTCGAGCAGCCATACTGCGAGTGCAAAGTGTTTTGGATGGGCTAGCCAAGTGTCTCGCCTACCTCAATGCGATTGGCATTGATGAAGTCTGCGACGGACATGGCTTTTTTGCCCGGAGCTTGCAGTAGTTGCAGGCGAATGATGCCATTGCCGGTCGCCACATCGATGCCTTGTTTGGTCACAGACAACACCGTGCCAGCGCTGGACTGAGAATTGCCGGTCACAAGACTGGCCTGCCAAATCCTCAATGGCTGTTCTTTCCATTGGGTAAAAGACACCGGCCAAGGGTTGAAGGCTCGTATTTGACGGTCAATTTCAGCGGCTGATTTTTGCCAGTCGATTAGGGCTTCGCTTTTGTCGAGCTTACTGGCGTAGGTGGTATTGGCATCGTCCTGAACTTGAGCATTGCGTTGCCGGGCAGGCAAATCAGTCAATGCCTCAACCAGAGTGTTGGCTCCCAGCTCTGCCAGTCGATCATGAAGGCTGGCGGCTGTTTCAGTGTCTGCGATAGCGCATCGTACTTCGGCCAGCACGGGACCGGTATCCAGCCCTGCTTCCATCTGCATAATGCAAACGCCGGTTTCTTTATCACCGGCAAGAATGGCCCGTTGGATGGGCGCGGCACCGCGCCAGCGTGGTAATAAGGAGGCGTGCACATTAATGCAGCCGTGTTTGGGCGCATCAAGTATGCGCTGTGGCAGTAACAGGCCATAAGCAACCACGATCATGACATCGGCCTGATAGTGCTCAAGCCGTTGCCGGTCTTGCTCGTTTTTGAAGTTTTCCGGCTGTTCAACGGTAATTTGATGTTGCAGCGCTAGTTGCTTGACCGGGCTGGGCGTCAGTTTCCGCCCCCGACCTGCCGGACGATCAGGCTGAGTATAAACGGCGCAGATCTCATGTTCTGTGTCCAGTAAAGCTTGTAGTGATGACGCGGCAAATTCTGGTGTGCCCGCGAAGATGATGCGCATTAAAGTCCCCAGGTCTGTTGATCGATCATTAGCCGCTTTGCTTGTCCAGGTCGGTGCAAATGAGATGTTGTGGCTATTCTACAACAGCCTTATCCAGCGCGCTTGTATGGAATTGTCGGGCAAGGTTCGCGGCTGGAGAGGAGGGCTGGGTTCAAAGCTTCTGTTTTTGGTGTTTTTCCAGACGTTTTTTGATGCGCTGACGCTTGAGGTTGCTCAGATAGTCGACAAACAGTTTTCCATCGAGGTGATCAATTTCGTGCTGGATACAGGTTGCCAGCAAGCCTTCGGCTTCAAACTCCTGTACTTCACCTTGTAAATCCAGCGCCTTGACCCGAATTGTGTCAGCACGGCTAACGACCTCATAGGCTTCGGGTACGGAAAGGCAGCCTTCCTGATACTCACGCTCGCCCTCGGCGGCAACGATTTCCGGGTTGATCAAGGTCAGTGGTTGACTCTGGTCTTCTGAGATATCAATGACGATCACCCGCTTTTCGACGTTCACCTGAATTGCCGCCAGGCCGATGCCGGGTGCCGCATACATGGTTTCCAGCATATCCGCCGCGAGCTGACGTATGTCGTCGTTAACCTCATCAACAGGCTGGGCAATGTTACGCAGTCTGGGGTCAGGAAAGTGCAAAATGTTCATCAGTGCCATGCAGATACCATTTATCAAAAAACACTACTCAGACCTCGTTTCAAGGCCCAGAGTTTTTGTATTATAAGGTCTGTTGATCTTTGATAGCCATCACTGCCAGCAGTGATGTATCGTCAACGGATGCTGCTCTGCGTTAATGCACATGATAAATCATCAGTGATGAACAGATCATTCTGGCTTGAGGCTTGAATAGAATGCAGACAGGTTGCGAATATCTTCATCACTGAGATTGCTCGCCTGCATTTGCATAATCATGGCCATTTGGCCGTGACGCTGCTTGTCCCGGTAGGCGGTCAATGCAGAGACCAGATATTCGTAATTCTGTCCCGCAAGATTGGGATAGATAGGCATGGTGGCGATGCCGTTGGCGCCGTGACATGTTGCGCAAATGGCCGATCCGGCTTTTCCTGCCGAGATGTCACCTTCCGCGATGACAGCCTGAGCATTCAGGCCGATCAGTGTCATAAGTGCAATTCGGGACATATTCTTCATGGGCAAACTCTCGATTTATCTGCAAGCCTGGAGCAGCACAGAGTCTGCTGCCGAAACTCCAAACCTTGCCATGTTGATGGGTCAGTGTTTTTATTATGCACATCGCTTGATATGTGTTATCGCTTATACCACACTAACAGCGTTGCTTGTCTACTATGTCAGGACCCGGATAGCCTGACTTCATGAGGACCAAACTATGATTCGTCGCCTTTGTCTGAGCCTGTTGTTGTTGACACTGAGTTTTCCGCTGATTGCCAACAACGTAGAGCTGAACCCGAATCACCCGGAACGCTATGTCGTCCAGAAAGGTGACACACTCTGGGACATTTCAGGGAAGTTTTTGAAGCACCCCTGGCACTGGCCGGACATCTGGTCTGCCAATCCACAGGTAGAAAACCCACATCTTATTTACCCCGGCGATGAATTGACACTGGTGTGGCGTGATGGCCGACCAGTACTGGAATTGTCCAGAGGTCTGCCGGCGTATCGCATGTCACCGCAAGTCAGGGATATCACACCTGAAGCCGCAATCCCGGCTATCCCGCTGTCTCTGATTGGCCCGTTCCTGAGTAAGCCGCGCGTGGTTGGTGAAGAGTTGGTTGAGCTGGCTCCTTATGTAGTTGCTACAGCAGATGAACGAATCGTCACCGGTGCCGGCGATACTATCTACGCGCGTGGAACCGATGCCTACGACAGTGAAATGTTCAGTATTTTCAGGCCTGGGGATGCCTACAAGGACCCAGATACCGGTGAACTATTAGGCTACGAGGCTATTTATGCCGGAGAGGGTGCGGTGACCAGGGCCGGTGATCCCTCAACATTGCAATTGGTTAAAACCACTCGGGAAGTCATGGTGGGTGACCGCTTGCTGGAGGCGGATGATGACAGTTTCGATCTGACCTTCTTCCCGCGCAGACCGGAACAGGATATCAGCGGCAGCATTATCTCAGTGGTCGATGGCGTATCGCAGATAGGGCAGTATCAGATTATTGTGCTGAATCGTGGTGCGCGCGAGGGGCTTGAAACCGGTCATGTTTTCTCGGTCTACAAACGTGGTGAGACCATTCGCGACACCGTAAGCCAGGAGCGAAATGCGATGGTGACATTGCCAGAAGAGCACGCAGGTATTGCGATGGTGTTCCGGGTGTTCGAAAAAGTCAGCTATGCCATTGTTATGAAGGCGTCAACAGCGATCAACATTCACGACACGATCAGATCGGTGGATTTATAGGAGACGATTCTGGACAGATTCAGCGGCGAACAGCTCAAAACAGCCTGCTGGCTGGCACTGCAAAGGATTTCAGGTGTGGGCCCAGTCACTTACGGCCGCATCCTCGATCACTTCAGTGAGCCTTTGCAGGTGTTTCACAATCCGGAGTTGGCACGCAAAATCGCCCCCGATCTCCACCAGTCCCTGTTGGCTGCCGATTGGGATTCGGTCGAGAAAGACATGGACTGGCTGGAGTCTGATTCCCAGCGTCATTTAATCACGCTTAATGATCCCCGCTATCCTTCACTGCTCAGAGAAATTTCTGATCCACCGCCGCTGATTTTTGCACACGGTGACATCAGCCTGTTGTCAAAGTGGCAACTTGCGGTTGTTGGCAGTCGAAACCCGTCAACGTCGGGGCGGGATTTGGCCTATGACTTTGCGCGCTATTTGAGCCAGGGAGAGCTGGTGATCACCAGTGGTTTGGCAACAGGCATTGATGCTGCGGCTCACAAAGGCGCACTGGCTGGTGGTGGCAAGACCATTGCGGTTGTTGGTACCGGGCTGGATCGTGTTTATCCCGCCAGCCATCGGCAGTTGGCTCATGACATCGCCGGCAATGGACTGATTGTTTCAGAGTTTCCATTGGGTACCTCGCCTCGACCAGAAAACTTCCCAAGGCGAAACCGAATTATCAGCGGATTGGCACTGGGCACTTTGGTGGTTGAAGCAGCATTGAAGAGTGGTTCATTGATCACTGCCAGGATGGCATTGGAACAAGGACGAGAGGTATTTGCCATTCCTGGCTCAATTCACAATCCATTGGCAAGAGGTTGCCATCAACTGATTCGTGAAGGTGCAAAACTGGTTGAAACAGCCAATGACATTATTGAGGAACTGGGAGCGCTGGCAGCAGTCTCTATCAGCTCAGAAGCGGCGCCAGTCATCAATGACGATGACAACATTTCTGTTGACGCAGACTATCAGGCATTGTTTGCGCATCTTGGATATGACCCGATTCACGTAGACACACTGATAGCCCGCAGTGGATTGACGGCCGATGTGGTTTCATCCATGCTGTTATTACTGGAGCTCAATGGCCAGGTCGCTTCAATGCCGGGTGGACGCTATATTCGCACCGGCTCATGAGAGAGATTGATGAAAGAGAACGTAATTGATGTGCTGTTGTATCTGTTCGAGAACTACATAGACTCGGAAGATAGCGTAAAGCCAGACAAGGACGCGTTGGAGCTTGAGCTGGAGCAGATTGGCTTTCAGGAAAAGGAAATCAGCAAGGCACTGGACTGGCTGGACAGCATGACAGTGCTTGCGGGAGAACAACCCAGCATTAATGCCAGCATGCGCATGTTCATGCCTGCCGAGCTGGAAAAACTGGATGTTCAATGTCGTGGCTATTTGCTGTTTCTGGAACAGGTTGGTGTGCTGGACACTGATACCCGCGAAATAGTCATTGAGAGAGTCATGGCGCTGGAAACAGACGAAATCGATCTGGATCAGCTCAAATGGGTGGTTTTGATGGTGCTGTTTTATCAGCCTGGTCGTGAAGTGGCTTATGCCTGGATGGAGGATCTGGTGTTTGAAGATCTTGAAGCCGTGATCCACTAACGGTACACCGCCTGCGTCATTGTTCACACTTAGCCCGTCTTGTAACGGGCTTTGTTGTTTAAGAGCCTTATGTTTTTTTGGTGTTGATATTTATGGGAAAAAAACTCGTCATCGTTGAGTCTCCGGCCAAGGCCAAGACCATCAAGAAATACCTCGGCAAAGATGTCGAGGTGCTGGCCTCCTATGGCCATGTACGAGATCTGCTGCCTAAAGAGGGCGCAGTAGATCCTGGCAACGACTTTGCCATGAAGTACCAAGTGATCGACCGTAACAGCAAACATGTAGAGGCCATCGCCAAAGCAATGAAGGGTTGTGATGCCTTATATCTGGCAACGGATCCGGATCGTGAAGGCGAAGCCATTTCCTGGCATTTGTTTGAGCTGCTTAAAAACAAGGGTGTTTTGAAAAATAAAGAAACTCACCGAGTGGTGTTTCATGAAATTACCAAGCAAGCCGTCAACGATGCGGTAGCCAACCCACGCGAGCTTTCCATGCACCTTGTTAACGCACAGCAAGCGCGCAGGGCTCTGGACTATCTGGTTGGCTTCACCTTGTCACCCTTACTTTGGAAAAAAGTACGTCGCGGTTTATCCGCCGGCCGGGTGCAAAGTCCGGCATTGCGAATGATTGTTGAGCGTGAGCTGGAAATTGAAGCTTTCAAGGCGCGGGAATACTGGACCATCGAAGCTGATGCCGCAGCTGAAGACAAACCTTTTCAGGCAAAACTGACCCACTTTAAAACCAAGAAGCTCAGTCAGTTTTCAGTTGATAACGCAACGCAAGCCAGCGAGGTTGTTGCTGAGTTGAATCAAGCTGCTCAGGGCAAGCTGCTGGTAACCGAGGTCGAGAAAAAGCAACGCAAACGCAATCCTTCGGCACCTTTTACCACCTCAACCTTGCAACAGGAAGCCTCTCGCAAACTGGGCTTTGGCGCGCAACGAACCATGAGTGTGGCGCAGCAGCTGTACGAAGGTGTTGATACCGGCGAGGGCGCGGTGGGTCTTATCACCTACATGCGTACCGACTCTGTTGCTTTGGCAGCAGAGGCTGTCGCAGAAATTCGCCAGCTGATTGCCAGTAAATACGGCAATCAAGCGGTGCCATCAAAACCGCAGGAATACAAAACCAAATCCAAGAATGCTCAGGAGGCGCATGAGGCGATTCGTCCTACCTCGGTGATGCGTACGCCCGATGAGATGAAAGCTTGTCTGTCGGCGGATCAGCTCAAGCTATACACGCTGATTTGGCAGAGAACCATGGCCAGCCAGATGATCCATGCCACGCTTAACACCGTTGCGGTGGATTTAGGCTGTGGCGCTGGCAACACTTTCAGAGCCACCGGCTCAACGGTAGTGAATCCTGGCTTTATGAGTGTTTACATGGAAAGCCATGATGAAACACCTGAGGACAAGGATGAAAAACTGTTGCCGCCGATGGAAGTTGGCCAGGTGATCAGTCTGGAACAAATTCGTCCAGAGCAACATTTCACCGAGCCACCACCGCGTTACAGCGAAGCCAGCCTGGTGCGGGCGCTGGAAGAGCACGACATCGGTCGTCCTTCAACCTACGCCAGCATTATCTCCACCCTGTTACAGCGTGAATATGTTGAGCTGGTCAACAAACGCTTCCACCCAACCGATGTGGGGCGGGTTGTGGGCAAGTTTCTGGTTGAGCACTTTACCCGCTATGTTGATTATGGATTCACGGCACAGCTGGAAGATGAACTGGACGCAGTTTCACGAGGTGAGGAAGAGTGGATTCCGTTGTTACGCAACTTCTGGGGACCGTTCAAGGAGCAGGTCGAGACCAAAGACAAGGAAGTACAGCGTAGTGATGTAACACAGGAATTGCTGGACGAAGACTGCCCCAAATGCGGTAAGAAATTATCCAGCCGACTGGGTCGCAGCGGCCGCTTTATTGGTTGTACCGGTTATCCGGAGTGTGATTACACCCGCAACATCAATGGTGAAGAGACCTCGGCCAGCGAACCAGAAGTGGTTGAAGGTCGGAAATGTCCTAAATGTGATTCTGATCTGTGGATTCGAACCGGTAAATACGGCAAGTTCATCGGTTGCAGCAGCTATCCAAAATGCAAACATATCGAGTCGTTGGAGCAACCAGCCAACACTGGTGTGATCTGCCCGAAATGCAACAAGGGCGAAATCCTGACGCGCAAATCCAGACGCGGCAAGGTGTTCTACTCCTGTTCGGAATACCCGAGCTGTGACTACGCCTTGTGGAATGAACCGGTCAAGGAGCCTTGCCCGAATTGTAATTGGCCAATCCTGACGCTGAAAACCACCAAGAGCAAAGGCACTGAGAAGGTGTGTCCGCAAAAAGATTGCGGCTACAGCGAAAAAGTTGAATCAGCCGATTAAGTTTTCTTGTCGGAATGTCCCAAATCACGCTGCGGGTCGATAATGTCCCGCAGTTTTTGTTTGAGCTCTGAAAGTTCTGGAAACCGGCCTTCATCCTTCCGGGACCAGATAAGCTGATCATCCACACGCACTTCAAAAATGCCGCCAGTGCCGGGCTTGAGCACGACTTCGGCAATGTCGCCATCAAAGGTAGTCAGCAGTTCCTGTGCTGTCCAGCTGGCTCTCAACATCCATCTGCATTGACTGCAGTAATGGATGAGCACGCGATGACCCGTGTCACTCACAGTCAGTCTGCCTTGAGCGCCTCAAACACCTGTGACGCTTGATTCAGGGCGGACTCAGCAGCGTCGTCAAGCACGTTGATGTGGCCCATTTTGCGGCCAACACGGGCTTCTTTTTTCCCGTACAGGTGCAGTTTGACATTTGGCAGCTGCAAAGCGGCTTGCCAGTTAGGTTGTGAGCTGCCCCAGACATCGCCAAGCAGATTAATCATCACGACGGGCGTAATTAGCGAGGTATCACCGCTGGCGAGACCACACAGCATTCTGACTTGCTGTTCAAACTGTGAGCTGTGGCAGGCATCCAATGTGTAATGACCGGAGTTGTGAGGTCTCGGCGCGATTTCGTTGGCGATGATGTTGCCGGATTGGTCAACAAAAAACTCAACGGCCATGGTGCCGACGTAATTGAGTCCGGCGGCAATTTTGTCAGCCATTTCAATCGCAGTTTGTTGTTGAGCCGAGCTGACGGTAGCAGGCACGCGGGTAGAATGCAGAATGCCGTTCACATGCACATTCTCGGCAACCGGGAAGTTGTAGACCTCGCCGTTTTCGCTGCGGGCCAGTACCACGGAGATTTCACGATCCAGTTGAATACGCTGTTCCAGCACACACTCTTTCTGACCAAGGGCTTCAAAGGCCTGCAGTGCTGCATCAAGATTTTCACAAACAATCTGGCCTTTGCCGTCGTAACCAAATGTGGCTACTTTCAGGATCGCTGGAAATTGGACGCTGTGGGTTGCTGCGATCAGATCTTCTTGACTATGGATGCTGGCAAATGGAACCGTTGCAATACCAAGGCTGTTGATAAAGCGTTTCTCAACATTGCGATTTTGTGTTTTTGCCAAGGCCGTTGAAGAAGGGTGGACAACGGTTCGCTGCTCAAGAAAGGCCAGTGTGCTGGCGGGAATATTTTCAAACTCAGTCGTGATTGCGGCACATTGTTCAGCCATTTGCTTCAGAGCTTGCTCATCGGTATAGCTGGCGCAAATGTGTTGATCGGCGATAATGCCGGCGGGACTATTTTGATCAGGGTCGAGTACGACAACCCTGTAGCCCATTGATTGAGCTGCGCTGGTGAACATACGGCCTAGTTGACCGCCTCCGAGCATTCCGAGTGTTGATCCGGGCAATATCATGATGGCGCTTATTCCGCTTTGGGGGGGAGTGTCATGGCGAGTACCGCTTGTTCTTGCTGCTGACGGAATGATTCGAGTTTTTGACGAAGCGCATCATCCTGTATCGCCAGCTGGGCAATGGCAAACAAGGCTGCATTTGCGGCGCCTGCTTCACCAATCGCAAAAGTCGCTACCGGTATGCCTTTGGGCATCTGTACAATGGACAACAGCGAGTCCTGACCTTTCAAATACTTTGACGGAACAGGGACGCCCAATACCGGAACGCAGGTATTGGCTGCCAGCATGCCTGGTAGATGGGCGGCGCCACCGGCCCCTGCAATGATGCAGCTGAGGCCTCGTTGTTGCGCAGTTTTGGCATAGTCACTCAACAGGTCTGGAGTTCTGTGTGCTGATACGACGCGTGTCTCATGAGGCACGCCAAAAGCCTCAAGTTGCTCGACGGCTTTTTGCATCACAGGCCAGTCACTGGTGCTGCCCATGACGATGCCGACAACCGGTTTAATCATGATAGTTCCGTTGCATTGCCAGAAAAGCAGTGCATTTTAGCTATTTTATTGAAAATAGGAAAATTTACTGCAGTATTTCCGGTCATATAGAGCACGGCAATAATTGAACGGAAGGGGACGAGTCGATATACTAGGTGATCCTTTCTGCCGTCTTTAGTTGTACACGTTCCTTATCAACCCAATTCCGAGGGGCCGGTTAACCGGAGGGTAACGTGGCGGCGTAAACAGTAACTTAAAGGTACGTGACGTGAGTCAGCCAACTGAATTGACACAGGGTCTTTACCGGCCCGAATTTGAAAGAGACAACTGTGGCTTCGGCCTTATCGCACAAATGGATGGCAAGCCCAGTCACTGGCTTGTTAAGACTGCGATTGAGGCACTGGGCAATCTGACCCATCGCGGCGCTATCGGCGCTGATGGCAAGACCGGTGACGGTTGTGGCTTGTTATTGAAAAAACCTGATAGCTTCTTTCAGGCGGTAGCTAGTGAACTTGGTTTCACGCTGGCGGATCGCTATGCCGTCGGTATGGTGTTTTTATCACAGGATTCTGCCAAGGCTGCCAATGCGCAACAGGCCGTGGTTTCCGCAGTCAAGCAACAAGGTCTCGAAGTCCTGGGCTGGCGTGATGTGCCAGTAGATGCTGAGTCAGCCTGTGGTGTTGAAGCACTGCGTTCGTTACCGGTAATGCGTCAGCTGTTTATCAACGCGGCTGATAACATGGATGACGCTGCTTTTGAGCGCGCTCTGTATATCGCAAGACGCAAAGCTGAAAAAGCCATTACGGACGACTCGGATTTCTATATTCCCAGCCTCTCAGCTCAAGTCGTTTCCTACAAAGGTCTTGTAATGCCGTCGTACCTGCCGGTTGTTTACAAGGATCTGAACGACGAGCGCCTGGAAACGGCCATTTGTGTGTTCCATCAGCGTTTTTCTACCAATACCTGGCCTCAGTGGCGTCTGGCTCAACCGTTCCGCTATCTGGCGCACAACGGGGAAATCAATACGGTTCAGGGTAACCGCAACTGGGCGCTGGCACGTGGTGCCAAGTTTGCCACATCACTGATTGAAAACATGGATGATATCCGTCCACTGGTGGGTACCACCGGGTCGGATTCTTCCAGCATGGACAACATGTTGGAGGCGCTGCTTGCCGGTGGCGTTAACCTATTCCGTGCCATGCGTTTGCTGATTCCACCTGCCTGGCAGAATGATCCGACTATGGATGCCGATCTCAAGGCATTCTATGACTTTAACTCCATGCACATGGAACCTTGGGATGGCCCGGCTGGTGTGGTGATCACAGATGGTCGGTATGCCGCCTGTACGCTGGACCGTAATGGTCTGCGTCCGGCACGTTACATCATCACCAAAGATCGTCACATCACATTGGCTTCAGAAGTCGGTGTATATCAGTACAACGCTGAAGATGTTGTGGCCAAAGGTCGTCTGAAACCTGGTCAAATGCTGGCAGTTGATACGCAAACCGGCGAGCTGATGATGCCGGATGCCATCAACGACATGCTCAAGTCGGCACAGCCTTATCAGCAATGGCTGGCAGACAATCTGATTCGCCTCAAAGACGGCGCAGATGATGAAACCGGCCCAGCAATTGAGGGTGAATCGCTAGGCATTTATGAAAAGCTGTATGGCGTTTCATTTGAAGAGCGCGATCAGGTCTTGCGTGTGCTGGGCGAGGACGGCCAGGAAGCAGTCGGCTCCATGGGTGATGATGCGCCATTCCCGGTGATGTCGACCCGTGTCAGGTCGCTCTATGATTATTTTCGTCAGCAGTTTGCTCAGGTGACCAATCCACCGATTGACCCGCTGCGTGAAAACATTGTCATGTCCCTGGAAACCTGTATCGGTGAAGAGCGTAATCTGTTCGAAGAAGGCGAAGACCATGCGCAGCGAGTTGTGGTCGACTCGCCGGTGCTGTCTGAGAGCCAATTCCGTCAGATCCTGTCTCTGGGTGACAAAAATGATGAATATCGCTTATCAACCATAAGCCTTCAGTACGCAAAAGACACTGATCTTGAGAGCGCAATTGATGCTATCTGCCAACAGGCAGAACAGTTGGTTCGTGATGGTGTTGTGGTGCTGGTGCTGAGTGATCGCAATATCCACAAGGATCAGCTGCCAGTTCATGCCCTGCTGGCAACCGGTGCTGTTCACCAGCACTTAATCAAGGCCGGACTGCGTTGTGATGCCAATATTGTGGTTGAAACTGCGACAGCACGTGATCCGCATCACTTTGGTGTGTTGCTGGGCTATGGGGCGACGGTGATTTACCCCTATCTTGCCTATGCCTGCCTGAATGATCTGATTCGGACTGGAGAAATCAAAAACATCAACCGTGTTGAAGCCTGTCAGCGTTATCGCAAAGGTATCAACAAAGGCTTGTTCAAGATCACGTCAAAAATGGGTATCTCGACCATTGCCAGCTACCGTGGCGCACAGCTGTTCGAGATTGTCGGTTTGAATGATGTGGTCGTTGACAAGTGTTTCACTGCGACGACCAGTCGTATCAACGGCACCAGCTTTGAAGATTTGCACCAAGATCAACTGCAACTGGCTGGCCTTGCCTGGAATCAGCGCAAACAGCGCGAGCAGGGCGGGCTGCTGAAATACGTTCACGGTGGTGAATATCACGCCTATAACCCGGATGTGGTGGCAACACTGCATAAAGCGGTGCAAGGCGGCAGTTATGACGACTATAAAGCCTATGCGGACTTGGTCAATGACCGTGAACCGATGGTGTTGCGTGACTTACTCAGCGTCAAGCTGGCAGATCAGCCGCTGGATATTGAGGAAGTAGAAGATCTCGGTCAAATTTTGAAACGATTTGACAGTGCCGGCATGTCATTGGGCGCCTTGTCGCCAGAGGCGCATGAAGCACTGGCAATCGCAATGAACCGCCTGGGTGGTCGTTCAAACTCTGGTGAGGGTGGTGAAGACCCTGATCGTTTTGGAACAGAGCGGGTCTCGAAAATCAAACAAATTGCCTCTGGCCGATTTGGTGTAACACCGCACTATCTGGTCAACGCAGAAGTGTTGCAGATTAAAATTGCTCAAGGCGCCAAGCCAGGTGAAGGTGGTCAGTTGCCGGGTGGCAAGGTCAACCAGATGATTGCTACCTTGCGTCACTCTGTGCCCGGTGTGACTTTGATCTCACCGCCGCCGCATCATGATATTTACTCGATTGAAGATCTGGCGCAGCTGATTTTTGACCTTAAACAAGTCAACCCGGATGCGCTGGTGTCAGTCAAGCTGGTGTCTCAGGCCGGGGTGGGTACGGTCGCAGCCGGTGTGGCAAAAGCCTATGCCGATCTGATCACCATCTCAGGTTATGACGGCGGCACAGGTGCCAGTCCGCTGACCTCAGTCAAGTATGCAGGTGGCCCGTGGGAGCTGGGTTTGTCCGAGGCGCATCAAACGCTGCGTGCTAATGACTTACGCGACAAGGTTCGTTTGCAAACTGACGGCGGCCTGAAAACGGGGCTGGATGTCATTAAGGCTGCAATTCTGGGTGCAGAAAGTTTTGGTTTCGGCACGGGACCGATGGTCGCCTTGGGCTGTAAATACCTGCGTATCTGTCACCTGAATAACTGTGCAACCGGTGTTGCAACACAAAACGAAACCTTGCGAACACAGCACTTCATTGGTTTGCCGCAAATGGTGATGAACTACTTCCAGTTTGTTGCCCGTGAAACCCGTGAATGGCTGGCTAAGCTGGGTGTGCGCAGTTTGCAGGATTTGATTGGTCGTACCGACCTGCTTGAAGTTTTGCCTGGCGCAACCCCCAAGCAGCAAAAACTCAACCTGATGCCTTTGCTGTCGGACGCCGGTATCGCTGCTGATAAGCCGCAGTTTTGTGTCGAGCCCAGCAATGCGCCTTACGACAAAGGTGAGCTGGCAGAGCAAATGGTCCGTGATATCAAGGACGCTATCACCAACAAAACGGGTGGTGAATTCAGTTATCAAATTCGCAATATCAACCGTTCAATTGGTGCAAGGTTGTCTGGCGAAATTGCCAAAGTTCACGGTAACTATGGCATGCGCGACAAGCCTATCCGCGTCAATCTGAAAGGCTCAGCAGGCCAAAGCTTCGGCGTTTGGAATGCCGGCGGCCTGGAGTTGAAACTCGAAGGTGATGCAAACGATTACGTTGGCAAGGGCATGGCGGATGGCAAGCTGACTATTTATCCGTCAGCAGAAAGCAGCTTTGATTCACAAGAAGCCAGCATTATCGGTAACACCTGTCTGTACGGCGCTACCGGCGGTCATTTGTATGCCGCTGGTCGTGCAGGTGAACGTTTTGCTGTGCGTAACTCTGGTGCAATTGCGGTTGTTGAGGGTGTTGGTGATCACGGTTGTGAATACATGACTGGTGGCGTTGTTACAGTGCTGGGCGAGACCGGCCTGAACTTTGGTGCGGGCATGACCGGTGGTCTGGCATATGTGTTGGACCAAGATGGCAGCTTTGCCGAGCGCTACAACAAAGAACTGGTTGAGCTGGTGCGTATTGATAGCGATGAAATGTCAGATCTTGCGCTGCACCTCAAGTCCATGATCGAGGATCATGTGCGTGAAACAGGCAGTGCCTGGGCACATCAGTTGCTTGATAATTTCTCTGACCGCCTTCGTCAGTTCTGGCTGGTCAAGCCAAAAGCCGCGTCACTGGACGGTCTGATTCAGACCGCAACCAAAGCCGCTTAACGCAAGAAACCTGAAAAATGACAAAAAATAACTTTCAATTTCTGGATGTGGGTCGTGTTGACCCAAAAAAGCTTGAAGCTAAGGAACGAGTCAAAGGCTTCGGTGAGATTTATGGCAGTTTTGATGCAGACTCATCAGCTGAACAGGCTGATCGTTGTCTCGAGTGCGGTAATCCATACTGCGAATGGAAGTGCCCGGTTCACAACTACATTCCAAACTGGTTGAAACTGGTCTCTGAGGGCAATCTTGCTCAGGCTGCTGAACTGTCTCACCAAACCAACACTTTGCCGGAAATTTGTGGCAGAGTCTGTCCGCAGGATCGTCTTTGTGAGGGTGCCTGCACACTCAATGATGGCTTTGGTGCAGTCACAATTGGCTCTGTCGAGAAATACATTGCCGATACCGCATTGGCTGAAGGCTGGCGTCCGGACTTATCGCATGTAGTGCCCACCGGTAAACGTGTTGCAGTGATTGGTGCTGGTCCTGCTGGTCTTGGCTGTGCGGATGTTCTGGTTCGTAATGGTGTTAAACCGGTGGTCTATGACCGTTATCCGGAAATTGGCGGCTTGCTGACCTTTGGTATTCCCGAGTTCAAACTGGAAAAAGAAGTGGTCAAGCGTCGCCGCGAAGTACTTGAAGGCATGGGCGTTGAATTTGTACTCAATACCGATATTGGAAAAGACATTCCGTTTCAACAGCTGCTGGATGAGTATGATGCCGTTTTCCTGGGCATGGGCACTTACACCTACATGAAAGGTGGTTTCCCCGGTGAAGATATGCAGGGCGTTCATGAAGCATTGCCTTATCTGGTCGCCAATAACAAACACCTGTTGGATTTGCCAACTGAAGGCTATATCAGTCTGGAAGGCAAGAATGTCGTTGTACTAGGCGGTGGTGATACGGCGATGGACTGTAATCGTACTGCGATTCGTCAGGGTGCCAATAGCGTGACTTGTGCTTACCGTCGTGATGAAGAAAATATGCCGGGCTCACGTCGTGAAGTGAACAACGCGCGTGAAGAGGGTGTCCAGTTCCTGTGGAACCGTCAGCCGATCGAAATTGTTGGTGAGAATAACCAGGTCACAGGTGTCAAAGTAGTCACAACTGCACTTGGTGAGCCGGATGAGCGGGGTCGTCGTCGCCCTGAGCCGGTGCCTGGAAGTGAAGAGATTATCCCTGCCGATGCCGTGGTCATAGCGTTTGGTTTTCGACCCAGCCCCGCTCCTTGGTTCGCCGAATTTGGTGTGAACATTGATGAAGGTGGTCGCGTCGTTGCGCCAGCAGAAGCTCAGCCCGCCTATCAGACCAGCAATCCGAAAATCTTTGCCGGTGGTGATATGGTGCGTGGTTCAGATCTGGTGGTCACGGCCGTCTGGGAAGGTCGTCAAGCGGCAGAAGGTATTCTTGACTATCTTGAGGTCTGATCCAGAGAGCTCATCAAAAGCCGCTGCTGAATGCAGCGGCTTTTTTGTGCGTGACAGAAATGTCGTGCTGAATTGAAATGATGGAAGGTGTTGACTGTGTCTGAATTGAAGAATGATCGTTATTTGCGTGCCTTGTTACGTCAACCCGTGGACAAAACTCCCATTTGGGTGATGCGTCAGGCGGGACGGTACTTGCCGGAATATCGGGAAGTTCGAGCCAAGGCAGGTGATTTCATGACCTTGTGCACAACGCCCGAACTGGCTTGTGAAGTGACATTGCAGCCTTTACGTCGTTTCGACTTCGACGCCTCGATTATTTTTTCTGACATCCTGACGATTCCTGATGCCATGGGACTGGGTTTGCACTTTGTTTCTGGAGAGGGGCCGAAATTTAGTCGCCGCATTGAGAGCGCCCGTGACATTGATAATCTGGCAGTACCAGATATGGAAGATAGTCTGGGGTATGTGATGGACGCCATCCGCATGACCCGGAGAGAGATCGACGGGAAAGTCCCCTTAATAGGATTCAGCGGCAGTCCGTGGACGCTAGCCTGTTATATGGTAGAAGGCGGTGCCAGCAAAGATTTTGCCTTGATCAAAGGCATGATGTTTGATGCCCCCGACGAGATGCATAAATTACTGAGTGTGCTGGCAAAATCCGTGACCAGTTATCTTAATGCGCAGATTCAGGCGGGTGCTCAGGCGATCATGTTGTTTGATACCTGGGGCGGTAGTCTGAGTGGTGACAATTACAGGGCCTTTTCGCTTGCCTACATGCAGCAGATTATCGCAGGCCTGAAGCGTGAGCATGAAGGCAGAATTGTACCAGTCACCTTGTTTACCAAAGGTGGCGGGCAGTGGTTGTCATCAATGGCTGATGTGGGTGCTGATGCGCTGGGTCTGGACTGGACCACCGATATCGGGCTTGCTCGCTATCAGGTCGGTCAACAGGTTGCCCTGCAAGGCAATATGGATCCTTGCGTGTTATATGCACAGCCCGAACGAATCAAGCAGGAAGTGAAAAACATTCTGGCAGCCTATGGTCATGGTAGCGGCCATGTCTTTAATCTGGGTCATGGGATTCACCCAACCATCAACCCAGAACATGTTCAGGCTTTGGTAGAAGCAGTCCATGAATACAGCGCGCCTTATCACCAATAACTAAAAAACGCGGCAATAAAAAAGGGCAGGTAAAACCTGCCCTTTTTTGTTGTGCAGTAAGCAGTGCTTACTTGGTGTTGTTGGTGAACTCTGGATAGGCTTCCATACCACACTCCGCGAGATCCACACCTTCGTACTCTTCTTCTTCAGTGACACGCAGGCCCATAGCCATTTTGATCACTGACCAGACGATGAAGCTGGTGATAAATACCCAGGCGAAGATGGTCACAGCACCGATGATTTGTGCAGCGAAGGTAGCATCGCTGTTAGTCAGTGGTACAGCTAACAGACCCCAGATACCGACGACACCGTGGACAGAGATCGCACCGACTGGATCGTCGAGTTTGAATTTGTCCATCATCACGATAGAGAAGACCACAATGATACCGCCAATCGCGCCGATGATAGTCGCCATCAGAGGTGCAGGTGTATCAGGACCGGCAGTGATTGCGACCAGACCTGCCAGTGCGCCGTTAAGAATCATGGTCAAATCAGCTTTGCCGAACAACAGTTTGGCAACCAGCAGAGCAGCGATAACGCCACCAGCCGCAGCCGCATTGGTGTTCATGAACACGATAGCAACGTCGTTGGCATCAACAATTGTTGATGTTGCCAATACAGAACCACCGTTGAAGCCGAACCAACCCATCCACAGGATGAATGTACCCAGTGTGGCTAATGGCAGATTTGCACCCGGAATCGGACGAACTTCGCCGTTCGGGCCATATTTGCCTTTACGTGGGCCAAGCAGGATTACGCCAGCCAGAGCAGCAGCAGCACCGGCCATGTGAACGATACCGGAACCAGCAAAGTCAGCGTAGCCGATTTCGCCCAGGTCAAACAGACCAAATACAGCTTGTTCACCCCAGGTCCAGGCGCCTTGCATTGGGTAAATGAAACCGGTCAGCACAACAGCAAACGCTGCAAATGACCAGAGTTTCATACGCTCAGCAACGGCACCAGAAACGATAGACATTGCTGTAGCAACGAATACTACCTGGAAGAAGAAGTCAGCTGATGGCGCATAAGTCCATTCATCAGCAACGCCGTCACCCATGATGCCTGACAAGAAGATACCGCCTTCGTACATGATGCTGTAACCAACAATCATGTACATGGTACAAGCGATAGCGTAGAGCATGATGTTTTTGGTCAGGATTTCAGTCGTATTTTTGGCGCGAACCAAGCCAGACTCGAGCATCGAGAAGCCTGCCGCCATCCACATGACCAGGGCACCACATACCAGGAAGTAGAAGGTGTCCAAGGCATACTGGAGTTGGAAGATTTCATTTTCCATTTTTTCTACTCCTCAGTTTTACAGAGCTTCAGGGCCGGTTTCGCCTGTGCGAATCCGAACCACTTGCTCAAGTGGGTACACAAAAATCTTGCCGTCACCGATTTTGCCGGTGTTAGCGCCTTTGATTACAGCCTCAATCACCTGCTCGACAATACCGTCGTCAACGGCAATCTCGAGTTTCAGTTTTGGCAGGAAATCGACAACATATTCGGCACCACGGTAGAGTTCAGTGTGGCCCTTCTGACGTCCAAAGCCTTTTACCTCAGAAACGGTCAAGCCTTGCACGCCGATTTCGGAGAGTGACTCCCGGACATCATCAAGCTTGAAAGGCTTGATAATCGCTACAACTTGTTTCATAGATACTTTCCTTTTGAAAATGACCGCCCTGCCATTGCAGGACGGTCGAAAGGGGTTTAGAAGGTTTTACCAATTGAGAAAACGAATTTGTCACTGGTAGCGCTTCTGCCAAGATCTTCATTGTAGAAATCACCGGCTTTGCTGCTGGTGGCAATGTAGGCCAGAGTCCAGTCAAAGCCGACAAAGTTTTTGCTCAGACCAACGTAGTAGTCAGAGTAGCCGCTGATGCCTAATTTGCTACTGAAATCAGAGTAGCCGTAGGCTGCAGTGAAATCAACACCGTCAAAGATAGGCAGTTCGTAGTCAAACGCTACGTTCCAGTAGTGAACTTTTTCACCACTGCCTTCAAAGTTTTTATCGTAGGCATAGCCCAGGGTGAAGTAGCTATAGCTCAGTGCACCATAGACTTCGTTGTTGTTGAACTCGCTGTCACCAGGGAAGATGTAACGCAGAACACCGATGTCATAGCCAATTCCGGTGTCACCGATTTCGCTGGCAAAACCACCGTATACGTTGATTTCTGAGCCGCCTGCAATGCTGCTGCTCCAGATGCCAGTGTAGAAGCCAGAGATGTGTTCGTAGTCAAAGCTGCCTGAGATGGCAGGTTTGTTGTCTGAAAAGCTGATACCACGGAAAACATAATCTGATGCCAGCTCAACGCTCGCGCTGGTCATGTGTTGTCCGTTTTCGCTTTCCCATGCCATTGCCGTGGTAGTGGCAAAAGTTGTGGTAGCCGCGAGGCACAAAGCAGAAAGTTTGCTCAGTTTCATTCTAGTTGCTCCTAGTTTATTTCAAGTCAGTCTTTAAAGGGTCGTTTGAATGTCACTATGTTGGAAAAATGCAACACACTGTATTCAGACTGCCACAGCTAACGCAGATACCGTGCCATGTTATAAATATCCATTTAAAACAATAAGATGATGTTGTTTGTGAATGTGTGGCGAGCCCTTGTTGAACTATTTTGGTGCGAACAAAAACGATGATGTTAAATTTTGGTGCGATGCTCCGAATCTGCTCACGATGCACAAACTTGATATGATGCGTGCAGCCGATGAGGAGAGCCTGTTAGACATGAATTACCCACTAATCGACCCTGTTGCACTGAATTTAGGGCCACTGCAGATATATTGGTATGGCTTGATGTATCTGTTTGGCTTTGTGGCTGCCTGGGGTTTGGCAAGAATGCGCGCCAGCAGCCATGGCTGGCAACACAACGAGATAGACGATCTACTCTTCTACGGTGCGCTAGGAGTGATCATTGGTGGTCGGCTCGGCTATGCCTTGTTTTACGACCTTGCCGCTAACCTTGATAATCCGATCAATGTGCTGAAAATCTGGCAGGGGGGCATGTCGTTTCATGGTGGTTTGATCGGTGTGTTAATCGCTTTTTGGTGGTTTGCCAGAAAAACCGGTAAGGAGTTCTTCCAAGTCAGCGATTTTATCGCACCGATGGTGCCGCTGGGCTTGTTTGCGGGGCGAATAGGCAACTTCATTAACGGCGAGCTTTGGGGCAGAGTCAGTGACGTACCCTGGGCAATGATATTTCCGGGAGGTGGGCCACTACCCAGGCACCCGTCGCAGCTTTATCAGGCAATGCTGGAAGGCCTGCTGTTGTTTATTCTGCTTTGGTGGTTTTCGAGCAAACCACGACCGAGAATGGCTGTTTCCGGGCTATTCCTGACAGGTTATGGCGTATTCAGGTTTTTGGTTGAGTTTGTGCGCGTACCGGATCCGCAATACGGCTACCTGGCGTTTGACTGGTTCACCATGGGTCAGTTGCTCTGTCTACCGATGATCATTGCCGGTTCGGTGATGTTGTGGCTGGCATACCAGGCTAAGCCAGCAAAATAGTCATCCAGATGGCGGCGCTGATGCACAAGGTCAGCAATACGGCCAGTGAGCCATAGTCCTTGGCTCTGCCGGATAGTTTGTGCTGATCGGTACTGACACGGTCGACAACGCACTCAATGGCTGAATTGAGGGCTTCGACAATCAAGACCACCACCAACGACGCAATCATTGCCAGCCGTTCAAGCGGACTGACATCCAGCCAGAAGGCAATGGCAGACAAGACCAATAGCAGAATCACTTCCTGCCTAAAAGCGGACTCATATCGAATTCCTGCGTACAGACCTTTAAGTGAATAGGCAAAGGCAAAAACCAGTCGTTTGATACCGGTGTTTTTATGGATCATTTTTCAGCTTCCAAGACAGGTTGTTGAGCTCAGCCAGAGGTGATGCCGAGTCTATAAATGATTGAATTTTAGGCAATCATTGTGACTGGCGTGTTAAAATTCGCACTTGCAATTTTTTAGGCTTAAGGTCATGCATTACCAGGATCATTACGATGTTATTGTGGTCGGTGGCGGTCACGCTGGCACTGAGGCGGCGCTGGCATCGGCACGTCAGGGTGTCAAAACCATGTTGCTGTCACAGAACATCGAAACATTGGGCCAAATGAGCTGTAACCCTGCGATTGGCGGTATTGGCAAAGGTCATCTGGTCAAAGAGGTGGATGCGCTTGGCGGTGCGATGGCTCGGGCTGCCGATTTGGCAGGCATCCAGTTTCGCACATTGAATTCCAGTAAAGGCCCCGCTGTTCGTGCCACGCGCGCACAAGCCGACCGCATTCGTTACAAGGCGGCTATTCGAGCCATGCTGGAAAATCAGCCCAATCTGAGTCTGTTTCAGCAGGCGGTTGATGATCTGGTTGTCGAAAATGGTCGCGTGGCTGGCGTGGTGACCCAAGCCGGACTGAGATTTTCAGCCAAGACCGTTGTTTTGACGGTAGGCACATTTTTGGGCGGGCTGATTCATATCGGTTTGCAAAACCATCAGGGAGGCCGTGCTGGCGATCCTGCATCGATAGCCTTGTCCAGGCGTCTGCGTGAATTGCCGTTTCGGGTGGATCGTCTGAAAACCGGTACACCGCCGCGTATTGCTACTCAGAGTATTGATTTCAGCCAGTTAAAAGAACAGCCGGGAGATACCCCGACACCGGTGTTTTCTTTTTTAGGCAAAGCCAGCGATCATCCAAGACAGATTTCCTGCTACATCACCCATACTAACGATCAGACACATGAGGTGATTCGGCAAAATCTTCATCGTTCACCGATGTACAGCGGTGAGATAGAAGGTATCGGTCCGCGTTACTGTCCTTCAATTGAGGACAAAGTCGTGCGTTTTGCAGATCGAAATGCCCACCAGATTTTTCTGGAGCCAGAGGGATTGGAATGTGGCGAGGTGTATCCAAATGGCATTTCAACCAGCTTGCCATTTGATGTGCAATACGAAATCGTTCGTTCGATGAAGGGACTTGAAAATGCCCATATCACCCGGCCGGGTTATGCCATCGAATATGATTTCTTTGATCCGCGTGATCTCAATCCATGGCTCGAGACTCGACATATGCCGGGCCTGTTCTTTGCCGGGCAGATCAATGGCACCACAGGTTATGAGGAAGCAGCGGCACAGGGATTGATCGCCGGCCTCAATGCTGCCTTGCAAGTGCGTGAGCTGGCACCGTGGTATCCGCGGCGTGATCAGGCCTACATCGGTGTATTAATTGACGATTTGATTACCTCTGGCACACGTGAGCCCTATCGAATGTTTACCAGTCGTGCTGAATACCGGCTAATGCTGCGAGAAGATAATGCAGACGTTCGCCTGACACCTATCGGCCGTGAACTGGGCGTTGTGGATGATCTGCGTTGGCAGGTTTTTAATGAAAAACAGGACGCTGTCGAACACGAACAGCAACGCCTGGCAGCCAGCAAGCTGAGTCCCGAAAAACTGGATCAGCAGAAGGTTTCGGCAATACTGGGCGAACCACTCAACAAGGCAACCAACGCACTGGAGTTATTGCGTCGACCCAATGTGGATTACCAAACGCTGATGTCATTACTGGACGAGCAAGTTGCGGTAGCACCGGAAGTTGCCGAGCAGGTGATGATTCAGGTGAAGTATTCAGGCTATATCAACAGGCAACAGAACGAAATTGACCGACTGCAGCGTAATGAAAGTCTGCCGTTACCGGCAGATATGAACTATAAGAATGTTCGAGGTCTGTCCAATGAGGTCAGGGAGAAGCTGGAAGCGGCCAGACCCGTCAGTCTCGGACAGGCAGCCAGAATCTCCGGAGTGACACCTGCGGCAGTTTCTCTGCTATTGGTGCATCTGAAGCGAACCGGCATGAGCGAAGCCAGCTGATGTCGGCAGTATTGCTGGCGCAGCTCGAACAGGGCTGTGCCAGATTGCAGCTCTCATTGACCGAGGGTCAAAAACAACAGCTGGTCGCGTATGTGTTATTGCTGAATAAATGGAACAAAGTCTATAACCTGACTTCGGTTCGAGATCCGCAAGAGATGATGCAGCGTCATATTCTGGATAGTCTGGCTCTGATGCCGTATCTTGATGCTAAAAGTATGCTGGATGTTGGAACCGGCGCTGGCTTGCCGGGAGTCCCGCTCGCAATTGCATTGCCGCAGATGCAAGTGACATTGCTGGACAGCAACTCCAAAAAAACCCGATTTCTTCAACAGGTCAAGGCAGAGCTGAAGCTTACCAATGTCACGGTGGTTCATGGCCGAGTCGAGCAAGCGGCTTTACAAAAGTTTGCGGTAGTGACCGCGCGCGCTTTCGCAACGATTGCTCAAATTATTGATTTGGCAGGCAGACATTGCGATGATTCCGGCAGCCTGGTGTTGATGAAAGGTCTCTACCCCGAACAGGAGTTGCAGCAGATTGGCTCGGGCTTTAAATTGCAGGATGTTGTGTCTCTGGATGTGCCTGGATGTGATGCCGAACGGCATCTGGTTCGGCTGATTAAGGATTAGGGCTCGAATATGGGAAGCATTTTTGCGATCACCAATCAGAAAGGTGGCGTTGGCAAGACCACGACCAGTGTCAATCTGGCGGCGGCCCTTGCTGATTATGGTAGAAAGGTATTGCTGATTGATCTTGATCCGCAAGGCAATGCTTCGACCGGTTGTGGTCTGGACAAGGATGACATTGCCCTGACCAGTTATGAAGTCATCATGACCGAGGCCAAGGCAGCCGATGCGATTATTCGACCTGACAACCTGTCATTTGACGTGATTCCAACCAATTCGGATCTGACGGCTGCGGAAGTCCAACTGCTTGAGGTCAAGCTTCGCGAACACAGACTTCGTCTGGCGCTGGAATCAACCCGCGATCTTTATGACTATATTCTGATCGACTGCCCGCCCTCCTTAAGCATGCTCACGGTCAATGCGCTGGTTGCCTCCAAAGGTGTTCTGATACCGATACAATGCGAGTACTACGCACTAGAGGGATTGTCGTCGCTGCTCAAGACTATCGAGCGAATCAAGCAACGCGCCAACCCCGGACTGGAAATTACCGGCTTGTTGCGTACCATGTTTGATGCACGGAATAATCTTGCGAATCAGGTGTCACGTCAGCTGATTAATCACTTTCAGGGCAAGGTGTTTCACTCAATCATTCCACGTAATGTTCGTCTGGCCGAAGCTCCCAGTCATGGCTTGCCAGTCATCAATTATGATCGGACCTCTCGAGGTTCCATTGCGTACATGGCGCTGGCGAGCGAACTGATGCGCCGTGATAAAAAAGCAGCATAACAGCAGATAATTAGGGAATCCGATGGCTATCAAAAAAAGAGGTTTGGGCAAAGGACTCGATGCACTATTGTCAGATGTTCATCACGAAGAGGGTGATTTAAACGACAGTTTGCAATATTTCCCGCTGGACATGATCCGACCGGGTAAATATCAGCCGCGGATGGATATGTCACAGGAGTCGCTGGAGGAATTGGCTGACTCAATACGCGCCCAAGGGCTGGTCCAGCCAATTGTGGTTCGGCCGATTGATGCCGGTCACTACGAAATCATTGCCGGTGAACGCCGCTGGAGAGCATCCAAACTGGCAGGACTGGAAACTGTGCCGGTGCTGATCAAGGATGTGTCTGATCGCAGTGCCATCGCCATGGCCTTGATTGAAAACATTCAACGTGAAAATCTCAACCCCATGGAAGAGGCTAACGCGCTGTTTCGGCTGCGTGAAGAGTTTGAGATGACCCATCAACAAGCCGCAGAAGCTGTCGGCAAATCGCGGGCAACCGTGACCAACCTGTTAAGGTTACGCAACCTCAATGAGGATGTGAAAAAACTGGTTGAAAATTGCGATCTGGAAATGGGCCACGCCCGCGCTTTGTTAGCGTTGGAAGGCCAAGGCCAATCAGAAGCCGCCTTGCAGATCGTTGAAAAAGGCCTGTCGGTGCGTGAAGCGGAACAGCTGGTACGTCGCTTGTTAAAACCTTCGGCTAAAGCCAAGCCTGAAGCCCCTCAGCCGTCGTTTGAAGAAATCGAGCAACTCGAACAACGCATCATGGAAAAACTCGGCAAGGGTTGCAGCATCAAACACCGAGCCAATGGCAAAGGCAAGCTGGTGTTTGATTATGCCAACGTCGATGAGCTGAAAAGATTGATTCAACAAATTGGCGTCTGAGCCAGCAGCTTTGCTTATCAGAGATTCCTTCTCGCGCTTGCACACAAATAGTGAAAGTCGTGTGTCACTATGGTGCAACTTTGTTGCATCGCTTGCAACAAAGTATCATTCTCGGACCGCACCAAACGGAAATGTGTGAGTTCAATCACACTTTAGCAATCATTTAGCTCGCTCGATGGATCCCATTCATTCGCTGGACTGAAAATTGCTTCCTCACGCTTACTCAAAAGCGGTGGAATCAGCAATGAAACTGTTGGATAGAATATTTAATGCCTCAGAACTTCGTGAAGCAGCGCCAGAGGAAGTTTTGCTGCCAGAGCTTCCGGACACTCCGCATTTTTCAGAAGAAGAAAAGCGGTTTTATCGCTCAATCCAGCTGGTCAGCAGTCAGACGGCTCAACTTTCCAGACAAATTTTTCGTGCACTGGAAGTCCAGCAGAACTTTTTATCCGAAATCGGCCAGCGTACTGACAAACTGGATATGGAGTTGAGGCAGGCCAACGACTATCTAAACAGCTCAAACTCCACCGTTGGTGCATTGCAATCGCAGATAGATGTCGAGGTCAATGATGTCAATGCTGCTGTCGGCCTTGCGATGCAACAAATATCACTGACCTTGAATGAGAAGACTCACAGCGTGGCCGATGTGCTGGATGGCATTATGGAAATTGGTCGTGGCGTGAACATTTTGGCGCTCAATGCGGCAATTGAAGCGGCGCGGGCAGGTGAGCATGGCCGTGGCTTTGCGGTTGTGGCTGACGAAGTTCGACGGCTGGCAGCAATTACCATGGACAGGGCACAGCAGGCGTCCAAACAGCTCGACTTTACTCAAGTTAACGCAGAACTGGACAACATCAGTAAGACCAATGCACAACGATTGAACAACTTTGTAGAAGTCATTCAAGCGGCCACGGCTCAATTAACCGAGTTGTTTCACTCAATCAGTGAGCAATTGACTGCGGTCATGGAAAATACTGCGGTGATCTTCGAAACGCTGGATTTGAGCAATGGTGTGATGCAGCGGATTCACAGTAAAAACAAAATTATTAACGAAGTTGTTGAAGACACCTCAAAAGGCGTGGATAAAATTGATATCCAAGCCGCAGATATCAACGCGGCGCTCAGATCGATGGATGCAACGTTGAAAAAGCTCTATCTGGTTCCCGATGCCGCGCATGATCAGCTGGATGATATTTTGCATCGAGGTAAATTACGGGTTGCGATTGAACCAAACTTTGTCGGTTTGTCATTTCGGGAGAAACTGGGAGAGCCACTCAAGGGCATGGATGTTGACTATGCCAAGGCTTTTGCCAGATATCTTGGTGTGGAATGTGAGTTTATTGAAGCGCCCTGGGATATGTGCACTGAGTTGCTGACGGCAGGCAAGCGATATGGTGAGCCGCCTGCCGACATTGTGATTAGTGCACTACCTCCGTCCGCTGAATACGATAATGTGGCGTACTCAGAAGCTTATACCTATCTTCACTGGGTGCTGGCGAGGCGCAAAGGCGATCACAAAATCAATCGACTGGAAGATCTGGCGGGTAAAGTCGTGGGCATTATCAACGATCCGGCGGCATTTCAGGTGCTCGAAGATCGGGGGCTTCGATGGAGTAGTAATGAGAGCAAACCCGGAGGCAGAATTAAGTTGGAAAATCTGATTGCTTATTCTGATCAGTCTCGCATTCACAATTGCCTGGCCGATGGCGTAGTCGATGCCTTTGGCGTTGATTTACCGATCTACTACTGGGCCTGTGAAAATTCCAACAGTCCCTGGTACGGCAAAATCGAGATTATCCCGGGCAATGTTGCTCAACAACCCTATTACTACACCATGGCAGTCAATGCCTGGGGCTCGAGTTATCGTTTATTGGCAAAGGCCAATGCATTCATTGCCTGGTTTAAACAACAGCCAGAACGCAAGCAGATTGAGCAAAAGTGGCAGGGGGCTGCTGTTACCGGCGACATCAGTTACCGGGATGAGCCGGGTAACCTGATGGGTGAAGCCGATCTCAAAGTTTTATACCACGCCCATTGCCAGAAATTTAACTTAACCCCAAAATCACTTGATACATAATCAAGCCAGGATCTGTTTTTACTGATACTGTCATCACCTCAACTAAGAGAAACGCTGACACAGCTGTCAGTATGA
>NZ_APHR01000003.1 GCF_000349205.1 Methylophaga lonarensis MPL | reverse complement strand
TTGCTCTGCTTGCTCTGCTTGCTCTGCTTGCTCTGCTTGCTCTGCTTGCTCTGCTTGCTCTGCTTGCTCTGCTTGCTCTGCTTGCTCTGCTTGCTCTGCTTGCAGCGTAGTTTCCGAGGCTGTGTTTGTCTCTATTTGTTCGGAAAATTCTGCAACTGATTGTTCAACATCCGGCTCGCCGGTCAACAATTCTTCTGTTGCTGTCTTCTCTTCATTGCTTATGGGAGCCTCTACCGCTGATGCCTGACTAGACTTTCCGTAAATATCAGGGGTTTTCGCCTGCCAGCCTGACGCAGCGTAGTCAGCCAGGCTTCGTGGTGCACTGACCAACTCTTCATCGCTGTCCACTGACTCTGTACTTTGGCTACTTTGTTCGAAAGCCGACTCGCCTTTGCCATAGATATCAGGAACCTCAGGATTCCAGTCACCACGTAAAAAGTCTGCCATGCGTGATGGTGTGGTTGTGGGTGTTTCAGTGGCTTCACTCGTCGCCAAATCATCAGAAGCATCGTTAGGCTCCTCGACCTCGGACAGGCTGTCGTCTTCAAGATCATCGGTGATATCAACCAGTAAATCATCTTCATCACTGGCTTGGGTCAGATCAATATCAAAGTCATTTTCTTCTGATACTTCCGTCGTTTCCTCAGCATCTTCTGGATCAATGTCTGTAAATTCAACCACTTCGGCTTCACTGGTTTGCTCCTGCGGATCGGACGCTGCGTCCTCGGTTTTCAACTCAACATCAGAAAGTAATTCTTCAATCTCATCTGTGACAATAAGTTCATCATCTGTATCGCTTTCGCCTGTCTCAGCATCAACATCTACCAGGACATCTTCAAATTGAGTGACATCACTGCTGTCGCCAAAAGCCTGCTCAGGTTCCGGCTCATCCTGATATTCATTCAGTTCGATCGCATCACTTATTGCGCTTTCGTTTTCTGAGAGTTCTGGATCTTCAATACTCCCTGCCAGCTCAGTTGTTTCAGCCTGAGCTTCGTCACTGTCAAAATTCGGTGTGCTGTCTGTCTCCGGTTCCGGCGTTTCCTGTGCGTCTGAATTGGGCACCGCCTGTGCCTGTAACTGAAGAGTGGCATCTGTCAGCCCGGCTAGATACGCTGGCAAAGCATGAAAAGCCTTGCTGTTGCGGTCCAGATAAGTGTTCAAAAGTGCCTTGTGAATTTCCCTTTCACGCTCTTCAAGCTCCGAAACCTGCATTTCCAGGGCCTCACCAGACAGTCCAAAGCGCTCTGACAGACTTTTTCTGAGGCTTTCTGAACGGCTTTCACGCTGAGATTTGAGCTGTTTTACTAGTGCGGCAGTTTCACGTTCATATTTTTTTCGTCTGCGCCAAAGAATGAACAACAGTCCAGCAAACATCAGCCCAAATATGGCCGCCAGCTCAAATGCCAGAATGTGAAGGACGGGATCGGTTATCGACATCTATATCATCTCCCCGGCCGGAACATAGTCACGTTGATATTTGCGCCAGCGCCAGTAGGCTAAGCCGAGCAGCATCAAAATAATCAGGTTACCAATGGCCAGTTTTGTCATTGCCAGGTTCATTTCATTGTCAAAAAACGACGTTTTTTCGGATGTCACGGTGCTGTCGTGTACCGGTTCATCAATGACAGGCTCGACAGGTGTGGTTGTGGCTATGTCTGTGCTGATCTCAGCCAAGGGTACCGAGTCAAACTCATCCTCAAGCAGCACGCGTGCAGGTTGCAGAAAAACACTTCTTCCTTCGGGCGTTTGGCCTCTCATCTGCAGTTGCAAGTTGTAGGTGACACCAGGATCCAGCTCAGCAATGGTCAATTGCCATAACTCGTCATCAAGCTTGATAACGTCATAAGACCATTCACTGCCATCAGGTGCCCCTAGCAAGGCGCTAATCGCCAGATTTTCGGTGCTCAACCAGGCAGTATCGACTTCCAGATTAATCCGGTGGGTGCGGGTCGAACGCTGTGGAATTTGTGTAGCCTCGATGTTGACAGGCAACGGTACCACATTGATTTGCTGTCGACGCTCACGCTCAAAAGTTTCACTTTTGACGGTCATCACTACATCGTTTCGGCCTGGCTGAAAAAAGTTACCCAATTGCCTGCTGTAAACACCGTCATGCTGGCTGCTATTGAGTTCACTATCCAGAAAATCTCCCAGCTCATGGCTCTGCATCAGGTTGGCGTCCACCAAAGTCAGGAAGTCTTGTCGACGAATGATCTCGCCTTTTTCAGTCAGGCTGGCTTCAAAGTCGAATCGCTCACCAATCAGCATATTGTTGGGCAAATCAGTCGTGCGTAACTTCATGTCTGTCAAAATCAACACACGGTTGTCTGGATCCATTTCTCCATCAATCAACCAACGACCTGCGGAGGGATTTTCAATCGTGACAAGATCAAAATATTGTTCATGTTGCCAGCGTACATTCTCTGGCAGATCGGGGTAGACAATCTTCTGTTGATCCGGCGCAACAAGTACCGAGGCTTCGCTACCTGGTGTTCGAAAGGCCAGTACTGTCATTTCTTTGACTGAGCCATCGATACTAAATTGATTGTCAGTCAGTGGGACACTGTCGCGATGTGCGGATTTTTCAAACAACAGCAAAAATACCCGCTGTAACTCTTCCGCATCGTTTACCTGGTGATACCAGCCATCGGTAATCAGCGATAAATCTCGCAATAGCTCATGATCCGCCTCATCTGACAGGGCGATGGTATGCACAACAATCCCCGCCTGTTTCAATTGCGGGGCGACTTTTTCCAGCACTCGTTGACGTGATTGCCGGTTTTTTGATTCGTCTTTACTGATATCGACCATGCCATCCGACAACAAAATCATGCTGCGGCGAAAGGCTGGATCGGGGGATGTCTGGTTGATTCGGGCCGTTTCCAGCACCGCTTCGATGTGGGTGAACAGGCCAGGGGAATTTATCTTGTAGGATTGCTGGTAGGCATTGTCTCGCCAGGCTTGATCAACATCACGCCATGGCACCAGCATATTCACTTCTGTGGCAAAGGTCCAAACACCGGCCCGTGAATCGGCAGGTAACAGTCCCGCCAGCATTCGTAATCCAGGTTGGCGAAGATTATCTGGATCTGTCCAGCGCATACTGCCTGAAATATCAATCAGGATACGAATATCACTTCTCGGCTCAGCAGCTGCAGGAATAGAAGTTACTGCCACCGACAATGGCAACAGCAAACAAAAAATGACAGATCGAAAAAGCACCATATTTACACTCTTATCAGTCTCGACAATGACAAAAAAATGCCATCTGTCGACGCATGTGGTGCTGTCATGCAGAAATTGTGCCGTTAGAACAAACGGCAGCAACCTAAACTTAAAGTGCTTTCAAACCTCGAAGCAAATCCGTCTTAATATCTTCGACCGACTCAAGGCCCACAGACAAACGGACGAGTCCTGGTGTGATACCGGCTTCGAGCTTGGCTTCAGTGGATAAACGGCCGTGTGTAGTGGTGGCTGGGTGAGTAATCGTCGTTTTACTGTCGCCCAGATTGGCAGTGATAGACAGCATTTTTGTTGAGTTGATCAATGACCACGCCGCCGACTGTCCGCCTTTAAGCTCAAAAGCGATAATGCCACCAAACGCTGATTGCTGTTCAGCCGCCAGCTGATGACCCGGATGATCAGGCAAACCAGCGTAATAAACTTTAGCTACCTGCGGCTGCTCGGTTAGCCACTGTGCCAGTGCCAATGCCGAGCTCGAATGAGCGTTCATACGAAGCTCAAGGGTTTCTAGTCCTTTTAAGAATGTCCATGCATTGAAGGCACTCATCGTCGGCCCTGCTGTACGCAAGAAGCCATACACCTCCTCCCCCACACGTTCTGCGTCACCGACTACTGCGCCACCAATACAACGCCCCTGACCATCGATAAATTTAGTTGCCGAATGAATGACAATATCAGCGCCCAAAGCCAGCGGTTTTTGCAATGCGGGAGTACAAAAACAATTGTCCACTATCAATAGACAACCATGACTTTTTGCCAAAGCCGACAAGGCACGAATATCAGCAATTTCATTAAGCGGATTGGAAGGTGTTTCCAGAAACAAGGCTTTGGTCTCTGGTTTGATTGCAGCCTCCCAGGCCGCTAAATCCGTTAAAGGTACGTAGTCGGTTTGCAAACCAAACTTGGCGAGGTATTTGTCGAACAGCACACGCGTAGTACCAAAAATACTGCGTGAAGAAACAATATGATCGCCAGATGCCAACAACCCCATAAACGTCGAAAGGATGGCTGACATGCCCGATGAAGTGCCCACAGCACATTGTGCACCTTCCAGAGCAGCCAGACGTTCCTCAAACGCACGAACGGTCGGATTGGTAAATCTTGAGTAGATATTTCCCGTCTCTTCAC
The DNA here is from genome assembly GCF_000349205.1 of Methylophaga lonarensis MPL. Lineage (GTDB taxonomy): Bacteria > Pseudomonadota > Gammaproteobacteria > Nitrosococcales > Methylophagaceae > Methylophaga > Methylophaga lonarensis. The sequence goes on along the minus strand of NZ_APHR01000003.1, from coordinate 9,491 downwards.
CGGCAAATCTTGCCGCCGCCTGTTCCGCACTGTCAAAAACGTAGCTTGAAGTCAGAAAGATCGGTTCTGAATGTTCATTTTCATGCGTACGTGACTGACCCGCTCTGATGGCACGTGTAGCGAAGCCACTGTCCTGAAATTTATTACTCATTGTGTGTGAATATGCCTTGAAAAAGAACCGTTTAGTAATGTTGTTTGGCGTTGATGCCATCGCACTTAAAACACATTATAGGTTATCCAGCCCGATTATCGACAGCACAACCTTCATGTTGGTACGAGGCTTGCTGAACTATATTGCGCGCCACATAGTCATATGAACCCGATCCAACGAAGGATACTCTGAATGCTGCTCAGCAAAAAACGCCACAATCTCGAACTGTTTTCAAAAAACCAGCAAATCTTGGAACTGGAATCCAAACTCAAATCCATAAAAGAATCTGTCGCCTGGATTGAATTCACGCCAGAAGGTTTTGTCAAAGATGCCAACAGCCTTTTTCTCCAGGCTGCGGGATACACTATCTCCGAGGTCTCAGGCAAACATCACAGCATGTTCTGTCCCGAAAACATTCGGCAATCGGCGGACTACAAAACCTTTTGGAAATCACTGGCCAGTGGCCAGCATTTTGCCGGTACCTTTCAGCGGATCAATTCAACTGGCAAAACCATCTGGCTCGAAGCCACCTACTTTCCAGTGCGCGATCCCAATTCTGATCAAGTCACATCGGTGATGAAGATTGCAAAAAACATCACCGAAGACAAATTGATTTCAGATAAACAAATCGCCATCACCAATGCTCTGAACCGCTCCATGGCAGTTATCGAATTCGATCCAGACGGCACCATCCGAGATGCGAATGACAACTTTTTACAGACTGTAGGATACAAACTGCAGGATATTGTGGGTAAACATCACAAGATATTTTGTGATGAAGGCTTCTATCGCGACAATCCCAATTTCTGGCAACAACTCTCTGATGGTCACTTTTATTCAGGCATCTTCAAACGTTTTGGGTCAGCGGGTCAGACAATATGGTTAGAAGCCACTTATAATCCCGTCAGAGATGAAAACGGTCAGATCACAGGCATCATAAAATTTGCCAGTAACATCAGTGAGCGTATCGAAAAACACCATAAAATTCAGCAGGCAGCGGAACTGGCGCATTCGACAGCTGAAGAAACCGCGCAAATTTCCAAACAGTCCATGTCTACCATCGAAGAGAATCTTGATACCTCTCAACGAATCTCCCAGAGTTCGCGCGAAGTCTGTGAAGTGGTTGAACGACTCAATGTTCAATCTGAAGAAATTCGCAGTATCGTGACCACTATCAACAGCATTGCAGAACAAACCAACCTGCTTGCGCTGAATGCCGCAATCGAAGCCGCACGTGCGGGTGATCATGGCCGTGGATTTGCCGTGGTCGCGGATGAAGTGAGAAACCTGGCTCGAAACACGGCTGAATCAACATTGCGAATCACCTCTGTAGTTGATGCCAATCACAAACTAACATCAGAGATAAGTGCTCAAATCAGAGACACCGCAGATATCGCAGAAAAAGGCCTGTCACAAGTCAGGCAGGTTCAGAGCATTATCGATGAGATTTATCGAGGTGCGGAGGATGTTTCAAAGTCAGTGACCGTGATCTTGTGAAACAGTCCGAGCTCGACCAGATTGGTCGAGCTCGGCTGCTGTGATGCTTGACTAGGGCTGATATTGCACTGTGAACATCACTGTTCGATCAAGGCTGTTGTAGTTTTTGACACGCTCATATTTCTTGTCAAAAACGTTATGCGCGGTGAGGCGTGCAGTCCACTCTGGACTGATCTGATAGGATAAACGAAGATCCACCAAGCCGTGCCCTGCAAGTCTGACATCATCCGTGGTGAATGTGTCGGTGTTGAAAAAACGGTCATTGCTATTTCCACGGATATGCCAACTGGCCCCTGCAGACCAATCACCGAACTGACGATCCAATGTAGCATTCATCCGTTGTCTGGCTCTTCTGATTAAACGTTTTCGGTCATCACGATCCTGGGGTTCTATATAGCTCGCATTCAGGCTCCAATGCAAATCTTCAACGTCCCCACGAATATCAAATTCAATGCCTCGAATTCTGGCTCTGCTGACATTTTCAGGAATCGCTTGAAAGACAATCAAGTCCCGGATTGTTGTTTCATAAAGATCAACAGACCACTGCGCAAAATCGTGAGTACCTCTAAAGCCAAAAGCGATACTTCTGGACTTTTCGGGATTCAAATCCGGGTTTGAAAAGCCGGGGAAATACAAGTCATTGAAGGTTGGCGCTTTGAATGCTGTGCCATAGCTGCTTACAAACTGCAGAGACTCTGTAAGCGAATACCCCCACTCTGCAGTCCCGGTGGTGTGTTCACCAAAAGCCTCATTGTCATCATGCCGTAGACTCAATAACCAACCATGGCGCTGATGCGCTCCCTGCCAGGAGACAAATATCGCTTTGTTGTCGCGGCTGTCTTCATCATAATCGGTCGACCCGGTCACTTTATCGTGAGCGTAATCAAAGCCGATATTGAGTGTCTGCGTATCCGCCAACGCAAAAGTATTGATCAGGCTGAATTGACGATGACGAGTATTCAGTTCTCTAATCGCTGCACGATTTTCAAATGTTTCTGATCGATCACGTGATTCTGCAATGTCAAAATTAACTGTCCATCGCTCAGTAAGTGCATAAGAAGTATCTGCACCGATGACCTGCTGTGTGTTGTTATTGAATGGATTGGCGTCAGGCGAAAATGCTTCATCAAAATAGTTACGCGCCTCTGCTCTAAGAAAACGCACACCACCTTGCCATTGTGCCGTGAATTGATGACTCAGATTAGCCGAAACGCTCTTGTTTCGATAACCATCCTTATCCGGATCAGCTGTTTTTAGAGCATCAATGCCGTTACTCTCAAGTACACTGACTCCAAGATTGAAACGCGTCGAGCCATGACTGCCATTCACCCCAAGCGAAGCCTTGCGGGTGTCATGACTGCCATAGCCCAATTCTGCATAGGGTTTGATTTCATCACTGCCCTGTCGGGTAATGATGTTGATGACGCCACCAATGGCTTCGGCACCGTATAGACCGGATCGAGGTCCACGAATAATCTCAATACGCTCTATATGGCTGACAGGAAAGTCCTGAATGGCGGCAGAGCCGGTGGTAGCTGAATACCACTTCACGCCATCAACCAGAATCAAGACATGTCCAGAGTTGGTGCCGCGCATAAAAATGCTGCTCTGCTGACCGAGACCACCCGTCATGGTCACATCAACGCCGGGCGCACGGGTTAATAATGTCGGCAAATCATTGATTTGCCATTGATCTATTTGATCTCGAGTAATGATTGTAGATGCTGCTAAAACATCGCCATTCGGCATTCGATTAGCTGTAACTGTAATGGTGTCCAGGCTATCCGCCTGTACTGGAGACAAAACACTGGCAACAACGCCTGCAATCAACGTGGTGCGCAGCTTAAAGCTGTAGGAAGGGTTCATGAGAAAACTCCTCTGGATACGCTCACCCGCGATCCTGTTAGTCGGAAACCCTGAATTGCATCAGAGACGGCTCCAGGCCGGTATCCGGACTCATGTTGAGGTAGTTCACCAGACTGACGCCTTCCCACACTCTGTGCAGTGGCTATATGCCAGTTTTATCAACATTTACCGTTGCGGGGGCAGTGTTGGAATTGCACCAACTTCCCGTTTAACAATGATTTACATCATCGCACCTGAAGAGCCGGGCATATTAGGCACCAACAGATTCAGTGTCAAATTAATGTGAAGAAAGTATCCATCCACGAAACTGCTGATCTCATCGATACTGGCCGACTTGACCCTGCTCTGTTGCAAGCCCGTTCTATGGACTAGTTTCGCTCAATTATCGATATCAAACCTGAGCCACAAATATTTAATTGAGATTATGAATGAAGCTACGGTTATCAAAACTTATTACAGCACAAGCAAGTAACTCTTGCTCCCGCTTCTGGCCTGCATTTTGCTGTGTCATTAAACTGTAAAGTTACTCACAATTTCTGTGGATAAGTCTGTGCTTAACTTTTGAGTTACTCGCCAAGTCGTTCATCTCTAAACACTCTGCTCAAATTGAGCAAAAAATAACCAATCCACATTTACTCAATAGATTCAGATAGTTACAAAACAGATATTGAAAATCATACAGTTAGCGGTGGCTGTTGTTTAATCGCATGAGCATTGAAAAAAACAGGTGCATAACTTGCATTGACTGCTCAATGGTTGGACCTGTAGAAAATCGTCATTGACTGCCAATTGTGGCCTGACTTTTGCTGCCGGCTGTGACATTAAAGTTACTCACAATTTCTGTGGATAAGTCTGTGTCTAACTTCGGGGTTTGTCGCTAAGTGCTTAATCTACATGGACTAGTTGTCTATTGCTCATAAAACGAGCACCCCTTTAATAGTGATATATTTCAATGGGTTACATATTATGAAATATGTGTTTTTGCCACTATCATATGGCTTTAACACAATGTGAAAATTATGTGAAAGAAGTGAATAACTTAAGCGCATAAGCATTAGCTTATGCACAAGAAAATAGAACATCTGGCCTGAGAGTAGATACTATCAGGCCAGATTAGTTGGGCTTAGACAGACGCTGTTTCTGTATGAATATCCAGCACCAGCTCGCCATCCTTGAGCGTGACGTTGACATGGCCACCTTCGCTCAATCGGCCAAATAGTAACTCATCAGCCAATGGACGTTTGATACGTTCCTGAACCAGACGGGCCATTGGCCTTGCTCCCATTTGCACATCATATCCGTGCTCAGCAAGCCACTCTCGAGCAGCATTGTCGATTTCGATGGTGACATGTTTATCCTGGAGCAACATTTCCAGTTCAAGCACCGCCTTGTCAGCAACACGCAGAATCGCATCTCGGGTGAGTGGTTTGAACTGAATGATTCCATCCAGTCGATTGCGAAACTCTGGCGTGAATGTCCGCTTCAATGCTTCCATACCGTCACTTTGATTACGTTCGCTGGTAAAGCCGATAGAAGCTTTATCCATATCGTGTGCCCCAGCATTGCTGGTCATCACCAAAACAATATGCCGGAAATCGGCTTTGCGGCCATTGTTATCAGTCAGCGTACCGTGATCCATTACCTGAAGTAACAGATTGAAAACATCGGGGTGAGCTTTTTCAATCTCATCCAGCAGCAATACCGCGTGCGGCTGTTTGATAACAGCATCGGTCAACAGTCCGCCCTGATCGTAACCAACATAGCCTGGAGGTGCGCCTATCAGTCGTGAAACAGTGTGCGGCTCCATGTATTCGGACATATCAAAGCGAATCAGTTCAACACCCAGGATATGCGCCAATTGACGCGTCACTTCTGTTTTACCAACGCCGGTAGGACCAGCAAACAAAAAAGCGCCGGTGGGTTTTTCCGGATGCCCTAATCCCGAGCGCGCCATTTTGATAGCAGAACTTAAGGCAGCAATGGCTTCATCCTGGCCAAAAATCACATGCTTCAGATTTTGCTCAAGCTTACGCAGGTTATCCTTGTCAGCGCTGCTAACCGTTTTTTCAGGAATACGGGCGATTTTTGCCACGATGGCCTGCACATCTTGCACACCGATCATTTTCTTGCGCCGGGATTTAGGCAGGATTCGCTGCGCTGCTCCGACTTCGTCCAGAACATCAATGGCTTTGTCCGGCAAATAACGGTCGTTAATATGCCGCGCAGCCAATTCGGCTGCCTGTTCAATAGCAGCATTTGAGTAACGCACGTTGTGATGTTTTTCGAGTCCAGGTTTGAGGCCTTTAAGGATCTCAATGGTCTCAGCAACGCTGGGTTCTGGCACATCGATCTTCTGAAAACGTCTTGCCAAAGCGCGATCATGTTCAAAAATGCCACGATATTCCTGATAGGTCGTTGAGCCAATACATTTCAGCTCACCGCTTGCCAGCAAGGGTTTAAGCAGATTAGCCGCATCCATGGCACTGTTTCCAGCGCTACCGGCACCGATCACTGTATGGATTTCATCGATAAACAGGATGGATTCCGGTTGTTGTTTGATTTCCTTGAGCAAAGCCTTGAGACGCTTTTCAAAGTCACCACGATATTTGGTACCGGCAACTAGAGCACCCATATCCAAAGAATAGACCACCGCGTTTTCAAGCACTTCAGGCACATCACCGGAAACAATACGCTTGGCCAAACCTTCAGCCAGTGCTGTTTTACCCACACCTGCCTCACCGACAAACAAAGGATTGTTTTTTCTGCGACGGCAAAGCACCTGTAGGGTACGTTCGATTTCCAGATCGCGACCAATCAGAGGATCAATCCGTCCCAGTTTTGCTTCGGCATTCAGATTGGTAGCAAATTGTGCCAGTGCGCTTTTACGTTCAGCGCCCTCTTCATCGGTTTCGACTTTTTCTTCTTTGGTTTCATCAACCACACTCTGCGTTCCACCATGACTAATGGCATTGACCACATCCAGTCGTGTCACATCCTGCTTTTGCAGCAAGTAAACCGCTTGTGATTGCTGTTCGGAGAAAATCGATACCAGGACATTGGCGCCGGTGACTTCATTGCCTCCAGAGGATTGCACATGCATTACCGCGCGCTGCAAGATGCGTTGAAAAGCAAGCGTTGGTTGCGTTTCGCGTTCGGTATCTTCCGGAAGTGTTGGCAGATTATCAGCCAGAAAATCTGTCAGATCCTGTCGTAACTGGGCAATATCTACTTCACAGGCTTTGAGTACCGCCAGTGCTTGTCCGTTTTCAAGCAGTGCCAGCAGTAAATGTTCAACAGTCAGAAATTCGTGTGCCCGCTGACGTGCATAGTTAAATGCCTGACTGAGGGTTTGTTCAAGTTCTTTACTCAACATAGCGGTTCCTGCCTGTGTGTTTGCAGCGCACCTGTTACTCCTGCTCCATGGTGCATTGCAGTGGGTGCCCGTGATGCTGGGCGTAGCTGTTCACCTGTTCCACTTTGGCTTCAGCGATTTCATAAGTAAATATGCCACATAAAGCACTGCCTTCGGTATGGACTTGCAACATTGTGCGTGTGGCCCGCTCCCGCCCCATATCAAAAAGCTTTTCCAGAACTTCTACGACAAACTCCATCGGCGTGTAGTCGTCGTTAAGCATAATCACCCGATATTTGGGTGGTTGCTTAAGCTCCGGCTTGGATGGCGCAACCAGGTAATCACTACCTGGCCAGTCACGTTCACGTTCATCAGTCATTGCTTAATATCAGCTCGCCTGGTCAATCAAGGTCTGCAACTCTCCGTTTTCGTACAGCTCCATGATGATGTCACAACCGCCAACCAACTCACCTTTGATGTAAAGCTGTGGAAAGGTGGGCCAGTTAGCATAACGATGCAAATTCTCACGTACTTCCGGATCTGCAAGTACATTGACATATGCAAACTCTGAGCCACAAGCGGCAAGGGCTTGGGAAGCTCTGCTGGAAAATCCGCACTGCGGAAATTCAGGGGTGCCCTTCATAAAAAGAATCACCGAGTTTGATTCGATGGCCTGCTTGATCCGTTCCATAATGTCCATTAATTACTACCTCTAAGAAAAATTTGTGTGTCGTTCGTTCAACGACTAGATGGGGTCTACCCCTCACAGCTTCAAGATTACGCCTGACTGAAATCCAGATGCAAGAGTCCTAATACACCTTCCAGTCCGCAATGATTCAGCACTGTGCTTGCCTGTTTCTGGACTTTGGGTTTGGCATGATAGGCAATACTCAGTCCGGCCTCAGCCATCATCAACAAGTCATTGGCACCATCGCCCATTGCCAGCGCCTGAGAGGGTGCAATACCTAATTCCTCACACTGCCTGAGTAAAAACTGTGCCTTTGACTCAGCGCCGCAAACATCCCCTACTACTTCCCCGGTCAATTTGCCGTCGTGCTCTGCCAGCACATTAGCCATTGTGTAATCAAGCCCGAGTCGCTGTTGCAGACGCTCGGTGAAGAAAGTAAATCCGCCCGAAACCAAGGCAGTTTTGATGTTGTGGTTTTTCAGCGTGCTTATCATCAGCTCAGCGCCCGGGTTTAGTTTGAGTCTCTGCTGATAGACCTGTTCCAGCACAGACACCGGCAAGCCCTTGAGCAAGGACACCCGGCTTCGCAACGAAGTTTCAAAATCGATTTCCCCGCGCATTGCAGATTCGGTAATTTCTGAAACTTGTGGTTTGAGGTTCATGAAATCTGCAATTTCATCAATGCACTCGATACTGATCAGCGTCGAGTCCATATCCATCACCAGCAACTTGGCTTGATTGGCCAGAAAATCACCCGGTAGCAAGTTGATATCGAAACTGTACTCCTGCCGGAGTGCATCCAAATCAAGCATGTTTGCACTGTCAAAGTGCAAAACGACAAAATTTTCGAAAGCTTTGACTTCGGCAGCCAACTGACGGGCAATTGCTTCGCCAGCATGTACCGTCAAGCCGGCTCCCTGTAATACCATTGTGTTCATAGATTCTGCCTGCAAATAAAACTTCGGCGAGTCTGAAAAGCTTCAGCTCGCCGAAACAATAGGCCTGATGGCCACAGGGTCTGTTGACCGCTGAATAGTAGTATTCGCTGCGGAATATTACTTGGCAGCTTTTTGATTGTAGCGCTCGATACTGGAAGTGATCTCGTTTTTGGCGGCAGCAGCATCCAGCCAACCATCAACTTTGACCCATTTGTTTTTTTCCAGATCTTTGTAGTGCTCAAAGAAGTGCGCCAGTTGATTTAACAGGTAGGCTGGCAGATCTTTGACATCCTGCACGGCTTCATACATTGGGTCATGTGGCACCGCGACAACTTTGGCATCTTCACCTTTTTCATCGGTCATTTGCAGCATGCCCACTGGTCTGCATTGCACCACGCAACCACTGATCAGCGGATATGGCGTCACTACCAGAACATCCACCGGATCACCATCGTCAGACAGTGTTTGTGGCACATAACCATAGTTGCATGGATAAAACATAGCGGTGTTCATGAAACGGTCCACAAACAATGCGCCGGTTTCCTTGTCGACTTCATATTTGACAGGATCGGCATTGGCGGGAATTTCGATGATCACATTGATATCATCGGGGACGCTGCTTCCTGGGCCTACGCGGTCAAGATTCATGTTGTTACTGCTCCAATTAGGACGTGAATAAATCGCTAGATTATAAAAGAATTCAAGCTCGGATTAAACGTGTGACGCTGTCGTTTAACGTAAAAAGAAGTACAAGGCCACGCATAGCAAGACGGCTGAAAAAATTCGTTTCAACACGCTTGATGGCAGCTGTTTCGCAAGTTTTGCACCCAATGGCGCAAACAGCACACTGGTTGAAATAATTCCCAACACCGCAGGCCAATGAATCAGACCTGCCGTCCAGCCAGTGTCTCGCAAGGCGCTGACGGCGCAAACAACATAAAACCGATACCGCCCCCCAGGCAATTGGAAAACCACAAGCGGCCGCGTTCCACTGCCTGC
>NZ_APHR01000002.1 GCF_000349205.1 Methylophaga lonarensis MPL | reverse complement strand
GATTCGAGAACATCAGTGGCTGGCGTGCTAAATCAACAGCAAGCAGATTTGCGTACGCAATTGACCGCGGAAGTCATGCAATCAGTGCAGGCCGAGTTACAACGTGAGTTGCAGAAAATTTCCGGCAAACAAATTGAGGCGATGGTGGCAACAAAACTGTCGGCACAACAAGGCAAGTTACAAACGCATCTTGCCAGCATGGAACAGGACTGGCAGCAGCGTTTGGGCAGTTTGAAAAAGCTGGCAATTGGCAGTGCATTGGCTGCAATCGTCGCCATCATGGTGGCAGTGCTTGTCTGAACCGTCGGTATCTTCTTCAGCCTTGACTGCCGCTGAGTTACTTGTATGGGCCAGATCCGAATTAGCGATGGCGCCTACTGCGGCGCTCGATAGTGAAGTCTTGCTATGTCATGTATTGCAATGCACTAGCACCCGCTTGATGACCCGACCCGAACAGTCGGTCGATCCCGTTCAGACCCAGCAGTTCAGGCAGTTGATTGCCCAACGAAAGCAAGGCCACCCTGTGGCCCATCTGACAGGGCAACGCGGCTTTTGGACGCTTGATTTACAAGTGACGCCTGCCACTTTGATTCCGCGGCCCGATACCGAACTGCTGGTTGAATTGACACTGAGTAAACTCAAATCAGGAATGAGCATTGCCGATCTGGGGACGGGCAGTGGCGCGATTGCACTGGCCCTTGCCAGCGAGCGGCAGGATGTTCAGGTGATTGCCACCGATATCAGTGCACAGGCATTGATCACCGCCAAGCTCAATGCATTTCAGAACCAGCTGCAGCAGGTCAGTTTTATCAGGGGCCAATGGCTGGCGGCGTTTGCGGCGCGATCACTGGATCTGATTGTCAGTAATCCACCCTACATTGAAGACACTGATCCACACCTTGGGCAGGGCGATTTGCGTTTTGAGCCACGAACGGCTCTTGCCTCAGGCGCTGACGGGCTTGATGATCTCCGAGTAATTGTCAGTCAGGCCGCACAGGTATTGCGTCCAGGTGGCTGGTTGTTGACTGAACATGGCTACCTTCAATCCGCCGCCGTGCAGGCTTTGTTTGCCTCCTCAGGCTTTATTGAAATCAGTGCCCATCAGGATTTTGGCGGCAGAGATCGGGTCGTGATGGCGCAACTACCGCTATAATGAACGCTTTTGCCGTTTGTCATCATGAATGATCAGCAACTGTTTCGTTACAGCCGACACATCCTTTTACCGCAGCTGGATTTTGAGGGGCAGCAAAAGCTGCTGAACAGCAAAGTGCTGATCATTGGCCTGGGCGGTCTTGGCTCGCCGGTCGCGCTGTATTTGGCTGCTTCCGGTGTCGGTCGTCTGGTATTGGTGGATGATGATGCGGTTGAATTATCAAACCTGCAGCGTCAGATCGTGCATCAACAGGCAACGCTGGGACAATCCAAGGTCAGCTCGGCTAAAGCTGCGCTGCATGCGCTCAATGATGAAATTGACATTGAGACCATTGCGCAGCGACTGGAAGGTGAAGCACTGCTGGCAGCCATTGCCGCCGTTGATGTTGTTGTCGATTGTACCGATAACTTTGCCAGTCGCTTTGCCATCAACGCGGCATGTTATCAGCTGTCCAAACCTTGGGTCTCTGCCGCCGCGATTCGCATGGAAGCACAGGTCACAGTGTTTGATCCACGACTGCCAGAGATGCCTTGTTATCGTTGTCTCTACGATGATGCTGGCGGTGAGTTGCAGCAGAGCTGTAGTGAGAGCGGCGTATTAGCGCCGATGCTTGGCATTATGGGCAGTATTCAGGCGACCGAAACACTTAAACTGTTGGCGGGCTTTGGCGAAACCCTGGCCGGAAAATTATTGATGTTGGACGCGATGACCATGCAATGGCGACAGATTCGATTGAAAGCGGATCCTGACTGCCCGGTATGTCATCACAATGAGAATTAAACAATGACTGAAACTGTACAAATACCTCGCACACTGGCCAATCAGCTATTGCATGAAGCCCAGTTGTCTCCGGGCCGGGAAGTGTGTGGTCTGGTGGGGCGCAAACAGGAACAATGCCATTGTTATCCGATTGATAACGTAGCAACAGACAGCAGTGTCTTGTTTGCGCTTAATGCCAGCGAACAGATCGAGGCCTTCAAACATATGCAGTCACGCGGCGAACAACTGTTTGCCATTTATCATTCGCACCCGGATTCACCGGCATTACCTTCAAAGATTGATGTGGCGGAGGCAGAGTATCCGGACGCCTTGTATCTGATCATTTCGCTCAACACACGAGGTGTGCTGGAGATGCGAGGATTTTATTTGCGAGATGCGACTCCCCAAGAGGTAGAACTGATTCTATGAGTCAACAGAAAAACATTGAAGCGTTACAGTCAGCAGCAGAATTTGTATTAAAAGAGGCCAAGCGTCTCGGCGCTTCAGCAGCAGAAGCCGGCGTCAGTCACAGTCAGGGATTGTCAGTGACGGTGCGTCAGGGTGATGTAGAAACACTGGAGCACAACAACGATACCGGACTTGCCGTCACTGTTTATTTTGGTCAGAGCAAGGCTTCAGCCAGCTCATCTGATCTGCGTCCGGATGCACTGACAGAGACTGTCAGCCGCGCTTGCAGTATTGCCAAACACACTCAGCCAGATCCTTATGCGGGGCTGGCTGATGCGGCACTGATGGCAACACAGATTCCAGACTTGTCTTTGTATCATCCCTGGGCACTCGAGGCGGATGAAGCGATTGCCATGGCCATGCAATGTGAACAGGCGGGACGTGATTTTGACCAGCGCATCAGCAACTCCGAAGGGGCCAGTATTTCCAGTCATCATGGTCAGAGAGTCTATGCCAACAGTCATGGTTTCTCCGGACAGGTAAAGTCCAGCCGGCACAGCATTTCATGCACCTTGATTGCCAGTGACAGTGAGGGCATGCAACGCGACTACTGGTACGATGTCGCCCGTGATGCCAGCGATTTGAGTTCTGCTGTTCAGGTTGGGCAAACGGCCGCGCAACACACTTTGCGCCGACTTGATGCCAAAGAGATTACTACCGGTCAGTATCCTGTGATATTTGCAGCGGAAATCGCCTCTTCGCTGTTTGGTCAGTTGATTGCCGCGATTCGTGGCAGTGCCCAGTATCGGCAGTCGAGTTTTTTGCTGGATCACCTTGGCCGTCAGATCTTTCCTGAATTTATCCATATCCACGAACAACCGCACTTGCTGAAAGGGCTTGGCAGCGCTGCTTTTGACGGCGAGGGTGTGGCAACGCAGGCGCGAGATATTGTGGTTGATGGGGTCTTGCAAGGCTATGTGCTGGATAGCTATTCGGCCCGCAAGCTGAATATGCAGACCACGGCAAATGCCGGTGGCGTGCATAACCTGACTATTGATACCGGTGATCTGGATTTTGCCGGTCTGCTCAAGGAGATGGACAGAGGCGTGATTGTCACTGAAACCATGGGCATGGGCAGCAATATTGTGACGGGCGACTATTCTCAGGGGGCGGCAGGTTTCTGGGTTGAAGATGGTCAGATTCAATACCCTATTGATGAGTTCACCATCGCCGGTCGCTTGCCGGATATGTTCATGGGAATTCAGGCCATAGCCAATGATGTCGATTTGCGTGGCAACACCCGCACAGGATCTGTCTGGATTGATCGCATGACAGTGGCCGGGCAGGGCTAGCACCTAGCCAGTTTTTATTGGCTGGTCTTACACAGATCAGCCATTAGCTGAGTCATATCATGCAGTTCTGCTACGGCAAACAGGCTGCTGAAGGTTTCACGAATATTTTTCACTTTGTGGCCGCTGTATTGCCTGAGTCGCAACAGTTGCTGTTGCAAATCGACTTCCTGCTCAAGACCTGCGGCTTTGAACGGCATCAGTTTGCACTGGAAAAAACCATGTTTTGGCGCGCTTAAGGCGAGATTGATAAAGCGCTGCTTTTCAGCCGGTGTTTCAAACTCTTCTTCCAGTCTGACCATCCAGTCACTTTCGGGGCGTAACTGGCAGGCATAGATACCAAAATCCAGTTGATCTTTGCAGGTAGACAATTGTGGTTTGAGCGGGCGAGTCATCGCAGAAACCTGGCCACTCAGTGCCGCCCAGAATCCCTCATCATAACGTTGCGCAGCAGGTTCGGTTGTTGCCACTGCTTGAAGAATACGCTGCTGATCTTCAGACATACCAAAGAACAACAGTGCTGGCTGCAGATATTGGCTGATCAGGTGACTAAAAATACGGCTTTGTTGACTGACCACTACATCATCATGGTGTAACACTAGTGAATCACGATTATGTTGCAGCACTGAATCAAAGAATTCATTGATGCCGGGACGACATTGACCGACGATACGTTCCAGTCCCAGATAGGTTTTACCATCCCACAGGTGGTGGTCTTTCACGACATATGGGATATCGCTTAATTTCAGACGATTGCTCTGTGATTGCCAGCGCGGAAAAAACAAGCTGACTCGGCTTTGCTCCGGAATATGAACATCGCCATCTATCTGCAAGGCAATGCCGGTGGTCGAGAGATCAACACTCTCAAAAGCATGATGTTTTTCGTTAAAAGTCAGTTCTACCGGAGTGCGCACAACATATCGCTGATGCTGACGGCGAATTTCGTGACGAAGTACCTGTGGTAAAGGCAATGGAATTTGTGTGCTGACTTCGGTCAAGGCATCCGCGTCAGTGGTGATGCTGGGCAGGTTTGTGACAATGGCACTGATGTCATTGATACGCAGCAAGCCTGTCAATGAGGCCAATATGGCTTCCAGATGTGTTGCAGCTGAATGATCGATACCGGCCAGCTGATTGAGTTCTTGCTGATGCTGGTTGAGATCCACCGTAATGCGGCTGATCTGCAACCACAGCAAACGGCTGCCGGGCTGTTGCTGGTGGGCAGCCAGCATGGCTCTTACGGCTGAGGCCTCATCAACTCTGCAACACAAGGCAGTGTCTGGATTGTCAGAGAGCAATAGCAGACGGTCCTGCTGATCGGCCATCATCGCTGATAAGGGCAATGGCATGGGCGATTGCATCACTGCGAGCAATTCAGAGCTTGCCTTGCCGATATGCAGCACGCTGACCGCTGGCGGATCATTATCGCCATTCAGCCAAAGCAGCGGACTAGGCAACATTCGGCTGTAGATTCTCAGGTAGAACTGCCGGGCCAGGTTAAACAATTCGCTTTGCAGTTCTATGACGCCAGGTTGCAACTGTTGCTGAATCCAGTCATCCCACCACTGACTGAGTTGATCATTGGCTTCGCGTTGCCGGGTCAGTACGGCGTAGCTGTGCTGAGTATCATGATCAAGTCTGCTGATTCGATAGGGGATGTTGCTTAACAATCCTTCTGGTGCTTCGCCTTGCAGTGAGTTGAAGGTCACCAGTATTTCGTCAGCCAGCTCAAGGGTAAAAGCTCTTTTCATGCTGATACGCAGGCTGCTGGTGGTCAGATCAACGGTCGCCGCCCGGTATTCAACATCCTTGAGTGACAGTGTCAGAGGCGTGACATGGCGAATTCGAGGCTCCTGACGCTGCAGGGTTTGATCAAATCTGAGCTGTTGCGGCCTGGTTGGGTCTCGTTGCAACACCAGTTGTTCGGCGCTGAACGCCTCACTGGTTTCTGTGGGAGCCAATTTTTTCAAAGCACGTTGTAATGCTTCGTAGACCCCCACGGTATATTGGCCCTGGGTGCGGTCCATAAGCTGCTTGAGTATCAGATAGGCACGGTCATCGAGATAGTGCACCCGGCCAGCAAATTCATAGGCATCACAATCACCGGGAACCCGGCCCCGCAAATCGATGACTCGCTGGCAGGGCTTTTGAAGACGTTGTTTTTCCAGTTGTTGCAGAAAAGCCTGATTGCGTGCTTTGCTGTCTTGTTCGGCCATGGGCTGTTAGCTGTCCAGACCTGATTCTGCGGGTGTTTTTGCTTGAATACTCAAGGCATGAATATGGGATTGCATCAATGAGCCCACGCTGTCGTAAACCAGCCGGTGTCGCTGCAGCAGCCCCAGCCCTTGAAATGCATCACTGACAATCAGTATGCGGTAATGCTTGCCTCCGGTATTTCCGGCGTGGCCCGCATGCAAATGACTTTCATCGGTGATTTTCAGGCTGTGAGGTTCAAGGCTTTGCAGACGTTGCCGCAATTGTTCGGTGGTGTCGGTCATGGCATTACCTTGCGAAAGGGTTTGACTACCACCTGAGCGTAAACACCTGCGGCGACATAAGGATCGGCATCTGCCATTGCTGTGCATTGGTGAGATCAGCAAACTCAGCCACTACCAGACTTCCGGTAAATCCTGCGCTACCCGGATCTTCACTATCAATGGCCGGATGAGGACCTGCCAATAACAGGCGACCTTCGTTTTTTAGCGCCTCTAGCCGTTCAAGATGTGCCGGTCTTGCCGCCAATCGTTTTTGCAGACTGTCAGGTGTGTCCTGACTGATAATTGCGTACCACATGGGTTATTCCTGTGCCTTTTTTGGGACTTCAGTTGCGTGTTTGGCCAGATAAACAGACTGGCCGATGATAAACAGAATGGTCAGGCCCAGCATGCCAAATAATTTAAAGTTGACCCAGGTTGCCTCGGAAAAGCTATAAGCGACCCAGATGTTGGCAATGCCGGACAGAATAAAAAACAGTACCCAGGCGGTATTCAATCGAGACCAGACCTTAGCGGGCATTTGTACGTGTTCGGCCATCAGCCTTTCCAGCAAGGATTTGTCGGTGAACACCTTGGCAGCTACAAAGCCCAGAGCAAACAGCCAGTTCACCGCGGTGGGTTTCCACATGACAAATTCCGGGTTTTGTAACCACAGAGTCGCGCCACCGAGCAGCACAACCAGTGCCAGCGTTAACAGGTGAATTTTTTCGACTTTTCGATAACGCAGCCAGGTGTAGCTGACTTGCAGCAGTGTCGCCACAATCATCACCGCCGTGGCGGCATAAATTCCCTCAACCAGATATATCTCGCCTGCGAAACTGTATTCGCCACCGCCGAATTTATAGGCAAGAAAAAACAGCAGAATCGGCAAAAAGTCAGACAGCAGTTTCATGAGATCTCAATGATTCATTCAGTGATGACGCATTCTAACGTAAAATATATCTCATGACTCACTATGACCTGCACTGTCACTCTACCGCTTCCGATGGTTCCCTGTCGCCGAATGCACTTATCAATCGAGCCTTGGAGAAGGGTGTCGATGTGTTGGCGTTGACCGATCACGATGGCACTGAGGGGCTTGCAGAAGCCAGCGCTGCCGCCGCAGGCACGACACTGAAACTCATTAACGGCGTTGAAATTTCAGTGAGTTGGCATACCAAAACCATTCATATCGTCGGCCTGAATGTTGACCCTGCCAATCAGGAATTGCAGCAAGGATTATCGGCGCTTCGGCAATATCGTCAGCATCGTGCCGAGGAAATAGCCAAACGACTCGACAAGGCAGGTATTGCCGGTGCATTGGAAGGGGCCAGTAAACATGCCTCAGCGACGATGCTAGGCCGAGTACACTTTGCCAAGTTTTTGGTGGAAACAGGCCATGCCCGAGATATGAACGATGTGTTCAAGCGTTTTCTGGTTCGCACAAAGCCTGGTTATGTGCCTGGTCAATGGGCCTCATTGGAGGACGCTGTCCGCTGGATTAGCGCCTCAGGTGGGCAAGCGGTGATTGCGCATCCGGCCAGGTACAAAATGACGGCCACTAAACTGCGCGCCTTAATCACGGATTTTAAGGCGGCGGGAGGCGTTGGCTTTGAAGTTGCTTCTGGAAGACAACATCCTGAAGAAGTCAAAGTCATGGCGCGTATCGCCAATCAGCATGAGCTGTTTGCCTCCTGTGGCAGTGACTTTCACAGCCCTGACAAACAGTGGTCAGAGCTGGGACAAATCACCGACTTACCATCAGAATCAACACCTATCTGGCAGCTTTGGCAATAATCGCGTCTTAGCTATCTCTCATCAGGAAACCCATTTATGAGTCAGTTTTTTCAAATTCATCCGGAAAACCCACAAAAGCGCCTGATCCAGCAGGCCTGTGAGATTATCCGCAGAGGTGGATTGATTGCTTATCCGACCGATACCGGTTACGCACTGGGCTGTCAATTGGGTGACAAGGCGGCGATGGAACGAATACACCGGATACGGCAACTGGATGCTGACCATAATTTCACACTGGTTTGCCGGGATTTTTCCGAGTTATCGACCTATGCAAAGGTCAACAACGCAGTATTTCGTCTGATAAAAGCACACACCCCCGGCCCATACACTTTCATTTTGCCAGCCACCAAAGAGGTGCCCCGCAGGCTGCAACATGCCAAACGAAAAACCATCGGCTTGCGTATTCCGGAACATGCTATCGCGCTGGCTTTGCTGGAAGAACTCAATGAGCCTTTAATGAGTTCAACACTGATAATGCCGGGCGATGATTTACCAATGACCGAAGCTGACGACATTATCGACCGTATCGGTAAACAACTGGACTTGGTGATTGATGGTGGCGCTTGCGGCGCTGAGCCGACTACGGTTGTTGAGTTTATTGATGATATTCCTGAAGTTGTTCGCTACGGCATGGGTGATGCCAGCGCATTTGAGGTCTAATGCTGATTTTTTTGTTCATCTTGCTGCTGTTGGCGCTGCTCTGGTGGTGGGGCCTGCGTCATGCGGGTGCCGATTGGGGTGGCCCACGAGTCAACTGGATTGACGGCTGGGTCCGATTATTGTGCCGCGTGGTGCATCGTCAGGGCGCAAACCAGTTGGATTTGCCAAAGCATGGGCCAGCCATTGTGGCGGCTAATCATGTATCGGGCCTGGATCCACTGTTATTGATCACTGCCAGCCCCAGGCCGCTGCGCTTTTTGATTGCTGAAGAAGAATATCGAAAGCCAATGTTGAACTGGCTATATCGACTGTCCGGATGTATTCCAGTGGATCGTCAAGGGCGACCGGAGAAAGCTTTGCGTGAGGCCTTGCGTGCTTTGCAACAAGGCGATGTGATTGCCTTGTTTCCTCACGGTAAAATTCATCTGGACACTGATCCTCCCCGAAAATTAAAAGCGGGTGTGGCGCGATTGGCCATGTGGTCAGGTGCGCCATTGCTGCCGGTTAGAATTGATGGTGTTGCCGGACAAGGCAAAGTGTTATTGGCGCCACTAATTCCAGGGCGAGTACAGATCAGTCAATATCCAGCGTTGATGATTGATGGCGCGAACTTTGAGGCCGGCATGTTAAGGCTGCAAGCACTTATAGAAACGTCGGCTCAGCAAACCAGTAGTGCTGACTGAACGAACATTTCCATCACTCAGGGTGAGAGCATAACTGTCCCTGGCACTTGAATTTCATTGCACGTCCCCCATTTGCTAATTAACTTAGTATTTCAAGGGATATGCCATGCAGATAGATAAATTCACCAGCAAGTTTCAGGAAGCTCTGGCAGCGGCCCAGAGTCTGGCTGTCGGGCGCGATCATCAATTTATCGAGCCGGTGCATTTGATGCTGTCACTGCTCAATCAACAAGGCGGTTCGGTCAAACCGCTGTTGGCTCGCTGTGGTGTCAACGTGCCTGCCTATCAGGCAGAGCTGGAACAACAGCTAAATCGCATCGCTCAAGTTGAAGCGGCCAGCGGGGATATTCATGTGTCGCAAGATCTGCGTCGTTTGCTCAATCAATGCGACAAACTGGCCCAGCAGCGACAGGATCAATATATTTCCAGTGAGCTTTTTGTGCTGGCGGCGGTGGATGACAAAAATCAGACCGGCGAGCTGTTGAAGCAACACGGTGCTTCAAAAGCCAATCTTGAAGCGGCAATTGAACAACTCAGAGGCGGTGAGCGAGTGACAGACCCTAATGTTGAAGAGCAACGTCAGGCATTGGAAAAGTACACCATTGATCTGACAGCCAGAGCCGAAAGTGGCAAGTTGGACCCAGTCATCGGCCGTGATGATGAGATTCGTCGCACGATTCAGGTGCTGCAACGCCGCACTAAAAATAATCCGGTGCTGATTGGCGAACCTGGTGTTGGTAAAACGGCGATTGTTGAAGGACTTGCCCAGCGTATTGTCAATGGCGAAGTACCCGAGGGTATGAAGCACAAAAGAGTCTTGGCACTGGACATGGGCTCACTGATCGCCGGTGCAAAATTCCGTGGTGAGTTTGAGGAACGCCTGAAAGCTGTCTTGAATGATTTATCAAAACAGGAAGGCCAGATCATTCTGTTTATTGATGAAATTCACACCATGGTTGGTGCCGGCAAAGCCGAGGGTTCAATGGATGCTGGCAATATGCTCAAGCCAGCGTTGGCTCGCGGGGAGCTTCATTGTATCGGCGCCACCACGCTGGATGAATATCGGCAATATGTGGAAAAGGATGCTGCACTGGAACGACGTTTTCAAAAAGTGCTGGTGGGCGAACCCAGTGTCGAGTCGACAATCGGTATTTTGCGTGGCCTGAGCGAAAAATATGCGCTGCATCATAAAGTCGATATTACCGATCCCGCGATTGTGGCGGCGGCAACGCTGTCTCATCGTTACATTACCGACCGCAACTTGCCTGACAAGGCGATTGACTTGATTGACGAAGCGGCCAGTCGTATCCGCATGGAAATTGATTCCAAACCGGAAGTGCTGGATCGGCTGGAAAGACGTCTGATTCAACTGAGAATTGAGCGGGTCGCCTTGCAGAAAGAAAGCGACGATGCCTCCAAAAAACGGCTGGATACACTTGAATCAGAGATGAAAAAACTGGCGCGTGAATATACCGATCTGGAGGAAGTCTGGAAATCGGAAAAAGCGGCCTTACATGGCAGCCAGCATGTTCGTGAGGAGCTGGAAAAAGCTCGCTTTGAGTTGGAAGCCGCCAATCGCAATGCCGATTATGAAAAGATGGCAAAACTGCAATATGGACGCATCCCTGAGCTTGAAAAACAGCTGGATATGGCAACCCAGGCAGAGATGCAGGAATTTACCCTGCTTCGTAACAAAGTGGGTGAGGAAGAAATTGCCGAAGTGGTCTCTAAGTGGACCGGTATTCCGGTCAGCAAGATGCTGGAAGGCGAGCGCGACAAGCTGCTGAAGATGGACGAGGCACTGCATCATCGTGTCGTGGGTCAGGACGAAGCCGTGACCACGGTTGCCAATGCCATTCGTCGCAGTCGCGCGGGATTGTCAGATCCTAATCGGCCTAATGGTTCTTTCCTGTTCCTGGGGCCGACTGGTGTCGGTAAAACTGAGCTTTGCAAAGCATTAGCCAGCTTTTTGTTTGATACCGAAGAAGCCATGGTTCGGATTGATATGTCTGAATTCATGGAAAAACACTCAGTGGCACGACTGGTTGGTGCGCCTCCGGGCTATGTCGGTTATGAAGAAGGCGGTTATCTGACTGAGGCGGTTCGTCGTAAACCTTACTCGGTGATTTTGCTGGACGAAGTCGAAAAAGCCCATCCAGATGTTTTTAATATTCTGCTGCAAGTCTTGGATGACGGGCGTTTGACAGATGGACAAGGCCGAACCGTGGATTTTCGCAACACGGTGATCGTCATGACCTCAAATCTTGGATCCAGCGTGATTCAGGAGATGGCGGGTGAGGAAAATTATCAGCAAATGAAGTCCGCCGTGATGGAAATTGTGGGTCAGCACTTCCGGCCGGAATTTATCAACCGGGTGGATGATGTCGTTGTGTTTCATCCTTTGCAAAAAGAGCAGATTCGTAGCATTGCCGAGATTCAAATGGCCCATTTACGGCAACGACTGGCTGATCGTGATCTGACACTGCAGGTTAGTGATGCGGCACTGGATCATATTGCTGCGGCAGGTTTTGATCCTGTTTATGGTGCGCGCCCGTTGAAGCGGGTAATTCAGCATGAGCTGGAGAATCCTTTGGCGCAGGATTTACTGGCCGGTCGCTTTAGCGCCGGTCAGGTGATCAAGGTCGATTTGGAGGATGAGATGTTGACCTTCAGCAGCGAGCTCAAGCACTGAGTTGTTCACAGCACAACCGCAGAGTCAGGCGGATCCTTGTGAAATGATCAAATTTCATCCATACAGGGTCCGGCATGGCGCTGCGGTTGCTCAGCGCAAATCTTTAGCGCCGAATAGTGAGACATAGTCTGCAAAGTCGCCTAAAGCACTGATATAATGCGCGGTTTCCTTCCTGTTTCGGGGAACCCCTCATGTCTGATTTCGGCAAGTTTGTCGATGCCTTTACGCCTGCGGAAGTGGCTGAAAAAGTCAAAACCGTGGGGGTAGACAAGGCCAATATGCCATTGCTGCCACTGGTTGTGTTGTCGCTGATGGCAGGCGCGTTCATTTCTTTTGCGGCGATGTATTACACCGTGGTTATGACGGATGCCAACATGGCTTATGGTCTGTCGCGCCTGATCGGTGGTTTGGTATTTGCGCTGGGTTTTATTCTGGTGGTGGTCGCGGGTGCAGAATTATTCACCGGTAATACGCTGGTAGTGATGGCATATGCCAAGCGACAGATCACTTTTCTAGGTCTTATGCGTAACTGGGGAATTGTCTATTTCGGCAATGCTGTCGGCGCATTGGTCACCGTGTATCTGGTGTATCTATCGGGCTATCTGGGCAATGCGGAATATGGCGTTGGTGTCACTGCGCTGAAAACCGGCCTTGCCAAGGTCGAGTTGACCACGACCGAAGCTTTTGTCCGTGGCTTGTTCTGTAATGTGCTGGTCTGTCTGGGCAGTTGGATGGTTTATGCCTCACGCAGTGTCACCGACAAGGTGATGGCGGTGTTATTTCCGATTTCCGGCTTTGTTGCCATGGGCTTTGAGCATAGCATTGCCAATATGTACATGATTCCAATTGCCATGGTGGCCGCAGCTGATCAGGCGATTGTTGCCGCCAGCCAGTTGGATGCTTCGCAACTGCAAGCGCTCGATTTTTCCGGTTTGATGGGAAATCTGGTTCCAGTGACCCTGGGCAATATTGTTGGTGGTGTTGGGTTTGTCGCCATGGCCTATTACCTGGTGTACGTGTACTCGGGGCCCAGCCAAAAAAACAGCCGGTGAGGCTGCCTGCTCAGAGAATTCGTCTGAGCAGCATGTCAAGCAGGCGTTGAGGCAGACATCGCTTGAGTGTGGCAAACAGGTAGGTCGGAAAAGTAACAAAATAGCGGCATTTTGGCCGTTTTGATTCGATAGCCTTGATGAGCTTAGCGACCACGGCTTCGGGGCCCAGGGTAAATGGCGCTGCGGGTCCTTCGGTGGTCAAACGGGCTTCCATGGCCTGATAGACAGACTTGTGTGCGCTTGAGTCTTTATCAATATGCTGCTGGTATTGTTTCATGGCGTTTTGTCTAAAACGGCTCAAAATTGGGCCGGGTTCGATCAGGCTGATGTAAATACCTGTGCCGTGCAGTTCAAGGCGAAGCGTATCGGCCAACCCTTCGATCGCATACTTGCTGGCGTTGTATGCGCCGCGGTATGGCATGGCGACCAGCCCCAGTACCGAGCTGTTGTAGATGATGCGGCCGGCACCTTGCTGTCGCATCTGCCGGATAACCAGGTTAGTCAGTTCCTGTGTACCAATCACATTGGTCTGGAATTGAGCTTCCAGGGCGGTTCGGCTGAGATCTTCAACCGCGCCCGGCTGACCGTAAGCGGCGTTATTAAACAGAGTGTCTATTTGTCCAGCGTAGGACAGGGCATCTTCAACAGCCTTGTGTATCGAGGCACTGTCGTTCAGATCCATCAGTAGCGTCTTGATGCCTGCTTGCTCAAGTGGCTGAGCATCCTCAGGTCGACGGACAGTGGCAATCACCTGATAACCTCGTTGATGAAGCATCAGGGCAGCACATTGGCCAATGCCGCTTGAGCAGCCGGAAATAAGAATGGATTTCATGTGGGTATCCGTAAAAGTTTCTCAGTCGATCAGCGTTAACTATTAAATATTGTTTTTGGTGTGCCGTTAACGCTATAGTCAAAATCACAATGAAAAGAACACGTTTCCATGTTGCATACGCAAGACATTAGCCAAGCTGACTATGAGCACTTCAAACAGTTCCTGGAACAGGCTTGCGGGATACTGTTGGGCGATGGCAAACAATACCTGATTGTCAGTCGGCTGACCAAATTACTCAGGGATGAGAATATCCCGTCAGTGTCAGCACTACTGAAAGCACTGCAGCATGGACAACCCAGGCATTTACGCAATGCAGTGATTGACGCCATGACCACCAATGAAACCTCCTGGTTTCGTGATGGTGCTCCGTTTGAAGTTCTGGCGAAAACCTTGTTACCCGAGCTGGATAAACAAGCCAGAACCGGTTTGAAGATCTGGTCTGCAGCCTGTTCGTCAGGGCAAGAGCCTTACACCATCAGCATGGTGCTAAGCGAATACCTGCAACGAAATCCAACCAGCAAACTGGCCAGCAGCCAGATAGTCGCCACCGATATTTCCAGCAGCATGCTGGCACTTGCTCGTCGAGGTATTTACGAAAATCACGCGATAGCCCGTGGTTTGACGCCGGAGCGGCGCAGTCGTTTTTTCCGGCCAGAGGGCGATGCCTGGTGTCTGACAGATGAGGTGCGTAAGCGCGTCAGCTTTAAGGAACAAAACCTGCTCGAGCCTTTTACCGCGCTGGGCAAATTTGACATGATTTTTTGTCGAAATGTACTGATTTATTTTGCTGGGCTGCGCAAGGCCGATATTTTGAGTCGCATGAGGCAATCGCTAAACCCTGGTGGTTATCTGTTTCTGGGGGCCTCAGAGACTATCACCGGTTATTCCGACGGTTTTGAAATGATTCGAACCCCACAGGGCGTTGTCTACCGACGTTCTTGATCCTCAGAGATTTCTGCTGATTTGTTCTCGGTCAGCGTTATTTCATCAGGCGGTGTTTTGTTGGATTGTTTGCGAAATAGATTTGCCAGTTTTGCAAAAAGCGCTTTAATCAAGCGCCACAGTCTAGGCAACAGCCAGATCATCAGGATGACTATCAGACACAAAAATGCCAGGAACAGCCACGGATAATGCAAAGCCGCCCACAGACCTGCAATGACCAGTACATCCTCGCTGACTGAGGCAGTCCAGTTACTGAACGGTTCCGGCGAGGTGTTAATCAACAGCCGACTTCCGGCTTTGGTGAAATGACTGCCAGCAGCCAGTGTTCCGCCCAGTAATGCCGCGCTAAGTTCCATCGCCGGGCTGACATCGCCGACCGCTGATGCTGCCAGTAAAGCACCCGCCGGAATACGAATAAAGGTGTGCAAGCTGTCCCAGCCAGAATCGACCCCCGGAATCTTGTCTGCAAAAAACTCCACGCAGTACATGAAGCCAGCCGCAAACATCACCACAGGATCACTGACAAAGGCCAGTTCTTCAGGCAGCACGGCATGTCCGGTTATGCCCATTAAACCCAGCATAAAGATCGTGGCATAGAGATTGATGCCACTTGCCCAGGCAACTCCCATGGTGAGAGCGATGACACTGACTGCATCCACGGCCGCATCCTCTTTGTTATAGTGACGTCTGATTGGTCACAGGAACTTCGCTGATGATAACTCGAACTGAACTGCTCGCCTACCTGGATAATCTGCTTGAGCCGGGTCGATTTGCAGACTATTGCCCCAATGGACTGCAAGTCGCAGGTTGCGAGGATATCTACCGTATCATTACGGGAGTCACGGCCAGTCAGGCGCTGCTGGATCAGGCGGTGGCGATGAATGCTGATGCAATTTTGGTGCATCATGGCTACTTCTGGCGTGGTGAGGATGCACGGCTGATTGGTATTAAACAACAGCGCATCAAAACCTTGCTAAGCCATGATATTAACCTGATTGCCTATCACTTACCCCTCGATGCTCACCCTGAGTTTGGCAATAATGTCCAACTGGCTCATCAATTAGGACTTGAAATAGATGGGCGAATTTCTGGTACTGGAGAGCCGGCGATTGCGCTGTGTGGCTGTTTGTCAGAACCTCAGTCGCTGGATGACTTTGCCAATTCGGTCGCAGATACTTTGCAACGCGAGCCGGTTGTGATTGCCGGACATGACAGGCCTGTGAATACCATCGGCTGGTGCACTGGAGCGGCCCAAGGGTACATTCAACAAGCTGCCGAGTTGGGGCTGGATGCGTTTCTCAGCGGTGAGGTTTCCGAGCAAACGACCCATCTTGCCAGAGAGCTGGGTATCCACTACATAGCGGCAGGTCACCATGCAACCGAACGGTATGGCATCATGGCGCTTGGCAATCATCTGGCCGAGATCTTTGATCTGGATCAGCAATTCGTCGATATTGAAAATCCGGTGTAAGGCATCATCGGACACAAGGAAAGCGTTATGGTCGTGCAAGACACGCTTGATAAGCTAAAACATTTTTTTACGGTCAGCCTCTGGCAAGAGGATTTGTCCAAGGTGAATCCTGTCAGACGCTGGCTAACCGAGTTGTTGCGTGTCTGCTATGTGATGATCCGGGAGCTGGCAACAGGCGAACTGAATTTGCGTGCCATGAGCCTGGTATTTACCACTCTGTTATCACTGGTGCCGTTGATAGCGGTGGCCTTCTCGGTATTGAAAGCCTTTGGTGTTCATAACCAGATAGAACCCTTCTTGCTGGGCTTTATGGAGCCGCTCGGTAGCCGGGGAGAAGAGCTGACGGAAAATATCATTGGCTTTGTAGAAAATATAAAAGTTGGTGTGCTTGGCTCTGTCGGTCTGGCCATGTTGTTTTACACGATTATCTCGCTGGTGCAGAAAATCGAAAGTGCTTTCAATTTTGTCTGGCGAGTTAAACGACCACGCAGTCTGGCAAGACGTTTTACTGATTATTTCAGCGTGATGATGATCGGCCCGGTATTGGTCTTCACTGCCTTGGGCGTGGGGGCCTCGGTGTTGAATCACAATGTCATGGTGCAGTTACAGTCGATCGAACCGTTTGGCACCGTGCTGATTTTTATCAGCAAAATGGTGCCTTATGTGATGATCATCCTGGCCTTTACATTTCTTTATACCTTTATTCCCAATACCCGGGTCAAGCTGGCTCCCGCATTGATGGGTGGAACAGTGGCGGGTGCCTTGTGGGTAACGCTGGGCACTATTTTCGCTTCGTTTGTCGCCACGTCATCCAACTACACCGCCATTTATTCCGGCTTTGCCATTTTGTTTTTCTTTATGATCTGGTTGTATCTGGCATGGTTTATTCTGTTGACGGGCTCACAGGTCGCCTTTTATTTGCAGCACCCAAAACTGGTGCAAGTGGGTGGTAAATCATTTAGCCTGAGTCCACGCCTTCGAGAAAAGGAAGGACTCTGGTTAATGACTCTTATTGCCAGGCGCTTTTGCAATCATGAAACGCCATTGAGCATTCAGGAATTGGAACAGGAAACCGCATTGAGCAATCTGACTTTGCAGGAATTGATTTCTATTCTGGAAGCCGCTGGCATGTTGGCAGAAGTTGCTGGCGATAGCGTTCGCTATATTCCGGGGCAGGATATTTCGACACTCAAGGTGAATGATATTTTGGATGTGTTGCGCACCGCGGAAGAAAACGTACTGACACAAAATCGCAGCAGAGCAGAGCCTGCGATTGAAGGGCTGCTTAGCAAGGTCAGTTCCGCTCAAAGTCAGGTTCTGGATCAACTGACCTTGCGAGATCTGGCGCTTGGAACACAAAATCATGGCTGAACAGGGTCTGGCCGGACAACGTATCGTTCTGGGCGTGACCGGCAGCATCGCGGCATATAAAGCTGCCGATTTGACTCGCAGATTGCGTGAGGCAGGTGCAGAAGTCAGGGTGGTCATGACCAAGGCCGCTTGCGAATTTATCACGCCACTGACCTTGCAGACTTTGAGCGGACATCCTGTCGCAGTTGAATTACTGGATGCTGATCAGGAGTCTGCGATGGGGCATATCGCACTGGCTCGATGGGCTGATTGGATTTTGGTTGCGCCCGCCAGCGCCGATACCATAGCCAGGCTAGCTTTTGGTCGTGCCGATGATTTGCTGACTTCTACAGTACTGGCAACCGAGGCGCGACTGGCGATTGCGCCGGCAATGAATAACAAGATGTGGTCCAATCCCGCTACCAAAGAGAATCTGGCAACCTTACAAACCAGAGGCGCGTTTGTGCTTGGCCCTGCCAGTGGTGATCAGGCCTGTGGTGAACAGGGAGAAGGTCGGCTACTTGAGCCTGTTGAGATCGTTGCTCAGCTCTCCAGCATCATGGCACCCGGAGCCTTGACGGGTCAGCGGGTGATGATTACTGCTGGCCCCACCCACGAAGCAATCGATCCGGTTCGTTATATTGCCAATCGAAGTTCAGGCAAGATGGGATATGCATTGGCAGAAGCTGCGCTGGCGGCAGGTGCTGAAGTGATTCTGGTTTCCGGGCCCGTCCATCTGACTGCGCCCACTGCTTGTCAAACAATATCAGTTGAATCAGCCTCAGAAATGCTTGAACAGGTCATGTTGAATATCCGGCAGACGGATATTTTCATTGGCTGTGCAGCGGTGGCCGACTTCAGACCGGCAGTGATTGAAGGGCAGAAAATCAAAAAACAAGGCCGACAACAGATGACTCTGGAGTTGGAGGCAACAACAGATATCATTGCCACGGTCAGTGCCAGCGAATATCGGCCGAAACTGGTGGTAGGCTTCGCTGCCGAAACTGAGCTGCTGGCTGAACATGCAGACAGCAAGCGTCAACAAAAAGGATTGGATATCATTGCAGGCAATCATGTCGGCAAGGGTATTGGCTTTGCCAGTGAAGAAAATGCATTGGAAGTTTTTTGGTCAGGTGGCGGCCAGCGCCTACCCAGACAACACAAACGCCTGCTGGCGGATGCTTTGATGACTTTGATAATTGAGCGATATCATGCAAAAGATACAACTAAAACTGATAGACCCAAGGCTGGGTGATTCGATTCCCTTACCCGACTATGCCACCACAGGTAGTGCGGGATTAGACTTAAGGGCCTGTTTGGAAGAGAATCTGACCATTCATCCGGGTGAAACCCACCTGATACCCACGGGGTTGGCGATTCACATTGACGATCCTTCACTGGCGGCTGTACTTCTTCCGCGATCAGGGTTGGGACACAAGCATGGTATTGTATTGGGTAACTTGGTTGGGCTGATTGACAGTGATTATCAGGGACAAATTTTTGTCTCATGCTGGAATCGTGGTGATACGCCCTTTGAGATAACTGTCGGAGAAAGGATTGCGCAGATGGTCATTATCCCGGTTGTACAAGTTGCCTTTGAAGCGGTCACCGAGTTTTCTTCAAGTGAGCGAGGTACCGGTGGATTTGGGCATACAGGACGGAGCTGAAGCAGTTGAAACCGGGAGCTGAGCGCTGGCGACGGCTGATTCCTGACGATCTGCGAATGATCGGCAGGCCAGTGTTAGGCGGCTTGCTGTTGCTGATCTGGCTGTTTGCTGTCGGCATATTGTTTTTCCTCAGCCACCAAAACCAGACCACCGATTATCAGGATTATCGAAAAAAACATCAGGAGACTGCTGAGCGATTAGCGGCCTCTGTCAGTTCGGTGATTGGCCAATGGGAGCGACAACTTGAGGCAATCGCAGCCAATGTTACTCCTCAGATGCGCGCAGAAAGCGAAGCTTCAGAATCTGGTGTGTTATTGCAGGACTTGACGGCGCAGTGGCCGGATGCTTCTGCCTTGTGTTTAGTCAGTCGTATTCCCAGCCAGGCAACAACCGAGGGTTGTATTCCGTTGAGCTATGCTGCGCTGGCAACCTTATATCAGGTTGAAGCTGAAGGACGAGCTGATTACGCAGTGATGTTGCCAGGCACTGATAACGCCTATCTTCTGATGGCTGAAGCTTTGCCTGAACCTCCTCTGGCGATTGTGCTGGCAGCCTTACCGGTGCAACAACTGTCGTTGATGATGCAGCAGATTTTGAACGAACCTGGTTTTGTCGAGCTGCAGCAAGGTAGCCAGCAGCGTGTCAGCGTCGCCAGCTCAGGTAATGCTCAGTTCCAATCAATGCCAGCATTTGAGCAGAGCATTCCATTCAGCCATTGGCAAGTTGTCTTTTATCCAGACGAAGCTAAACCGGCATTGCAGATTTCGCTGGTGCAATTGGCATTGGCACTTGCTATCGCCAGTATTGTTTGGTGGTTGATAGCTCAGTTGCTGATCCAGTTGTTTCCAAAAAGCCGCTGGTTATCGGTTTCTGCCAGATCAGGTAAGTGGCAAACACAGTCGGTTCGCAGACCTCTGATGGTTGAATCCGGCTATGATTATGCTCGGGGTGTTGCCAAACAAAACACGCCCCAGACTGCTGATCAGGCAGTTCCAGAAGTCAGTAGCTCGATATTCAAGGCATATGATATCCGTGGCATTGTGGGGGATACGCTCAATAAAAAAGTGGCCAGACAGATTGGACGTGCCATAGGCAGTCAGCTGGTCAGCCAGAATATCCACGAAATCATCGTTGGCCGGGATGGTCGCAACTCCAGTGAGTCACTCAGTAAGGCGCTCAGTGAAGGCTTGATGTCAGCAGGGGCCAGCGTAATTGATATTGGCATGGTGCCCACTCCCGTGCTTTATTTTGCCTGCCACACTTTGTCGTCCCGTTCAGGTGTCATGGTGACCGGCAGTCATAATCCTCGAGACTATAATGGCTTCAAGATCATGGTCGATGCCGAGATGTTGTCCAGCGATCAAATCAAGCAATTGTATCGTCGCATAGAGCGAAGTGATTTTACGCTCGGTACGGCTTCGCAAGAGCAAGCAGATGTTGTCAAAGATTACCTTGCCAAGGTGTCCTCAGATATTTTCTTGAGCCGGCCACTCAAATTGGTGGTTGATTGCGGCAATGGTGTCGCTGGAATGATCGCACCTCAATTATTCAGAGACCTGGGATGTGAGGTGGTCGAGCTGTTCTGTGAAGTGGATGGTGAATTTCCAAATCATCACCCTGATCCAGCACAACCACAGAACATGCAGGCATTGGCTGCCAAAGTGCGTGAAACAAATGCTGATCTTGGCCTTGCTTTTGATGGCGATGGAGATCGTTTGGGCGTTGTGGATGGCCTCGGAGAAATTATCTGGCCAGACCGCTTGCTGATGCTGTTCGCTGAGCAGATGCTAAGCCGAACCCCCGGTGCAAGTGTCATTTATGACGTCAAAAGTACCCATTTGCTGGAGGACATTATCAAGTCGTCAGGTGGACAAGCGGTGCTGGCACCGTCTGGTTATACCATCATCAAAAAGCGAATGCAGGAAACCGGTGCTATCCTCGGTGGTGAAATGAGCGGACATATTTTCTTTGCTGACCGCTGGTTTGGTTTTGATGATGCTTTATATTCAGCATGTCGCTTGCTAGAATTGCTGACCGCTGACGACCAGCGGCGCTCGCCTGCGGAAATATTCTCTGGCCAACCGGCCCGTTTCAATACTCCGGAAATCCATGTGGCTATGGATGATATTGCCGCCGCTGATTTCATTGAACGATTTCAAGAGCGCGCCGAATTCACCGATGCTGAAATAACCACCATCGATGGCTACCGTGTCGATTATTCGGACAGCTGGGGCCTGGTCAGAAAATCCAACACCGTGCCTGGGCTGACGCTTCGATTTGAGGCAAGCTCCGAGGAAGGCTTGGAGGAAATTAAATTGCGGTTCCTGCGTCAGATGCTTCAAATCAGACCTGATATTCATCTGGGCTGATATCCATGATTGCCAGATGATATGAACCATGACTTTCGCGACATAGCAGTCGAGACGAGCGTCATAAGCTATTAGTGTTTTGAGGATGATATTTTGAGTTTGAACACACAGCGTGCCGGACACATCGCACAGGTTTTGACTGAAGCGTTGCCATACATACAACGTTTTTCAGGAAAGACGCTGGTCATTAAATATGGCGGTAATGCCATGACCGACGAGTCTCTGAAAAACAGTTTTGCTCGTGATGTGGTATTGCTCAAAGCTGTCGGCATTAATCCGGTGATTGTGCATGGTGGTGGGCCACAGATCGGTCAATTGTTGCAACGCATCGGCAAACAATCGGAATTTATTAACGGCATGCGGGTGACCGATCAGGAAACCATGGATGTCGTTGAAATGGTCTTGGGTGGGCAGGTCAACAAGAGTATTGTTAACCTGATCAACAATCATGGTGGTCGAGCAGTAGGCCTGACCGGAAAAGATGGCAGTCTTATCTTCGCTGAAAAACTGCAGGTGACAGGGGAGACTATTGATCCGGCATTGCAAACTTCGGAAATGATTGACCTTGGTCATGTTGGCAAGGTGTCAAGTATTGATACCAGTGTCATTGATATGCTGATCCACAGTGATTTTATCCCTGTTATCGCGCCAATTGGCGTGGGAAAAAATGGGGAGTCATACAACATCAATGCAGATCTTGTGGCTGGAAAAATTGCCGAGGTTTTGCAGGCTGAGAAGTTGATTTTGTTGACAAATACCCCCGGCTTACTTGATTCTGACGGACAGCTTTTAACAGGACTCAATGCAAAGCGGGTAAGCCAGTTGATTGAGCAAGGCGTGATCTATGGCGGAATGCTGCCAAAGATCGGTTGTGCGCTGGACGCAGTTGCTGCTGGTGTCACTACTGCACACATTATTGACGGTCGTGTTCAGCATGCAGTGTTGCTGGAGATGTTTACCGACGAGGGGGTCGGCACATTGATTCGTGGAGGGGGACGATGAACGACGCGGTACAATCGAGCCGGAGCGAGCTCAAACAATCGCGTCGGCAAGCGATTCTCGAGGCATTGGCTGTTCAACTGGAACAGCATCCAGGGGAACGAATCACCACCGCAAAACTTGCTGCCAGCCTTGGCGTGTCTGAGGCCGCCCTTTATCGGCATTTTCCCAGCAAGGCGCGAATGTTTGAAGGCTTGATTGAGTTTGCTGAAGACACGGTATTCGGCTTGATTCGAAAAATTGTCGATGAAGATGATAACGCCTTGTCCCGCTGTGAAAAAATCATGGCTCTGTTGATGGGCTTTAGCGCCAAAAATCCGGGAATAAGCAGTATTCTTGTTGGCGTTGCCCTGACAGGTGAGACGGAACGTTTGCGTCAAAGAGTTAGTCAGTTTTTTGACAGACTGGAAACTCAGTTCAGGCAAATTCTGCGTGAACGAGAACTTACATTGACTGAGGCCGGTGGCAGACCCGTTAATGAGACAGCCAGCTTGCTGGTCGCTGTGCTGGAAGGACATATTCAACAATTTGTGAGAAGCGGCTATCGTCAATCCCCTCTGCAGGGATGGGATGCTAAATGGCAATTAATATCAGGGATGTTAAGGAGCTACGCATGATCAGAGTTGCTGTACTGGGACAGAAAACTTTTGTCAGAAGCCGATTTGCTTTTGCCTCCGATATGCTGGCTCGCGTGTTGGATTTTGCCACGCTTGAAGAGCTGGTCGATGATATTGCCATGTTCTCGGCGGATATTCTGATTGTTGATGAATCAGATGACAGTTTTGATGCCAATGTGATTAGCCTGCTGTTATCCAGACATTGCCCACAAACCAAAACTTTGATTTTATCCAGCTCCCAACCTACCTTCTCTGCACTGGAGAACTCGGGATATTCAGCCCGTGCCTTGATTGCACCAGAGCAGCATCAGTTGTTGACCAAGGCGATTCGTGTTGTGCACGCGGGTGAGGCATGGATACCAAGAAGACTGGTTGCAGAAGTGTTGGATCGTTTTGTGGCCTCAGTGAGCGCTTCAGCTAATTTCAGACCAAAACTTCTTTGAGTCAGTGAAAATATTACAAATTTATTTAAAAACTTGTACCTAAGTACGATAGATCTCTAGCTGTAAAAATTGCAAACTGACACCATAAAGATACCCGAATAGGCATATTTTTTGCCGATACAATAATTTTTATATGCGGGTGCACACATGGAGACACGCTCATGGCGACAGAAATAGGTACAGTGACAGTATTAATTGGAACTGCAACAGCCGTTTCCACAGATGGAAGCATTCGCCATCTACAAGTCGGTGACAAAGTTTTCCAAAATGACTTGATCAGCACTGGTGCTGATGGCGCTGTTGAGATTCATTTTGCTGATGGCAGCGTCATGGATTTGGGTAGAAGCTCGAACGCACTTCTGGATTCTGAAGTATTCGATCCAACAACCCCCATGGCAGACGCACAAGACGAAGCCCTGGTTGATGATGTCGATCTGATTCAACAAGCCATTCTTGAAGGTGCTGACCCTACACAAATAGCTGAAGCTACAGCTGCTGGTGCAGGCCCTGAGGCGGGGAGTGAAGGTACACGTGAACCTTTCTATAACCAGTTCAACGCTCCTGAAACCAGACCAGATAACGGTTTTGAAACAACGGGCATCAGCTTCGATTTCTTCGATCCGGAGCCTACTCTTGGTTTGTTGAACACCGGGGATGATGCGATCTTTCCGCCAGTCAATGGTGATGATCCTGATGTGACACCGCCCAACACACCTCCACAGGCAGCAAGCTCAAACGCGATTACCTGTGAGGACACATTACTGACTTTTCAGTTAGCTGATTTCAGATACAGCGATGCTGATGGAGATACGGTTCAGTTTATCCGTATCGACTCACTGCCTCTCGATGGGCAGCTATTTTTCAACGGCATTGCTGTGATTGAACCTGGTCTCGAAATCTCGGCAGAAGATATCGAAAATGGTCTGTTGACGTTTATGCCAGAAGAAAACGCCTCGGGTCGTGACGAATATGGTGACGATACCACCACGGGCAATATGAAAACTGATTACGCGAGCTTTGAGTTCAGTGTATCTGATGGCACCGACTGGAGCCCTTCATCCAGCACAATGACTATTGATGTAACGCCTGTTGCTGACGCGCCAGAACTGTCTGTTTCAAGTAAAGAGCCGCGTACAGTCACTATCAATACATATAATGTAACGGATACAGCGGGCACATATACAGTACTCGCGTTTGCTGCGGGTGTTGATCCGGATGCTCCTGATGCTTCACCTGTTGATATTTCAATTCGCGGAGGTACTTTTGCCCCGGGGTTTGGTGTCTCTGGTGCGACATTCGGCGGGGCAAATCAAGGCAACCCTGACGAAATTGGTTTTGATTTCAATCTCGGCGCCTCCGAGCATCTGGTCGTTAAGTTTGAAAACGATGTGACCACGGTTGATGTGTCATTTGCATGGAAGCATGGATATAACTACAACTCGGTGACTGGAAGTGGTGCCATTGAAGGAGAAACCGCGGTTATTTCCTTCTATATGGACGGCGTGCTGATTGAGTCGATCGAACATGCCGGTGGTACTGACAGAGTCGATGGTCCGTTTACTTTTCAACCATCCAGCGGTGTTCCATTCAACGAAATCAGATTTTCTGCCAAAGGTGAAGGCGATGATTATCTGATCAACAGCATCACCTACACAGAATGGGTAGATAGCGGAGATGAAATTACTGTCGAGGCTGGTGACTCAGTCTTTCTGTCAATCTCGGCGGCATTGACTGATACCGATGGCTCCGAAAGCATTACAAAAATTGTGGTGAGCAATATTCCATCAGGCTTTGTGTTGACTGATGGCACAAATACATTCACAGCTACAGATGACTTGAATGAGATTGATGTCAAGGATTGGGATCTTTCGTTGCTATCTTTGCAAGTGCCGGGCAATGCAGTTTATGAGACAACAGAGTTCCAGCTCACTGTCTCTGCAACCTCGGAAGAAAGTCTGGCAGACTCACTGGATCCTTCAGAGGTGTGCGGTTCACTCACTGCGACAACCGAGATTCCGCTTACGATCACCGTAACCGCACTGCCGCCGATTTTACTCGAAGGCACTCGTCAGGCTGACACATTGATTGGCTCTGAAGCAAATGAAATTATCTACGGTGGCGCTGGCAACGATATAATGACTGGCGGTGGTGGTCGCGATGTGTTTGTCTGGAAAAGTGGCGATGCCAGTGCTATGAGGCCAGCATCTGATACGATTACCGACTTCAACAATGGGCAAGCGGATGTTCTTGATATTTCTGACCTGTTACAGGGTGAAGAAGCAGGCAATCTCACTGACTACATCAGAATCGAGCAAGTGGGTGATGATGTGGTATTGAACTTGTCTCCCAATGGAGATGGAGCTGAGTTTCAGACAATAACCTTGCAAGGAACCTCATTGGGTGATCTTGGTGTGGGGCATTTTGACCCTGCCACGCAACAAGCCGAGATCATTAACTCATTGCTTTCACAAGGTCAGATTCAGGTTGATCAAAGTTAATTTTGGCCTGTATTCAAAACAAAAATGCCGACTTTCGTCGGCATTTTTGTTTAATGTTAACCGGCTAAATCAAAACAACAGTTACCAACAATTTGCCGGGGTTCCCTGTCCGCGTTGGTTTATTGTCATATTGCCACAAGCATCGCCTACTTGAGGACCCTGTGGTGTTGCCGTGAGCGTATAAGTGGTTGCGGTTGCATTACCAAGCGCAATGTTATAGAAGCTTTGTCCGCCTGATTTGGGGGAGGTGTTGTAAGGCAATGCTGCACCAGCATAGGTGAAGTTTTCTGTGTAAAACCTTTCCATATATGCGGCCAGTTCTACCAGATCTGCCTGAGCATTGGCCCGACGGGTTTGTTGTACTTGGGTCAGGTAGGATGGATAGGCGATGGCGACGATAATCGCTACGATGACAATGACAATCATTAGTTCTATCAGGGTGACCCCTGTTTGTTTTTTGCCGGAAAAGCTCATGGTGAGTCCCCCTCCTGAGTATCCAATAGCCATATTTCATCAACTACCGGTAGTCTCCCCAGATCCTGTTGACGAATCGTTATACCCACCTGGCTTCCTACAGAAAATGGTAAATCGTTGCCTGTGAAGGGTTTACCATTCACTAAGAGTGGATCGGCAAGTTCATATCGCGTTCCATTAATGATGATCTGGCGGATATCCGAACTTAATAGCGTTACTTCTCCAGAATGTTCAAAAGGTGCGATTGCCAATACTGCTTTCGCTGAAACCAACATCAGCAATATGAAGACTGCATTCAAAACAATGTTTTTCATTCATCAGGCTCCAAAATCACTGAAAAATAAAGTCCAGAGGATACCAGGACTGGCGGCCTGTTTCACCGGGACCAGGGTTTTCCGTAATGACTTCAATTTCGCCAGAGGAACCACTCAAGAACTTGAACTCGCGTTGTCCCCCCGTGTCATTGACGATACTCGGTGTTGGGATAATTCCCACGGTTGACTTGCGGCCACTGGCAGGCAGGTAATCGTCATTTCCATCGCCTGTGATGTCTCCAACATTGATAAAGTCATTGATATCAAAGATTCCGTCGTCATTGAGATCGAATGGAGAAAACGGCAACCTCGCCCCTGAGAAAATATCCAGTTCCATCAGCCAGCCACTTCCACCAAATTGGCAGGGATCTTCAGAGGGCATTAGCGTGGTGAATATAATTCTGTTGCTTCTTACCAAGGCATTACTTACTTGGCGCTCTCCGAAATTTTCTGCACCATATTGTAAGTCCAGAAACCACCCATTCTGACTATTCCAATCAATACTTGTGTCAGAGGTGATACGGAAATCACCATTTGCCTGACTTATCTCGAACATGATTTCTTGCTGTAGCAAATTGCTTCGATTGAAAGGCGTTAGGGTTGATTGTGCTTTGTCCCATATCGCGTAAAAACTCTGGGTGGTCTGACCCGATATGGCGTTGTCACCAACTTCCATGTACTGACCGGTCCCGAACAGGACCAGATATCCTGCTCCTGATGGATGGCGAACAACCTGTGGTCTGGTGGTGATTGGTTGTGAATTTCCAGAGTTACAGCTTACACCATGACAGGCTGTGAACAGTGGCTGAGGATTTCCTCCTGAGTTGTAGGCAAAATTCCAGCTTGTCGGGTCACTACTGGCGAGATTGATTTTCCAGACGTTGCCGAATAAATCGCCAGCGTAAACAGCATCTGCACTGGAGCTACCATTGATATCAACAACCGCTGGAGAGGCAAGCCCATTGGGTCTGTTGTTACCTGTAGGATCCTGGGCTCGTCCGACACCTGTGTCAAATTTTCTGATTAAATCACCAGTAGCAAGATCAACGATATAAAGCACGGCATTACCGGTTAAGCTGTCGTTGGTACTGTTACCAGTATTACCGTTGTCAGCAGTATTGTTGTAACCGCCTGTGAATATTACGGCCCAGCTACCGTTGTTGAGGCGGACCACACTGGGTTGACCGAAACTATAACCCATATCCCTGTCATCCAGATCAGTGAACTCCCACAAGACATTATTTGAAGCAGTCGCTTCTGATGCAAATGAATCTGGATCTGTGATATCGAGAGCAAAAACTCCTTGCCCGCCAGCACCTAATCCAGAGACCAGCACTGTTCTCCACTGTCCATTGATAAAGGCATCAACTACCGTTGGATTGCCATCAACGAAATAACGATGACTGTAGTTCGGGTTGGTTAGCAAAGGTAATTGTGAGTAGACGCTGGCAGGTACATAGGAGAACATTTCAACGCCTGTGTTGGCATTAAATCCATGCAACATACCATCATTAGCGCCTACCAATACCAAGGGAGTGCGATTTGCTTGTGCTATGCGGAAATTACGATAGGGCTGTGCGTTTTCAGCGGCGCCGATGCCCCAGTTATCTGGATATCTTGAATTAGGTGCGCCAGAAAAGACAGGACTTGAGTTGATGATATCTCCGAGTACTCGAGTTCGATTTCGAAATGTACCACCATTAACAGCCTCGTTGGATTGCGAACCACGAATGTAGTTGAGCACGTTTTCATTAACCAGCTGAGTCTGTTGCGAGGCTGAAAGATTACTCCAGCGAAACGGCACCCCTTCCGTTCCATCATGGGAAATAATGACTCGGCTGTTCGCCGCAGGTATCAGACTTCCAGCATCCCATTCAAGCCCACCCAGGGTTCCATTACTTTGGATTGGATAAGCTAAAAGCTGTCCTGTCCAACCACCGCTCTCAAAACGTGCCTGATAGACACGTGTGCTTCCAGAAATTGTGCCGGAGTTGAGTGCTACTGAGGCGGCAGAGGAGGTTCTGTCAGCGATATTAGACAAAACACCACTCAACTCAGTGGCAAAGGTATCCGGATCAGCTGCGCTGAAGAACCCACCACGACCGTTGATCGAAGCATGCAACAAGTCATCAAGTCGTGCTGGGCAAATATCCGTAGGGCAGTTCGCCACACTTGAGTTTGAGTCGGTATCCGGCCAGTTAATAGCTGTGCCAGTTGAGACGGCTGCCCAAGCGTCATCTGCATCAACTGAGCCGGTCAAACCAAAGGCGACACCAAAGGTCACCATATGTTGCCAGAACGCCTCGTTTTGCGGTGTCGTTGGCACCAGATTATCCAGATCTGGCCTTAAATCGCGATACCAATAGTACATGGCAACATCGGCCAGTGTGTTATTTTGGTTGTCTCTGTATGGGTCTGTTGGGGTGTATTGATAACTCTGACCGCCCGGGCCGGTGATTACCGGCCCGACGGAATTGTCGACGTTGGCACGGGCTGCTGCCGTGCTGGCCTGAAAACTTGTGCCACCAGACCAGTAACCGTCAGTCATCAGGATGGTAAAGCTTTGACGGCACATCAAGTCCTCACCATCTGGGCTACCTGGGGTGTCACTCCATGGACCTCGAGAATCGGTTCTGGAGAAGTATTGACCGGCATCATCAAGTGCTTTGCGCAGCGGCGTACCGGATGCCGGAATGTCCCGTGTATACAGCTCGTTAAAGAAGTTAGTACGTCCAGTGCCAGTAAACTGACGAACACCACGAACGATGGTGCTGGTGTTACTCTGTCCATCAACAGTGGAGTTGCCTTTGTTGATGGTGCCGTAGCCAACCCGCATATTAGGGCCTTGCTGTGCAAATGCCCTTCCGATACCTGCCCGGGAAGCAAGTATGCGAGAGCGATAGTAGGTATACCAGTTGGCAAAATTCTGTATTTCCTGTGCGTAGCTACAGACACCTGCGGTACAGTCGGTTCGGTTGATACGGCCGTGTCCAGAGTATGTGGCGGTGGTGGAGCGAATTTCGGTGCGCGTGTAATTATTACGATTCCAAATATCACCACCTGTATGAGTGTAATAAACAGCTGGCCAGAAAGTTCTCGCGGTACTTGAACTGGTACAAGTTCCTGCACTAGTACAGGTTTGCCAGGTGTTGCTATTCCAGCGTCCGTTGTTACGTGTCAGGTCTCGGGCAAGGTTATTGACCGCCCCATCAGTTCCAGAGCCACTTGGGCAGGTGCCAGTATTTTCGGGATTATGCCACGCACATGCTGGAGTCGCATTAGGATAGAGTGAACCATCAGCTCGTATCCATGGCGTGTAGGTTTTACTTGGATCGTAGTAGTTAGTATTAATAGTGTGTGTACGGGTCATTGCCGCATACGGATCTGTATCAGTGACCTCAGCAACTCTGAGTAATGTATGAGAATAGTCTGATGGGCCATAGAC
This sequence comes from Methylophaga lonarensis MPL, assembly GCF_000349205.1. Taxonomy (GTDB): domain Bacteria; phylum Pseudomonadota; class Gammaproteobacteria; order Nitrosococcales; family Methylophagaceae; genus Methylophaga; species Methylophaga lonarensis. The sequence goes on along the minus strand of NZ_APHR01000002.1, from coordinate 32,474 downwards.
ATTATTAGCTCTTGGATACACGTAAGCAGCATAAGAACTGGCACTTTCAGGAAAAGCAACAGAGTCCGGGGTAACCTCGAAAAACATTGAGCCTGAATCGTCAATAATAAACATGATGTTGGGATCAACACCCGAAGTCAGGTAGAGCGGAACCTGAGCCAGATCCAGTTCTGAGCTGGCGACATTTGAAGCTGATAGGACGCTCAGCACCAGCATCGCAAAATATCTGTTTAAAGCAGTTTTCATGGCTAATACCTTTTACTCACAGTGCTCTGTATCAGCACACGGGACTGGTCACTACCACCTGAACCTCGAGCAGTGATGCGATAGTAGTCGATTCCGGTCGTATTGCTACCTGTGCCGATTAGCAAGTCGTCGGTGATAAAGGACTGATGTTCGATTATTGATCTGGGTTGGCTGTTAATGTTTGCCAAAGCTGGACCCGAGTATGCAACTGCATTCGCAAGCCACCAGGCGCGTCCTCTTGCCGGCATTTCCCACCAGTTTCGAGCTTCATTGGGATTGGGATGCATATCGTTGAGCAACCACACGCGAGATGCACCAGGGATGGGCTCGTTGACCTGGGAAATCAGCCAGTTCTCAGCTTCGCGGAGTGCTGTTTCAGCAGCTTGACTGGCCAGTTCGTAGTCGCGGGTATTAGACGCCATGCGTTCCTGCATCATGCTACTTCTCATAGCGGCAAGACCGATAATGGTCATTAACACCAAGACGATCAAGCTTATAATCAGAGTGGCGCCTGTTTGTTGGATTGACTTGATTCGGTGAAATCGGTTCATGGCAATCGATTCCTGAGAGCGATTGTTTTCTGGAAGCTGGTACTCAGACGGCGATCGCCTTCTGCGCGTTGTTGCAATGCCACGTTGTCTTCAATGCTGGTGGCGTCCAGCATGACTCTCACGCTCACCACATCTCCCCAATCACCAATGGTATTGGCAGAAACGTAAACATTGGCGGCCCCATCCTGATTGGTATCTTCACCGAACAAGATTTGCAGATTTTCTATTCCGGTTACCAGCTCTTGTGCCGCATCGTTGTTGATACGCTGGTAGAGAGCGGGAAGACCATCAGGATTCGTTCTGATGTACAAACTACGGGTGGCCAGTCGAGTGATATGGGCACTTGGGATATCAAATTGCAGATCAATATCTGCATCGTAGGTAATGTTATTGCCAACAACGTTCTCAATTTGAAGGATGACGGCGCTTAAGCAATCAGAGACCATGACGATGTCATTGGCAGCAAGGCCATGATTGGAGCCCAGCTCAATCTGCTGATTACTGCTATCGTGATCCAATACCCGAATAGGAGAACCAATGCCTGTTCTGACCGTGATAATGTCATTTCCAGATAGTGGGCTGCTGATGCTGGCATCCTGGCTAGGCGTCCAATTGCTTGGTCCGCTGGCATTGTTACCTTGAAGTGAAATTTCAAAGTCTTCAAGAAAGCCGGGGTTACTATCCAGTGTATTGGTGATGTTTGGACCACTTCGAGTGGCACAACCGATATAGCCTGCACGCTGAATTGCTTCTGTCAGGGCATGCAGTGCATAACGTCCATTTTCCTGCATGCGAGCGCGATTGTCCTGAACATTGTAGACCTGACGATTGTTAGCAAAGAGTTGGGTTACACCAGCAACCAGCAGTAAACCAATCACAATCGCCACCATGAGCTCGATTAAGGACAGACCCTTTTGCAGATGTTTTATGCCATTCATCAGATGGCTCCGGAGAAAATGAATTCTGACTGGCCGAGCTCACCGTAATCAGTATCAGCGTCACCGATTTGTGTTTCGTTCCAGCGAATGGTGATTTGACAGATAAAATCTGCACCGGGATTAAAGTTGGGACAGCCAATGGCGCCGCTACCTTGGGGCAGGGATGTTGATACAGCACCCAGCCAGTCGATGAGGTCAAATTCTGCAACTGTATCAGGGGCCACTGGCGCATCATCATCGAAAGCAAAATTATAGTTTCCTGCTCTTGCGGCTGGCTGATTGGCGCGCATTTTGTCAAAAATATCGGCAGCTAAGATAGACGCCTGGGAGCGAAACTCTGCACTCTGCACGTTTTTGAGTGTAGTCAGTTGAAGGTGTGCCAGTCCTAACAAGCCAACGGCCAGCACAAACAAGGCAATGAGTACCTCAAACAGACTGAAGCCTTTTTGATGTCTAAGGACAGGTGCCATTCGGTGCCTCCTGAACTCGAGAGCGGCCAGTGTTGTTCACTATGACCTGACGGCCCTGATCACCAATGCACAGAGTGAACGTACCGTTAGGTAAGGCAGCACTTCGGGGTCTGCCTGATGGATCAAATGAAATCCATCTTGCGTAGTTGTTGCTTCGAATGGTGAGGCCAGTTGCAGTGACTGCATCCCTCTGTTGCAAAATGCAATTTTCTTCGTTGGCGCAATTGCCAGTATCAATATTGGCACCGGGCGTCGCGTTTGCGCCCCAATCAGTGAACAATATCCAGCCTTGATCCCACACTTGATTGGCAGCCGCATCGGGTATGCGCAGGGTGACGTTAACACCCCGCATTGCCGCTTCACTGCGAGCTGTCTGTAGGCTTGAAAGCAATAAATTTGCTTCTGTGGTCAGGCGGTTATCCACGAGTAGCCGATTAAAACTGGGTGCCGCGACGGCAACCAAAATCCCTGCAATGAACAAGGTAATCATCAGCTCGATGATCGTGAAACCGCCGGTGTAACGAGTTGTATTCACCTGCTGGCCTCAATATTGAGTTTATGTTTTGTTATAGACCCTGGATATTGCAGGGTCAAGCCTTATTGATGATCCATCAGGACAATTTCACAAAAGCGTGAATTGGTTGTCATTTATCAAAGACTTAGGAGGCTTTGACCGGTGTTTGCCGGAGAGCGGCAAAGCTTGCCGCTATTTTTTTGACGCTGTTGCCGCATTATTTTTATCTAATTGAATTATATATAATTTTTCGTTATGGCATGTTTGATGCTTTGATTCTGTACAAAAAGATTAAAGTTGGAGTCAACCATGCCGATAAACTTCGATTCAGCCCTAGGAATTCACGCAGACGCCTTGCGTGTGCGTTCTCAGCGCGCTGAGCTGCTGGCAACGAATCTGGCCAATGCTGATACCCCTAATTACAAAGCTCGGGATATTGATTTTCAATCAGCCCTGAAAATGGCCGCCAGCGGCCAGACTTCACCTTCTCTTAATACCACCCATCAGAAACATATTGCCGGTTCCGGAAGCAGCAGTTTTGACTCGCAGCTGCAGTACCGTCAAACCATGCAAGATTCTCTGGATGGCAACACGGTCGATGAGCAAGTCGAACAATCACAGTTTATGCAAAATGCAGTCCAGTATCAGGCAAGTCTTGAGTTCCTTGGCAGTCGCTTTCAGAGCCTGACCAAGGCTATCCGAGGAGAATAATACGATGTCGTTATTCAATATTTTCGATATTGCAGGAAGCGGAATGAGTGCTCAATCGCTTCGGCTCAACACCACAGCCAGTAACCTGGCCAATGCAGATAGTGTGAGCAGTAGTGTTGGCGAAACTTACCGCTCAAGACAGCCAGTTTTCGCGACGGTGCTTGATGATGCGCAGGATGGTTTCAAACCCGGTTCCGTTCAAGTTCGAGGCATTGTCGAAAGCCAGGCGCCGGTTAAACAGGAATACAACCCTGCACACCCGATGGCCGATGAAAATGGTTTTGTGTACCACTCAAATGTCGATCCCATTGCTGAAATGGCCAACATGATGTCGGCATCCCGTTCGTATCAAAACAATGTCGAGATAGCCAACACATCCAAACAGTTGCTGATACGCACACTGCAGATGGGTAAATAGTATGAGCAGTCACACCTACCAAAATCCGATAGCGATTGATTTGCAATCAGGCATGCCAGCCATCATCTGGTGGCAGGATTTGCCAAGCCCTGCTCAATCTGGGGTGGTTGTCGACGAATTGGACTTCCCAGCCAGGCAACAGCCTTACCAACAACAACTTTTTACTAATCTTCTGGTTGCTGAGCAGCATGAGCTCTGCAACCTTATTCACTGAGGCATCGACATGGCAATCAACGGTGTAGGCGACAACCCATATGCTTTCCTCAACTCAAATTTGAATAGCAAAGATGAGGAGAAAAACGTAGGTCAGCTGGCAATGGAGGATTTCATGTCTCTGATGACAACCCAGTTGATGAATCAGGATCCGCTTTCGCCAATGGAGAGTGGTGATTTCCTGGGGCAAATTGCCTCGTTTGGAACGGTCAGTGGCATCTCAGATTTGCAGAAATCATTTGCCAGCTTTGCCAAGGCCATGCAATCAGATCAAGCTCTTCAGGGATCTTCACTGGTGGGGCGTTCGGTACTGGTTCCAGCCTCTATTGGCTACCTGTCGGCAGAGACTGGCCTTAAAGGACAAATCAATGTCGCTGAGCCGGTCACTGACTTGAAAGTCACCATCTACAACGAAGCAGGGGTTGTGGTCAGAACCATCGACATGGGCGCAGCCCGAGGCTACACCAACTTTACCTGGGATGGGTTTGATGACAATGGTGAAGTAGCCCCTGAAGCCGTTTATCAATTCCGAGCTACAGGAACCGTGGATGGTAAAAACAATGCATTTGGAACTGCCGTGATTGCCAAAGTAGACAGCGTTTTGGTGGGATCTGGCGGTCAGGGGTTGACGATAAATCTGGGTGCCATTGGTTCGGTACCCTTCAGTGAAGTTCAGGAAATTATTTAAGGAGGCAGTCAATGTCTTTCAGTACAGCATTAAGTGGTTTGAATGCGGCAACTGCCGATTTAAATGTCAAATCCAATAACATCGCTAACGTTAACACAACCGGTTTCAAAAACTCTCGAGCCGAGTTTGCTGACGTGTTTGCGGTATCTGCCTTTGGCACTACCAGTAATACAGCGATTGGTAATGGTGTTGTGTTAAGGAATGTTTCGCAGCAATTTGCCCAGGGTAACCTTGAGTTCACTGAAAATGCTCTAGATCTTGCCATCAGTGGTGAAGGGTTCTTTGCTCTGGCACCTGAGCTGGGTTCCGGTGAGATCATTTACACCCGTGCCGGTGAGTTTGGTGTTAACAAGGATGGTTATGTGGTGAATAATCAAGGTTGGTATTTACGCACATTCCCTGTCGATGCTGAGGGTAATATCTCTGCTACCACAATGAATGCGACACAGCCGTTACAATTGCCACCTGCAGTTGGAGCGCCAGAGTCAACGACGGATCTTCGAATTGCGACCAACTTGCCATCGAACGCGACAGGGATTGATGATGGTGCAGGCAACGTACTGACGATTGACCCATCAGATCCAACGACTTACAACCATTCAACCTCGGCTACGATTTATGACTCATTGGGGAATGAACATGTCATTACCTACTACTATCAGAAAATCGACCCAGATGCTGATGATGGTGGTGGTCCTGTGGGTTTCAACCAATGGCAGGTAGCGGCTTATATTTCTGCGGACGATATTTTCGATAACGCGGGTGTAAATGGTCGAGTGCTTTTGGGTGAATCACGACTGAGTTTTACCACTCAAGGCGCACTGGATAGCGTTGATCCGCCGCTTGAACTGAATTTCAGTCCGCCAACGACGCAATTCCAAAGTGGTGCTGCAGTTCAGGATGTGAATGTCAGTTTCGCTGGCACGACGCAGAACTCCGGCCCGTTCAATGTTGGCGCGTTAACGGTCAATGGCTTCCCGACAGGCCGCCTGACCGGAGTGGATGTCAGTGACGATGGTCTTATCCGGGCAACCTATAGTAACGGTCAGGCTGTGCCTATCGGCAAAATTGCCTTAGGTAATTTTGCTAACCCACAGGCTTTGAACAAAATCGGCAATACCTCCTGGAAGGAAACAACGGATTCCGGCCCTGTAATTGCGGGTGAAGCCGGTACCGGAAGCTTTGGTGAAGTCAAAGCGGGTGCTCTGGAAACTTCAAATGTTGATCTCACCAAGGAGCTGGTGGGACTGATCACAGCACAGCGTAACTTCCAGGCAAACTCAAAAGCCATCGAGACCAACAATGCCATTACTCAGACCATTATCAATCTGAGGTAATGACCTGGATTAAAGAGGGCTAGCTTTATGGACCGCATGTTGTACATCTCGATGAATGCCGCCCAGCAAACCATGCTGGCTCAGGCGACCAATAACAACAACCTGGCCAATATCAACACCACCGGGTTTCGCGCTGATCTGGAACAGTTTCGCGCGATGCCGGTGTTTGGTGAGGGAATGCCGAGCCGGGTCTATTCGATGACCGAGCGGCCTGCAACTGATTATCAGCAGGGTCCGGTTGTCTCTACCGGGCGTGAGCTGGATGTTTCAGTTCAGGGAGAAGGCTTTATTGCCGTCATTGGGGTGGATGGTCGTGAAGGTTATACCCGTGCGGGGGATTTTCATCTCACTGAAACCGGACAGTTACTGACTGGGACGGGACTGGCCGTGATGGGGGATAACGGCCCAATTGCTATTCCACCCGCGGAAAAAATTGAAATTGGCGCTGACGGTACCATCTCGATTCGTCCTGTTGGGGCTGAGGAAAATGCTCTCGCGGTGCTGGATAGGATCAAGCTGGTAAAACCTGACTTGCAGGACATCTTTAAAGACAGTGATGGCCTGATGCGGATGCGTGATGGTGGTGAAGCACCGTTGGATGCTTCTGTCAAAGTGGCCTCTGGCACGATTGAAAGCAGTAACGTTAATGCTGTCGGTGCGCTGGTGAACATGATTGAGCTGCAGCGTAAATACGAAATGCAGGTCAAGATGATGTCAACAGCAGAAGAAAACAGTGCAGCATCGGCACGCTTGTTGCAGCTTGGTGGATAAGCGCGAATAGCGTCAAAAATTTGGAGAACGACTATGAATCAGGCTTTATGGATCGCCAAGACAGGGCTTGATGCTCAACAAACCAGAATGTCAGTGATTTCAAACAATCTGGCAAACGTAAATACCACTGGTTTTAAGCAAGATAGAGCGGTTTTTGAGGACTTGCTTTACCAGACCATTCGACAGCCTGGCGCCCAATCAACAACAGATACTGAGCTGCCTTCAGGCTTGATGGTGGGCACTGGTGTTAGAACTGTTGCCACCCAAAAATTACATACCCAGGGCAATATCATTCAAACGCAGAATGCACTGGATATTGCCATCCAAGGAAGAGGCTTCTTCCAGATTTTGATGCCAGATGGTGATTTGGCCTACACCCGCGATGGCAGCTTTCAGCTGAACTCCGATGGTGAGGTTGTCATGTCTAACGGCTATCTGCTCGAACCCGGCTTGGTAATTCCTGAAGATGCTTTGAGCATCACTATCGGTGTCGATGGCACGGTCAGTGTGACTCAGCCGGGTCAAAACGAGCCAGTCATTATTGGCGAAATTGAGCTGGCAGACTTTGTCAATCCGGCAGGTTTGCAGCCTGTAGGTGAAAACCTGTTTAAAGAATCGGGTGCCAGTGGTCCAGCGATTGTTGGAATTCCGGGCCTGGATGGCATTGGTACCGTGGTTGGCGGGGCACTGGAAACCTCGAATGTCAACGTGGTGACAGAGCTGATTAACATGATTGAGACACAAAGAGCTTATGAGATGAACTCAAAAGCGATCTCAACCGCAGATCAGATGCTGCAATACGCCAGTCAGAATTTGTAATCGGTTTTTTTAGGTGTCTTTGTCATGATTGGCAAAGGCACCTGCATCTCTTGTTTTTTATCCCTGCATGGATGCATGACCTGAAAAGATTCAGGAAAAGTGTATTCAATGAGTCGCTGGCTCTGGCCATAACCTCCGAACATCACGGCACTACTGACATTTTTCAGGTTCTGGCATGAAGCCTGCAGCGAATGAATCAACACGCATTATCGGAGGCTATCATGAAGTTGCGATACAAAATTTTGACACCATTGGCACTCGTTGCTGTGGTCGGATGTGCCAACGATACGCCCAAGCGTGATCCGGCTTATGCCGCCACCAGACCTGTTGCTGTTCCACAGGTTGAGCGAAATGATGGCGCGATTTTCAATACTGCGACCAATATCTCATTGTTTGAAGATTATCGGGCGAGACGGGTTGGCGATATTTTGACGGTGCGGCTTGAAGAGCGAACGCTTGGTGAAAAAGAGAGCGAAACAACCGTTCGAAAGCAAAACAACAGCAATATCGACAATCCAACGGTGTTTGGAACACAGCCGCAATTCAGTTTACCCAATCAACTGCCTTTGGCTGATACCAGCAACAACAATCTGGCGTTTGGCGTCAGCTCCAGCCACAACTTCCGTGGTCAGGGCGATAGTGATCTGAGTAATCGCCTGGTGGGGGATATCAGTGTTTCAGTGGTCGAGGTCCTGCCCAACGGCAACATGATTATTCGTGGTGAAAAAATCGTCACCATCAATCAGGGTAACGAATACATTCGGCTGTCAGGCATTGTCAGCCCCAGAGATATTGACGGCAGCAATACCATTTCTTCAATTCGAATCGCTGATGCACAGATCTCCTATACCGGTGATGGTGCTACCAATGACGCCAATGTCATGGGCTGGCTGAGCAGATTCTTTGTTAGTGCGCTGATGCCGTTTTAAGGGGACACAACTATGAACATCAAGTGGATTCTGGTCTCGGCATTGCTGGCGATATCTTCCGGCGTTCAAGCCGCTGAGCGGATCAAAGACATGGCGTCAATTGCCGGGGTCAGGAATAACCAGCTGGTAGGTTATGGGCTGGTCGTTGGCCTCAGTGGTACTGGCGATCGAACCCGATTTACCGGGCAGAGTTTAAGAAGCTTTCTGGGCGAAATGGGGGTTTCACTGCCTCCCGGTATTGACCCAAAAAGCAGAAACATTGCTGCCGTGAGTATCCATGCTGATTTGCCGCCATTTGCAAGCCCAGGTCAAACCATTGATATCACGGTGTCATCGCTGGGTGATGCCAATAGTTTGCGTGGAGGCAGTTTGTTGATGACGCCTTTGCGCGGTATTGACGGACAGATTTATGCCGTTGCTCAGGGTAATCTTGTTGTGGGTGGTTTTGGGGCAGAGGCCAGAGATGGTTCCAGGATCACTGTCAATGTACCCAGTGCTGGAAGAATCCCCAATGGCGCCACTGTCGAGCGTACCGTCAACAATGCGTTTAATGTCGGCGATACCATTACACTGAACCTGCATCAGCCTGATTTTACGACGGCCAGCCGTCTGGCTGAAGCAATCAATCAAAATCTCGGCACCGGGACCGCTCGCACGATTGATGCCGGTTCAGTCACTGTATTTGCGCCGCGTGATCCGAATCAGCGTGTGCCGTTTTTATCGATGATTGAAAACCTTGAAGTCAGCCCGGGTGAAGCAGCAGCCAGAGTCGTGGTGAATTCCAGAAGCGGAACCGTCGTTATCGGCCAGAATGTCAGAGTGAGTCCAGCGGCCGTTACTCATGGCAGTTTGTCGGTGACAATTGCGGCCAGTCCAGAGGTCAGTCAGCCGGGTGCTTTCTCACCGGGAGAGACCGTGATTACACCTAACTACGATATTGAGATTACTGAAGAAGCCAGCCGGATGTTTGTCTTCAACCCGGGCGTGACTCTGGATGAAATTGTCCGGGCTGTTAATCAGGTAGGAGCTGCGCCAGGTGATCTGGTGGCCATCCTTGAAGCGCTCAAGCAGGTCGGTGCACTTCGTGCAGATTTGGTCATCATATAGGTACTCCGATGACCTTGAATGCTGTCAAGCAAAATGCGCTGGATTTTCATGGGCTCAATCAGCTCAGAAATCAAGCTGCCCAGACCTCTGCTGGGGATAAAGATCAGCAGCAGGTTTTGCGTGAGGTTGCCGGACAGTTTGAAGCCTTGTTCATCAGCATGATGCTCAAGAGCATGCGTGAAGCCAGCCTGGCCGATGGAATTTTTGATTCTTCTCAAAGCAAGATGTATCGAGAAATGGCAGATCAGCAGATGGCCATGGATATGGCGGGGCGAGGTGGCCTGGGTTTACAGGATGTCATCATGCGGCAACTGGGCGGCAATGAGAAACCCTCGGTTTTGGAAGATACCCCTGCTGCCAAGGGTTTTTCAATGGATACCGTCAATATTCGCAGCAGCTTGATGCCTCATGCGGAACAACGAATTTTGGAGCAGGTACGTCAGGCGAAGCCTGACAGGTTAACACCCAGGGATCAGCTTGAACTCGATAACATTCGAGCAATCCAGAGCGGAAAACCACTGGTATTCGATTCACCGGCCAGCTTTGTGCGTCAACTATGGCCAATGGCCGAACAAGCCGCTGAAAAAATAGGTGTGTCGCCGGAAGTCATTATTGCTCAGGCAGCGCTTGAAACTGGCTGGGGCAAGCATGTGCTACAAAATTCAGATGGTAGTTCCAGCCATAACTTGTTCAACATCAAAGCCGGCCGAAGCTGGACCGGCAACACCACGCAACTGAATGCACTAGAGTTTCATGATGGCAAAGCCGTCAGGGAATTGTCACAGTTCAGATCCTATGGCTCCTATCAGCAGAGCTTTGATGACTACGTCGAATTTTTGCAAACCCAGCCGCGTTATCAGACCGCACTGAGATACAGCCATAATCCGGAGCGATTCATTGAAGAGCTGCACCGGGCCGGTTATGCCACTGACCCGAATTATGCCGACAAGATAAAACGGATTATGCAAGGGGCAACCGTGGCACAAAACTCGCATGGGTCAGCGTATTCATGAATCCAGCCACAACAGGCTGAACCGGGGATCACCTTATGAGCATGTTAAATATTGGTACTTCTGCACTGCTGACCACACAGGGGGCTTTGACCACGACCAGCCACAATATCAGTAACGTCAATACTGAAGGCTACAGTCGTCAAAGAGTCGTCCAGGGCACCACCCCAGCGAATTTTTATGGTGGTCAGTACATTGGCTCCGGCGTGCAAATCACCAGCATCGAACGACTGTTTGACAAATTTTTGGCAGATCAGCTCAGACAGTTCACGTCACAAGAACAAAACTTCAAGACCTTTGGCACATTCGCAAAGCAAGTTGATGACATGCTCGGTTCGCCACAGTTGTCCATTGCCAGCGGCATGGAGAGCTTTTTTAACGCCATGCAGGAAGTGGCTGATGATCCGACCTCTATTCCCGCCCGCCAGGTATTATTGACCGAAGCTGATTCGCTGGCAAAACGGTTTAACACGCTGAATACCCAATTCGACTCAATCAATCGTCAGATAAATCAGAACATCGAAGCTACTGTTCAGGATATCAACACCATCACCCGAGGTATTGCGGAACTCAATCAGGTGATCGTTGAGGCCGGTTCCAGAGCACCCAACGACCTGCTGGATCAAAGGGATCGCTTGATCAACGACCTGTCAAAATTGGTATCGGTTCAAACGGTTGAACAGAGTAATGGGGCGATTAACATCTTTGTCGGTAACGGTCAGGGGCTGGTAGTTGGCAGTACCCTGAACGAACTGACCACAGCGGTGGATCCCACAGACGCAACACGGTTGGATATTGCATTTGGCTCCAGTGGTACCGTGGTCACAAGCCAGATTGTCGGCGGAGCGTTAGGAGGGTTATTAACGGTCAGAAGTGAAATTATTGATCCGGCACGAGCGGAGATTGACGAGCTGGCCGCGAATATTGCCGAAGCACTCAATCAGCAGCACTCCACTGGTTTAACACTGAATGGTTCTGCTGGCGGCAATTTGTTTGCGATTCCAGACCCGCTCCCTGCCGACTGGCCAGCCGGTGCAGCAGCAGCGATTGCTGTAGCCATTGCTGATCCACGTGATCTGGCAGTCGCTTTTCCGGTTGCTGTAACGACTAATAGCTTGAATTCTGGCAGTGGTGGACTGACGGTTGCTTCAGTTGACGGCAGTGATCCTGCCTTTGATGCAAGCAATGCTCTGGCAGGGCCACTGAGTTTCAGTTTTAACCAGGCGACCAATGAATATACGGTCAACTACAACGGCAACACGGCAACACTAAACTATAACCCGGCGATTGATAGTGGCCGCAGTTTTGATCTGAGCGAGCTGACATTTGCGCCCACCGATGAACCACCTCCGCTGACTATTACGCTGACAGGTGTTCCGGCCGATGGCGATAGTTTTGTGGTCAATAACAGCACAGGGGCTGCGGGGGATAACCGTAACGCACTGGCCATGGCAGAACTGCAGGTACAGAAAGTACTGGATGGTGGTACCCGCTCATTTGCTGATGCTTATGGCAATCTGGTAGCCAGTGTTGCCACCAAAACCCGGCAGGCTGGCTTAAGTCAGGTGACACAGCAGGGACTTATGGAGCAAACCCAGGCGAGGCTTGAAGCGGTATCTGGCGTCAACCTTGATGAGGAAGCTGCCAACCTCATCAAATATCAGCAGTCTTATCAGGCGGCGGCGCAGATCATTACGGTTTCAAGAACCATTTTTGACACCTTGCTGAACGCTTTCTAGGAGCAGCCATGCGGATTTCAACCTCACAGATTTTTAATCAGAGCCTGGCATCTATGCTGGCTCAGCAGACGAATGTTGCGCAGACACAGCAACAAGTGTCCACGGGGAAACGAATTCTCAATCCATCGGATGATCCCGCTGGCTCAGTTCAATTGTTAAATCTGCAAAGAGAGTTCAGCCTTTCCGAGCAGTATGTCTCCAATGGTGTCAATGCGCGAAATAAACTCGAGCGGGAAGAAGGTGCGCTTGCCAGTGCGACCGACTTATTGCAGCGCATTCGTGAGTTGGCGGTACAGGCATTGAATGACACCAATACACCGGCCGACAGAAAAGCCATCTCCACGGAGATCAATCAGCTGAATCAACAATTATTGTCGTTGGCCAATACACGTGATGCCAATGGTGATTATTTGTTTTCTGGTTTTGCAACAGATATTCAGCCTTATGACAATATCTACGGCAGTTATCAGGGTGATGAAGGTCAGCGAAACATGAAGGTGGGTGCAGGGGTGTTTATCGCCACCAACGATCCGGCCTCAAAACTTTTTGAAGCAGCCTTTACCCAAACACTGATCACTCCCGATGGCGGCAATACCGGTTCAGGACAAATCACCGTCACCAACAACAGTGGTGTGGCGGCGACTTTTCCGGAGCTGACTTTTACCTATGCGGATCCGCCGGGTGAATATACGGTCACCGATGGCGTGAACAGCGCCAGCTTTAGTTATCAACCAGGCATGACCGTCAACCTCGGTGAACTTGACCCTGCATTTCCAGGATTGGGTATTCGATTGGAAGGGACACCTGATGATGGTGATCAACTGACCATCACCAAAGAACCTGCCGATGAAGCGCAAACCATGTTTATCACCATTCAGAATTTTGCCAATGCACTGGCTGAAAACAGGGTCGGGGCGGGTGATTCGCCCAATAATGGTGATTTTCTGATCAACATGGACGCGGCGCTGGACAGAATTGTCGATGGACGGGCACAGGTCGGTGGTCGATTGAATGCGATTGATCAACAAACAGAAATCAATGAAAGTCTGGCTTTTGCGATGGAAAAAAGTATTTCTGAAATACAGGATCTTGATTATGCAGAAGCGATTTCGCGGCTGACCCGGCAATTGACAGGGCTGCAAGCTGCCCAGCAAACCTTTAGCCGTGTGCAAAGCCTGTCACTTTTCAACTTCCTCTAGGCAGTTTATCAAGTCATACAAAAGCCAAAGTCGTGCAGCAGGTGACTGTGCTTGCTCAGTCAAGCTTCGTTTTAAAGTCCATCCTTTCATAGCCTGAAAGTCCCCAACAGGCTTGCTGTTCAGAGCTTTTTATAATCAATCAACCATGTCATGGCTTCACTTCCGTTTCACTGGGAAATACCGCCTGCAGGGATGATGAGCCACGCTCAACGGACCATCGAGTTTATGCCGATGCCGTTTCTAGCTGAGCTCATTTTGAATTCCCGACCCCCTCAAGCTACTTGCGCCAAATAACTGACTGATCGTCACCACACTGCTTGCGCGTTGTTTGTATGCTACATTACCCCTAAAAATAACATATAAAACAATAAGTTAAAAACTTGGTATGGTGTTTGCTGAGCATGGGTATCACTCAATTAAAGGAAGTGATTTTTATCATTTGACTGGTTGTTTGAAGCACTTGGCATTGACGCAGATGTGGGATGCCTTGTGTGCAAACACATACCGGGTTGATGCCCGGCTCATTCAGGAGAAAACATCATGGCCCAAATTATTAACACCAATATTTCGTCGCTTAATGCGCAACGAAATTTGAATTCAACGCAAAACTCTCTGGCGACTTCGCTTGAACGCTTGTCCTCAGGGTTAAGAATTAACAGTGCAAAAGATGATGCGGCTGGTCTGGCAATCTCTGAGCGCTTTACTACACAGATTCGTGGTTTGAATCAGGCAGTCAGAAATGCTAATGACGGTATTTCTTTTGCTCAAACGGCGGAAGGTGCACTCGGTACAATTGGCGATGCACTGCAACGCATTCGTGAACTATCTGTTCAGGCAGCCAATGACTCCAACTCAGCTTCTGATCGTCAGGCGCTGAATAATGAAGTTCAGCAGTTGATCTCTGAAGTTGGCAGGGTTGCAAACTCAACAGAGTTCAACGGTCAGTTAGTGCTTGATGGCAGTTTGCGCGATTTGTTCTTCCAAATCGGTGCCAATCAGGGACAGAGCATCGCCGTTTCAGGCGTTGATGCTCGTAATACTGAGCTGGGCCGTGCGATATCCATGGGCGAAGCAGGTTTGTCCCAGGATCAGATTAACCAGGTGGGTATTGCGTCAATTGATGACATTACAATCACACTGGATACGGTTGGCATTCTGGAAGATTTGGGAATTGAAATCGAAGTCGACCTGACCGGTATTACCACTCTGGAAGATGCTGTTCGTGAAATCAATACTGCCATCACAACCTTTGTTGGTGCTGACGACAGCGAAACGTTGGCTGTTCGAGCTGCCCAATTGAGTGCGGCATTGGTTGTTGACAATGAAGGTATTACAACGATTGCCATTCGAGGTGGTTTTGATACTGAGTTTGAAATCGCAGGTGGAACAGTAACACTGGATGACGATGATGATACCGAAGTTGAGTTTTTTAATGACACTGCTTCAGTCGTCAAAAATTTGACCGACATTGATGTGGGTACTCGCTTTGGTGCAACTGAGGCACTGGCGATTGTCGATGGAGCCTTGACGCAAATCAGCGGCTTGCGAGCCGAACTCGGTGCGGTACAGGCGCGTTTTGAATCAACTATCGCCAACCTGAGCATTTCATCCGAGAACCTCTCTGCATCACGATCACGGATCATGGATGCCGACTTCGCGGCTGAAACGGCCAATCTGACAAGAGCTCAGATTCTACAGCAGGCGGGTACTGCCATGCTGGCTCAGGCAAATGCCTTGCCACAGAATGTGTTGAACTTGTTGGGCTAATATTGGGCCGGCCCCGGTTTCTCCTGGCCTCCTCCCTTGCATAAGGGAGGAGGAGAGCCGAGGTAGCGCAGGTTGTTGGCCGCAGGCATCAATGCCTGGAAAATTGTTTTGGGTACTAGTTCACAATTTCACAACAAAGCATTTAATTTAAGTGTACTGGTACTAAAGTTTCACTTGATCGAGTCGTTAACCACTCCGGAGGCAGTAAAGACATCGTGAATGTCTATCTGTCATTAACAAACCGGGTGGGTGCCCGCTTCAATCAGGAGAAACACCATGGCTTTAATTATCAACACCAACGTCTCGTCACTGAATGCACAACGTAACCTGACAGGTTCACAAGGTTCACTGGCAACATCACTGGAACGTTTGTCTTCAGGTCTGCGTATTAACAGTGCTAAAGACGACGCTGCCGGTCTGGCTATTTCCGAGCGCTTCACATCACAAATCCGCGGTTTGAACCAGGCGATTCGTAACGCCAATGATGGTATTTCATTTGCACAAACTGCTGAGGGTGCTTTGGGTACTATCGGTGATGCATTGCAACGTATCCGTGAGCTGTCAGTTCAGGCAGTGAACGACTCTAACTCTTCATCAGATCGTCGAGCACTCAATGACGAGGTGCAACAGCTGATTTCAGAAATCGGCCGTGTAGCCAATGCGACTGAATTCAACGGTCAGCGGATTCTGGACGGTAGCTTGAGTAACCTGTTCTTCCAGATCGGTGCCAACCAAGGTCAGAATATTGCTGTAGATGGTGTTGATGCCAGAAGTACAGAGCTCGGTGCAGCCACAGTCACTGGCGCAGAAGGTATGACTCAGTCACAGATCAACGACTTTGACATCGCATCTATTGATGACATCACTATCACGCTGAACCGTGTGGGTGTTCTGGGTGAAGATACAGATCTGGAAATTGATATCGAGGTGGATCTGTCTGGCGTCACAACCTTGGAAGACGCTGTTCGTGAAATCAACACAGCCATTCAAGATTTCACCGGTGATCCGGATGACGTCGATGCTGTCAGAAAAGCGGGCCTGAGTGCAGCACTGATTGTTGACAATGCTGGCAACACCACTATCACTATTCGTGGTGCCTTTGATAGTGAGTTTGTTGCAGATGGTGGTACAGTCACTCTGGACGACGAAGACGATACCGAAATTGCTATGTTCGATGAGGATGACTCTGCACAAAGCAACCTGACTGATATCGATGTCAGTGACCGTTTTGGCGCAGCAGAAGCTTTGGCCATCGTTGACGGTGCTTTGACTCAGGTCAACAGCCTGCGAGCTGAACTGGGTGCGGTGCAACTGCGTTTTGAGTCGACCATTGCCAACCTGAGCATTTCATCTGAGAACCTGTCAGCGTCACGCTCACGGATTCTGGATGCTGACTTTGCTGCTGAAACTGCCAACCTGACCAGAGCACAGATTCTGCAGCAGGCGGGTACAGCGATGTTGGCTCAGGCCAACGCATTACCACAGAACGTATTGAGTCTGTTGTAATATTAACCCTGAGGGTGCCTGTTTTTTGACAGGCACCCCCTTTTATCAAGGTAAAAGGGGCAGAGATTATGGACATGGAAAATATTAATAATATTTCCCCACCGGCACGAGCTGCTGCTGGGGATTTTGTGCTTAAAACACCCGTAAATCCGGTGGTTGAAGAGGCAAGCAAATCTGTGTCAACTCAGGAAAGCAAGCCCGAAACAGCCCGCGTATCTCCTGAAGAATTGTCGGCTGCGGTGGCGAGCATTAATGACTTTGCACAAAACTTGCAGCGGAGTCTGCAATTCAGTATTGATGAAGGCAGTGGTCGTAATGTTGTGACTGTGCTGGATAAGCAAACTGAAGAAATTATTCGACAATTTCCGGCGGAAGAGGTGCTTGCCTTTGCGCG
This sequence comes from Methylophaga lonarensis MPL, assembly GCF_000349205.1. Taxonomy (GTDB): domain Bacteria; phylum Pseudomonadota; class Gammaproteobacteria; order Nitrosococcales; family Methylophagaceae; genus Methylophaga; species Methylophaga lonarensis. Next base: position 15,147 of record NZ_APHR01000002.1, on the reverse strand, counting down.
TCGTATTGTTGAACAACAGGATGACACTATTAATCTGTTTAGCTCGGAAGCCTGATTGATACCGGAGCGTTCCAGGAACTAAACAGAGGGGGAGTAGGTTATGGCAATTACCGCTGGCGGTATTGGTTCGGGTTTGGATATTGATGGTCTGGTTAGGCAATTGGTTGCGGCAGAGCGGCAGCCCGTGTCGTTACGGCTGGATCGGAAAGAAGCCAGTCTGCTTGGAAACTTGTCTGCTTATGGCACTCTCAAGAGTGCCTTAAGTACCTTTCAGACCGCTGTGAAAGGTTTGCAAAACCCAGATACCTTCCAGGCTCGCAGAACCTCATCAAGTAACACGGACCTTTTCACCGGCACGTCAACAAAAGATGCTGTGGCAGGTACCTACAGCATCAATGTGCAACAACTGGCACAAGCGGCCAAGATGCGCAGTGACGCCTTCGACCCTAGTGAAAACATTGGCACAGGTTCCATGACGCTCAGTCTGGGCAGTGACAGTTTTACGCTCGATATTGATAGTGAAAACAACACGCTTGAAGGTATTCGAGATGCTATCAATGCAGCCAGTAATAATCCTGGCATCACAGCATCCATCATCTCAGCAGGGCCAGGTGACAGTCGACTGGTATTGACTTCTAACCGTGTCGGTGAAGGCAATGATATTTCCATTACGGCGACTGATGACGATGTTCCCGGTGGTGGCCTGGAAAGATTCAATAGCCTTAACACCGTTCAAGCCGCTCAGGATGCAATTGTGTTTGTCGATGGGCTGGAAGTTCGCCGCGACAGCAATACCGTCTCGGATGTGATTCAAGGTGTGACATTGAACTTGCGAAAAGCTGATGAAAACGTCACTGGCACACTCACAGTTACCTTGGATACGGCTTCTGTCAAAACCAGAGTTGAAACCTTTGTCAGTGCTTACAACGAACTGGTTGGAGTGATGAATCAGTTGTCGGCCTTCAATGCAGACACAGGCGATGCCGGTCCTTTGCTTGGAGATTCGGCGTTACGTGGTGTTCAGAGTCAGATCCGACAAGCGCTTTCAGGTTCTGTAGGCGATGGCACATTTTCCACATTGGCAGAAATTGGCGTGACCACCAACTCCAGTGGTCAGTTAACCATTAACAACACAAGACTGGATGAAGTCATTGCCCAGGACTTCAGCGCGATTGCCAATCTATTTGCTTCTGAAAATGGCCTGACAAAAACGCTTGATGGCATCTTGGATCGCTATGTCGCAAGCGATGGCATTCTCAGTTCACGCACTAATGGCATTCAGTCCAGAATTGGACAGATCGACAATGAGCGTGAGCGGCTAGATACCCGTATGGAAGCCCTGGAATCAAGATATCGTGCGCAGTTTACGGCGATGGATATCCTGGTCGGGCAGCTGCAAGGCTTGAGTGGCTATCTGGAACAACAGCTGTCAAACCTGCCACAGCCCAATTCAATTGGCAGACGGCGATAAGCGCGATGATGCGGTTTGAAGAAAAAACTCACTTTCAACTATCAAGCCAACAGATTCTCGGTCGATAACCTATTTGCAGGGTGAACTAACCGCTTATGAATAAGGACTCCAAGATGAATGCAAGTCTTGCAACGCAGCAATATCGTCAAAACCATATCCATGGCGGTGTTGAAAGCGCATCGCCGCATCGTTTAGTTCAGATGTTGATGGAAGGAGTGGTTGAAAGGATAATCAACGCACGTCGTTTTATGGGGCAAGGTAATGTTGCCCAAAAAGGTGAGCAGATCAGCTGGGCAATCGCCATCATAGATAACCTTCGAGCGTGTCTCAACCCGCAAGCGGGTGGCGAAATGGCTGTGAACTTGCGTGAGCTCTATACCTACATGGAGCAGCGACTGCTGGAGGCCAATCTCAAAAATGATGACAGCATTCTTGATGAAGTCGCTCAATTGATGCTGGAGATCAAAGCTGGCTGGGATGCAATTCCCACAGAACTTCATGACAACCGGGACGCATGAGTTTGATGTCTGAGCTGAAGAAAACTATCGGCCAGGGCATTGCGCTCAGTGAGCGTCTGATCCAAATCGCTGAACAAGGCGATTGGGAGGTTTTTCAGAAGCTCGAGCCGCAGAGGCAAGCGCTGGTCAAGCAGCTGGATGTCTCAACCGTCGATCCTGATGAAGTGACCCAAGTGCGTGAAGGGTTGGCACAATTAATCAGTCTCAACGAACAACTTGAGCAACTATGTCAGTCACAACGTACTGAGCTGTTGCAGCAATTACAGTTACTCAAAAAAAGTGACAAGGCGCGTAAGGCCTATCAGGAATAAAGCATTTTCACTTTTGTGAACTTTGCCCTCCAAACGTAACAAACACATCCCGAAAGCATCATGGAACAAGCCCTCGTAATGGTTGGTATTCACGTGTCATTTTTTTGACAAACCTTTCCTGATGATGCTTAACTGCCACTAACAGCCTGTAGCCATCTGGTGCGAACAATATGAGGAAAGCCATGCAATGAGTGCCAATAACGTCCTCGTCATAGAGACTGACGAACAACGACGCGAGATGTTATCCACCCTGATTGCATTCATTAACTGCCAACCGCTTGAAGTCAACGGTGCCGATGCCTGGCCAGAAGTGATTGACGAGTTGGATGATGTGGCGATGGCAATTGTTGGCGACTGCGGCGACAAACATCAAACCAAGCAATTGTTGAGAGAGCTGGTCAATCACGAAGCCAGAGTCCCGGTATTCACGCTGGAATGTCCTAACTGTGAAGTTGTGGATTTCCCCGGTGTGCTTGGCTCGCTCAGATTCCCAATCAAATACCCACAACTCAGTAACGCCTTGCAGCAGGCAACTTTCTATCGCGGGCAACCGCGCCAACGTGATCAAGTCACACCATCATTCAGAGTGCTGGTGGGCAACAGTCCGGCAATGAAGTCGGTACAAAAGATGATCGACCAAGTTTCCGACTCAGAAGCCAATGTACTTATTCTGGGCGAGTCAGGTACGGGCAAGGAGGTAGTCGCGCGCAACCTACACTATTACTCATCACGCCGCGAAAAACCGTTTGTGCCCGTCAACTGTGGCGCCATCCCGGGTGAATTGCTTGAAAGTGAGCTGTTCGGCCATGAAAAAGGCGCGTTCACAGGAGCCATCACTGCCCGCAAAGGTCGTTTTGAAATGGCAGAAGGCGGAACACTGTTTCTTGACGAGATTGGCGATATGCCAATGCCAATGCAAGTCAAGCTGCTGCGAGTACTTCAGGAACGAACCTATGAGCGGGTGGGCAGTAACAAAACTCAAGTAGCCAATGTCAGAGTGATTGCAGCCACGCATAGAAATCTTGAAGATCAGATCAAAGATGGCAAATTTCGTGAAGATTTATTCTATCGCTTGAATGTGTTTCCGATTGAAATGCCTGCGCTCAGAGAACGGCCGGAAGACATCCCATTACTGATTAACGAACTGATAAAACGCATTGAACATGAAAACCGGGGCACGGTTAGATTGACGCCGGCGGCGATTGGATCGTTATGTCGCTTTGCCTGGCCGGGTAATGTGAGAGAGCTGGCCAATGTTGTTGAGCGGCTGGTTATCCTCTATCCATACGGCACGGTTGATTTTGATGACTTGCCGGAAAAATACAGAGTGGAAGGTGATGAGTTACCTGATGTGATTGCTGAGATCATTGCGGCAACCCCTGCCTCGGCCAATAGAATTGCCCCACATAGCCAACAGGTTGAGTCAGATACTGCAACACCCGACGATGCACCAGATACTGTGATCACACCACAAGCTGTGATTGATAATTTGCCCGAGGATGGTCTTGATCTGAAAGAACATTTGGCTAACCTTGAATATCTGCTGATCAAGCAGGCATTGGATGAAGCCAGTGGTGTGGTGGCTCATGCTGCACAACGTTTGAAGATGCGACGCACAACACTGGTTGAAAAAATGCGCAAGTATGGTATTCAGCGAGATGGTGAATAGTAATAACGCCTGTTGGTGACAGAATACTTGTCCGCCACCATTTTGACTTGCATCTTCAAGTGTTTGATTTTTAACTGATATTATTCGGGGGCATGGTTTTTGCACAAATGGATGCATGAATCCATTTGGTGAAAATGTCATGCATCCAGAATTATCGGTTACCCGTGAGCCTCGCTCAGCGCTGCCCGTTAGCAGTGCATCCTCCGATTTAGTCACGAACAATCAGGTATTCGATTTTAGTCGTGGCTTGTCACAAGCTGTTCGCAAAAACCGCCAAGCGGAAAATACCCGAAGACTGGAAAATCGAATGACCCGTCTGATGCAGGTTTTGCCTGCAGGCGTTGTGGTTTTGGATGGTGCCGGACGAGTGCAGCAGAGTAATGCGGCGGCGATTGCCTTGTTGGGAGAGCCACTTAACGGTCAAAAATGGATTTCGGTAATTGATCGTGCCTTTTCGCCTCAACCTGATGATGGACACGATGTATCACTGAAAAATGGCCGACGCTGTCATATTTCAACCAGCCCTCTGGAAGACGAGCCTGGCCAGATTGTGTTGTTGCAAGATGTGACCGAGACGCGAGCACTACAGCAAAAAGTGTCTCACTTGCAGCGCTTGTCTGCCATGGGAGAGATGGCGGCAAGGCTCGCGCATCAAATCAGAACACCACTTTCTTCAGCGTTGCTGTATTTGGCGCCAATACTGAAACAGCAGACCGAACCTGAATTAAAGCAACGTTTTGCCAGCAAACTACATCAGAGTCTCACTCATATGGAGCAGCTGGTGCGCAATATGCTGGCTTTTGCCCGTGGTGATATGAATGAAACCGGCCCTGTCGCCCTGGAGCAATTACTGGACGAAGTACAGCAACAGTTCGATGCTCAGCCAGATGCCCAGCGATATGCTTTGCAGGTGGTGAATAGTGTGGTTGATGGCTATCTCTATGGCAGTCAGCCCGCTTTGGTCAGTGTACTCAACAATTTACTGAATAATGCCAGAGAGGCCTGCGGTGAGCAGGGTGAAATCACTATCTACGCAGATTATGTGGCGGGTGATGCGGGCGAGCAATGCATTGAAATCACCGTCGAAGATAATGGTTGTGGCATCAGTGCAAGCGACAAGGATCGGGTATTACAGCCGTTTTTCACCACGCGTCCCGCTGGAACAGGACTTGGACTGGCGGTAGCCAGCTCAATTATCAAGGCACACAAAGGCAGCTTCTGGCTGGACAGTGAGCCTGGCGAAGGCAGCACGTTCGGCATGCGACTACCTATATATCGCCCTTATATGGGGCCATCCACTCATCAGATGACTCGAAGAGGAGTTCAATAATGAAACAATCAAACATTCTGGTGGTTGAAGATGACATCAATTTACGCGGTGCTCTGTGCGATATTCTAGAGTTGGCCGGCTATCAGGTGACAGCCACGGATCATGGTCAGGCGGCTCTGGACAAACTGAGCAATGAAAGCTTTGGTTTGCTGCTCAGTGATATTCAAATGCAACCGATGGATGGTCATACTCTGATGCGTAAGGCCAGAGCCATGTTGCCGTCACTGCCGATCGTCTTGATGACCGCTTATGGCACTGTGCAGAGCGCTGTCGAAGCCATGCATGAGGGAGCCTGTGATTATCTGATTAAGCCGTTTGAAGCGGATGATCTGCTCGACAGAGTTCAGCGTTACGTGCGCACGGAGTTACCCGCCGAAGAAATGGTCGCAGTGTCCAAAGCCTCACAGGATTTGTTGACACTTGCCAGACGCGTTGCAGATACCGACGCAACTGTCATGATTAACGGCGAGAGTGGCACGGGTAAAGAGGTACTGGCACGGTTTTTACACAAACATTCCGCGCGTCGTAATGGTCCATTTGTGGCGATTAACTGTGCTGCAATTCCTGAAAACATGCTTGAAGCAACCTTGTTTGGTTATGAAAAAGGGGCTTTCACAGGGGCAAGTCAGGCCTATGCAGGTAAGTTTGAGCAGGCGCATACCGGCACCATTTTGCTGGATGAGATATCGGAAATGGATTTGGGCCTGCAAGCCAAGTTACTGCGCGTTTTGCAAGAGCGTGAGGTAGAGCGTATTGGTGGCAGAAAAGTATTGTCGCTCGATGTGCGAGTGCTGGCGACCAGCAACCGGACACTCAAGGATGAGGTCATTGCCGGCCGTTTCAGAGAAGATTTATTTTACCGCCTCAATGTGTTTCCACTTCGCTTGCTACCGCTCAGAGAGCGTGTTCAGGACATTGTGCCCTTGGCACAACAATTATTGACACGTCACTGTCGAAACCAGAGTCGTGTGGTGCCGTTGATTGACGATTCGGCAGTGGAGGCGCTTCAACAACACAGCTGGCCGGGCAATGTTCGCGAGTTGGACAATGTTTTACAACGTGCACTGATTTTGCAATCAGGTCAAAACCTGTCCGCCAGAGATTTGGCATTTGAGCGGTTTACCACAGAGGCGATGCCGTCTGTGACAAGTTTTTGGGAGACGCAAGCGCCGGTCAGCGTCCAGGCAAATGATGATTTGAGAAGTCATGAGCAGCGTCATATTTTGGAGACTTTGGCAAAACATGGTGGTAGCAGAAGGCTCTCTGCTGCTGAGTTGGGCATAAGTGAGCGAACACTCCGCTATAAGATTGCCAGGTTCAGAGAAGCGGGTATCGAGATTCCTGACAAGTTTGGCAAGAAGACTGCATAACCCCTGTTAGAGACGATTATCTGACATCAACCCCAATTTCTGTGGAGCCACGACATGATTAAAGCGATTGATCCTAACCAGCTACTGATGCAAATGCGTGCGATGCAAACCCAGGCCACCCAGTCTCCGACTAACATGCCGGGTCAGCAAGACAATCAATCAGGTCGTGTAGATTTTGCCAACTTGATGAAAGGGGCCGTTGATCAGGTCAATGCCACACAGCAATCAGCCAACTCACTCAGAACGGCATTTGAATTGGGGGATCCCAATGTCAATCTGGTGGATGTGATGATCAGTTCACAAAAAGCCAGTGTGGCGTTTGAGGCAACGGTACAGGTGCGTAATAAACTGGTACAGGCCTATGAAGAAGTGATGCGGATGCCAGTTTGAACTTGGCCCCCCTAATATCAGAGAGTCTATAAATGGAAAACGCACCAGTAACTACCAGACAAGGCGCATCAACAGGTACGGGTCTAATGTCCGGCAATTCAGCGCTGGCCATTATGCAAAGCAACATGGCACGTCAGCCTGCGACAAAACAGATCATGTTTTTGCTGGCAATCGCCGCCAGTATCGCCTTGGGTGGCTATGTGTTGATGTGGTCACAAACACCGTCATACCAGGTGTTATTCAATGGCATGCAAGCCCAGGAGTCTGCAGAAGTTGCTGATGCCCTGCAGCAAATGCGAGTGAATTACAGGCTCGATCCCAGCAGTGGTGCGATATTGGTTCCGGCTTCAGAGCTTCAGGGATTAAGAATGCGTCTGGCGGCAGAAGGTCTGCCTCGAAGTGCTTCCCAAGGTATGGACATTCTGAATCAGGATCAGGCTTTGGTACCAGCCAATTTATCGAACGTGCCCGCTATCAGCGAGCACTCGAACAGGAACTGTCCCGCTCAATTAGTGAGTTACAGAATGTGCGCTCGGCGCGTGTTCACTTGGCGATTCCCAAGCAGTCGGTATTTGTCAGAGATCGTAAAGCGCCTACCGCTTCGGTGGTGGTGAACCTCTATTCAGGTCGGACACTGGAACGCAGTCAGGTTGCCGCGATCACCCATATGGTTGCCTCCAGTGTCTCGGACATGACCAGCAGTGACGTCACTGTGGTTGATCAGCGAGGTAATTTGTTAACACAACCACAACGCGACAGCACCATCGCAATGAGCGACAGTCAGCTGGAATACACCCAAAAGCTCGAGCAACTCTATATCCAGCGGATTGAAAATATTTTGATGCCGATTGCTGGTATGGGTGGCGTCAGAGCTCAGGTAGTTGCTGATGTTGATTTCACAGTTACAGAGCAGACTCACGAGAGTTACAATCCGGATCTGGCCGCACTGCGAAGCGAACAATTGCGAGAAGATGAGCGTGTAGGTGCTGGCGGTCCGTTGGGTGTGCCCGGCGCATTGGCAAACCAACCTCCAGGTGGCGGCATTGCACCTGAACAAGCTTTGCCACCTGAGGGTGAGGAAGCGGCTCAGCAAGTGATTCCCGGTAGTTCCAGCAGACAGTCAACCCGGAACTTTGAACTCGACCGTACGATTAGTCACAGTCGCCTGGCACCTGGAGCTGTCAGAAAGCTGAGCGTTGCGGTGTTGATTGACGAGCGCAGAACAGTTGATGCTGGTGGAAATGTCGTCTCAGAACCATTGAGCGAGACCGAGATGGATAGAATCAACGCCTTGGTCATGGATGCGGTTGGCTTCAATGTGGCCCGGGGTGACAGCCTAAATGTGGTCAATGCGCCTTTCATGGAGACCGAAATCGAACCATTGCCATCGGTTCCGATCTGGCAGCAAGCCTGGGCATGGGATATTGCCAAGCAAGTACTCGGTGCCATGGTTGTATTGTTCCTGATATTTGGTGTGCTTCGTCCAGCGTTTCGTGATCTCAACAAAGCACCTGCGGGTCAGCGCACTGCAGAAGGCGATCAGGATAGTCTGACCGCTCAGGTTGCTGCCGCTGCTGGCGCCGGGGGTGACGAGATTGCTAAACTGACGACAGGTTCAGAGACAATGGAAAAGCAACTTGATAATGTACGCAGTCTGGTGCAACAAGATCCTGCATTGGTTGCACAAGTAGTCAAAAACTGGACAGCGAGTGACGCATAATGGCCGAGCAAAGCCGTAAACTGACAGGTACAGAAAGAGCCGCAGTCTTCCTCCGTTCCCTGGGGGAAGAAGATGCGGCACTGGTGTTGCGGCACATGAACCCCAAGGAAGTACAAAAAGTCGGCACGGCCATGGCCACACTTGCCAATGTCACCAGGGAAGAAGTCAAATCAGTGCTCGACACTTTTGTCAGTACCGTTGAGCAGGAGACCGGACTCGGTATCGGCTCCCACGATTATGTGCGCAAGATGCTGGTAGGGGCACTGGGAGAAGATCGGGCTGGAAGTATTCTGGACAGGATCCTTTCGGGTGGAAATACCAGTGGCCTGGAACAGCTCAAATGGATGGATCCTCGCGGTATTTATGAAGTTATCCGGCTGGAACACCCGCAAATCATCGCAATTGTCTGCTCATTTCTGGAAGCTGATCAGGCGGCGCAGGTGTTGTCGATGTTCCCTGAACGGGATCAGGCGGGCGTGCTCTTGCGGATTGCTACACTCGACGGTGTTCAACCATCTGCACTCAACGAATTAAATGACATTCTCGAACGTCAGTTCAGTGGTAATGCCGGTACTCAGACCACGACGGTGGGTGGCCCCAAAACGGCTGCTGATATTCTCAACTTTGTCGAAAGCGCCCGCGAAGCGGCAATCATGGAGAAAATTAAGGAAGCTGAGCCTGACTTGGGGCAGAACATCGAAGACTTGATGTTTGTGTTCGAGAATCTGATTGATGTCGACGACCGTGGCATGCAAACCTTGATGCGAGAAATTCAGACGGATCAACTGCAACTGGCACTTAAAGGTGCAGATGAAAACCTCAAAGAAAAATTCCTGCGCAATATGTCACAACGCGCTGCCGAAATGATGCGTGACGATCTTGAAGCAATGGGACCAGTGCGCGTCAGTGACGTAGAAACTGCCCAAAAAGCGATTCTGGCTACAGCAAGAAGTCTGGCCGACAGAGGCGATATCATGCTGGGCGGTGGGGCTGGCGATGACTTCATCTGATGAGTTATTGACCGAACTACCGGATGTTTTATCGGCAGAAGAACTAGCCAATGCTTACAAGCGCTGGCAAGCCCCCAGAGTGTTATCTGCTGATGATGCCGAAAAAGAACAAGCACAGAGCCTCCTCAATATTGAAGCACTGGAGTCGCTGCAAAAGCAGGCTGAGGAAGAAGGCTACAAAGCGGGGTATGAATCAGGCCATCAAGCTGGGTTCAGCGCGGGACTCAAGGCTGCAGAAAATGAAATCAAGCAACGGATTGAACACCTGCAGTCCATTGTGGACTTTTTAGCGCAACCGCTGGAATCGCTGCACGAAACCATGGAGCAGGATCTGGTGCAAATGGTCATTTTGATGGCTAAGCAACTGGTTCGTCGTGAATTGAGCACTCAGCCTGATCAAGTCGTCGCAGCGATGCGTTCAGCATTGACTGCATTGCCATTGAGTGAACGTAAGCTCAAGGTTTATGTGCATCCACTGGATCTGGAAATTCTTCAGGGTGCATTCTCAATTCAGCAAGATGAGCAAAAGTGGCACTGGATTGAAGATCCGCTGCTGACACGAGGCGGTGTGCGGCTCGAAACCGCAGATACCAGTATTGATGCCACGGTAGAAGCTCGCCTGAACAGTCTGATTCAAGCTGTCTGGGGGGAGGCTCGACATCATGACCCTGCGCAGTGAACAGCATCATCGGCTGCAGGCAAAAATCAAGCAGTTTGAACACAAACTACAGCAGGTTGATCCTCAATCCTTGACGGTTGCCGAAGGGCGTCTGACCCGCATGGTCGGATTGACGCTCGAAGCGGTCGGTTTTCAGGCCCCGGTCGGCAGCCGCTGTGAAATTCATAGCCATCATGGCGGCACTATTGAAGCCGAGGTGGTGGGCTTTCATGATCAAACCCTGTTTCTGATGCCGACTGGGGATATCCGAGGACTGGTGCCCAATGCCCGGGTTCGCCCCATCCGCAATGATTCAATGGTGCCGGTCGGTGAAGCATTGCTTGGACGAGTGGTGGATGGGGCAGGCAAACCATTGGATGGCAAAGGTCCGCTTAATGTTCATGATAAACAGCCTTTACATGGACAGCAGGTCAACCCCTTGGCGCGCTCACCTGTCAGAGAGCACCTTGATGTCGGGGTACAGGCAATCAACGCCCTGTTAACCGTTGGTCGTGGCCAGCGACTGGGGCTGTTTGCCGGTAGTGGTGTCGGAAAGAGTGTATTGCTTGGCATGATGACTCGCTTTACTGAAGCCGATGTCATTGTGGTCGGACTGATCGGTGAGCGTGGCCGAGAGGTCAAGGAATTTATCGAAGATATTCTCGGTGAACAGGGACTGTCTCGTTCAGTTGTGGTGGCTTCTCCGGCCGATCACTCACCACTGATGCGGTTGCATGGCGCGATGCTGGCTACCAGTATCGCTGAGTATTTCCGTGATCAGGGCAAGCAGGTCTTGTTGCTGATGGATTCTTTGACACGCTATGCACAGGCACAGCGAGAAATCGCTTTGGCTATTGGTGAGCCTCCTGCGACCAAAGGCTATCCACCTTCGGTATTTGCGCTGCTGCCTCAACTGGTAGAACGTGCTGGCAACGGCCCCGAGGGGGGGCGGCGCGATAACCGCAGTCTACACAGTTCTGACTGAAGGTGATGATCAGCAGGATCCTGTGGCAGATGCTGCGCGTGCGATACTGGATGGCCACATTGTCTTGTCACGGCAACTGGCGGAATCAGGCCATTATCCAGCGATTGATATTGAGGCTTCCATCAGCCGGGTGATGCCACAAGTGGTCAGCGCTGAACATTTGAGACGAGCCCAGATTTTTAAGCAAATTTACTCCACCTATCGACAGAATCAGGATCTCATCAACATTGGTGCCTATGCTTCTGGCAGCGATACCTTTATTGATCAGGCCATTGCGGCTTATCCTCAGCTACAGGCGATGCTGAAGCAAGCCATGCATGAAGCACGCAACTGGACTCAGAGTAGCGATGCCTTGGAAAAAGCCTTGATGTCGCCAAGTAGTCATCTTCCTGATACCGTTTCCACAGGCTTCTAGAGTCTTACTGAAAACAGTGTCTGTCAGGCTCAAAGACTATAGAATTGAGTGATGAATCGAGCTGCTAAATTATCACCTGTGGTAAAAATGGCTTCGCAAGCGGTGGAGCAAGCTGCACGCGGCCTGGCAGAAGCGAACGCGGTGTTGCAGCGGGATCAACAGCAACTGGACAGCCTGCTCCAGTATCGTGAGGAATACCTGCAGCGTTTCAGACGTGCCGACCCGATGCACATGCCGGCTCAAAAAGCATTGGAACTTCGTGCATTCCTCGCACAGCTCGATCAGGCAATCACGCTCCAGGAACAACAAATTCAACGTTCCAGAAAAATCGTTAATCAACATCAACAACATTGGCAGGAGAAACGTCAGCGAGAGCAGGCGGTGCAGACGCTTGTCACTCGTTATCAGATTGAGCAGCGGCAGCAGTTGTCTCGCAAGGAGCAATCAGAAGCCGATGAACACTCCATGGCTTTGTGGAAAAGAATCCCTCGTTAGCTTGCCAGAACACAATCGCTGGCACAGTCTCTGCAATTAGTATCAAGCATTCACGCCAATCGCTTCGTAGCAGTGATTAATTCGTCAGAGTTTGAGGTGAGTGAATGTCGGCAAGGCCCATATTTCATTGAGGTTAGCCATCATAACCTTGGAGAAAATATGGCTATTGAGACACGCAAATACCGGTAATCAAAGCGGCAATATTCGCCGCTGAACTGACAGCCGGCGGCAGATTGAGCCAGTAGAGGCTGGCACAATATTTCAGTCGCAGCTTGAAAAGAGGCCTCTTGATGACAGATTCATCGTTAAGCACCATCGAGTTGGGTGACAAGCTCACCGTCGCAGAGGTAACAGACTGTTACCTGCGTATGCTTGAAGTGCTGCTCGCTGGTGAGGCAGTATCGATAAACAGCGCGAATCTTCAACGAGTGGATGCCGCAGGGGCCCAACTTGTATTCGCTTTTGCTCAAGCCTGTGCGCAGCAGCAATTACCGATTGACTGGCAGGAGCCTTCTCAGGCCCTAAAAGAAAGTCTGGAGTTATTGGGGCTTGCCGAAAAAATAAATATCCAACAACAACATATCTGACATCGAGAGGACAGCTAAATGGCAAATATTCTAACCGTGGACGATTCCGCTTCAATGAGGCAGATGGTTGCTTTTACACTCAAAGCGGCCGGACATTCGGTCACTGAAGCCGCCGATGGGCAGCAGGCATTGCAAATTGCCAAGGGGCAGTCATTTGATCTGGTATTGACTGATGTCAATATGCCGGTGATGGATGGACTGGCGCTGACACGTGAGATCAGGCAATTGCCAGGGTATCGATTTACGCCGATCCTGATACTCACTACAGAAGCTGGAACTGATAAAAAACAAGAAGGTCGGGCGGCAGGTGCTACAGGCTGGTTAGTCAAACCTTTCAACCCGGAACAGCTTCTGGCCACGGTGGCCAAGGTGCTGGGTTAGCGGCAGGATCGGGACCCTGACATGACGATTGATGTCAGCCAGTTTCATCAAGTGTTCTTTGAAGAAAGCTTCGAAGGGCTGGATGTGATGGAAAATGGCCTGTTGAATCTGGCGCAGGACAGCAGCTCAGAAGCCATCAACACTATCTTTCGTGCGGCTCATTCCATCAAAGGGGGCGCGGGCACTTTTGGTTTTAATACCATTTCGTCTTTTACTCACCTGATGGAAACCTTGCTTGACGAGATTCGTAACGAGCAGCGAGCCATTAGTAATGAGCTGACCGGTGTATTGTTGAAGTCGGTTGATGTGTTGAGAGGTATGTTATCGGCTGTTCAGGCAGGTGAGGAGTTTGACCAGGCGGAAACATTGCAGGCGACGACACAACTGCAGAACCTGCTGGATGACACTGCAAGCGGTGAAACTGTGCCACAGGCGTTCAGCCCATCGGCCGACTCGGATGGATCTGAGCGTAATAGCTGGCAAATCAGCTTCAGTCCTTTTGCCGACTTGATGTTCACTGGTAATGATCCGGTTCGAATGTTTCGTGAGCTCAATCAACTCGGCAACATGTCGGTGAACGTGGATACTGCTGCGTTACCGGATTTTGCTGACCTGGAACCAGAAAACCTCTATCTGAATTGGCAATTGCACCTTGACGGCGAGTTTGACAAGCCCGCACTTGATGAGGTGTTTGAGTGGGTTGAGGGTGATTGCGAACTGACCATTGAAAAGGTCGAACCGCAGACGTCATCACCTGCGGTAGTGACTGATCTGCCTGAGCAGTCTTCATCGACAATCACATCGGTAACAGTCGCTGCCAGTCCAGAGGCTGGGCGCCAGAGCCAAGCTCAAACCCAGGCAGTCGCTTCGATTCGAGTCGCGACCGACAAAATTGATGCGCTGATCAATATGATGGGTGAGCTGGTGATCACGCAATCCATGCTTGGACAGATTGGTGAAGATTTCAGCCCTGAAAAACTGGCTCAACTGAAAGATGGGCTGGTTGAGCTAGAGAGGAATACCCGGCAGTTACAGGAAGGTATTCTGGGCATTCGCATGTTGCCGATAAGCTTCGTGTTTAATCGTTTTCCACGTCTGGTGCATGATTTGTGCGAGAAAACCGGCAAGCAGGTTGAACTCAAAATCACCGGTGAACAAACTGAACTGGACAAAACGGTCATGGAGAGCATCAGTGATCCGCTGGTGCATCTGGTGCGCAACTCTATGGACCATGGCCTGGAGTTGCCCGAAGTTCGTCGGGCTTGCGGCAAGTCTGAAACAGGCGTTTTGCATCTGCATGCTTCACATCAAGGCGGCAATATTGTCATTGAAATCACCGATGATGGTGCTGGCCTGAATGAGCAGAAAATTTTTGCAAAAGCGGTTGAACGCGGCTTGATCCGTGCCGATGAGCAATTGTCCGCAGACAGGATTCATGAGCTTATTTTCCTGCCCGGATTCTCCACTGCTGAAGCAGTCAGCGACCTTTCTGGTCGTGGTGTTGGCATGGATGTGGTGCGCAAAAACATCCTGAGCCTCGGGGGTTATGTAGAGGTTGAGTCAGCGCCTGGTGTTGGCTCGAAATTTACCATTCGACTGCCACTGACGCTGGCCATTATGGATGGTCAAACCGTCTCGCTTGGCTACGAGAAGTTCATTATTCCGTTGCTTTCAATTGTTGAGTCAGTCGAGATTGTCAGCAGTGATATCAAAAAAGTCTCCGGTAAGGGTGAACTCTACCTGCTGCGTGAAGAATATATTCCTGTAATCCGCTGAGTGAGGTGTTCAATTGCCAGCTCCGCTGCTGCTGAGAAGGTCTCATGGTGGTGGTGAGGCT
>NZ_APHR01000001.1 GCF_000349205.1 Methylophaga lonarensis MPL | reverse complement strand
TCAGTSTAKTCTTCAAGGTTGGTTCGTTTTCCGTAACCAAACTCTGTGGCGGTCAGAATGGCGCCATCGGGCTGGGCGATAATCAGTGAAATGATGCGTTCACTATCACTGATGCGCATACCACGAACGCCACGAGATACACGGCCCATCGAACGCACATCCGTTTCCGGGAAACGAATCACTTTGCCGTTGCTGCTGAACAACATGACATCTGATGCACCATCTGTCAGCGCCACACCCACCAGTAGATCATCATCTTTCAGATCAACTGCGATAATGCCGTTAGCACGAGGCCGCGAGTAATCAACCAGCGGTGTTTTCTTCACAGTGCCAGAAGCGGTTGCCATGAAAATAAACTTGTCGGCTTCAAACTCGCGAATCGGCAATACCGCATTGATACGTTCACCTTCGTCGAGAGGTAATAAGTTAACAATAGGCTTGCCTCGAGCACTGCGACCACCTTGCGGTAGTTCGTAGACTTTTTTCCAGTAAACCTTGCCAGCGCTGGAGAAGCACAACAAGGTATCGTGAGTGTTGGCGATAAACAGATGTTCGATAAAGTCTTCATCTTTCATCGAAGTAGCGGATTTGCCTTTGCCGCCGCGTCGCTGTGCCTGATAGGTATCCAGCTGCTGAATCTTGGCATAGCCAGCGTGCGACAGCGTGACCACCATTTCTTCTTCGGTGATCAAATCTTCCAGTGTCAGATCCAGATGCACATCAAGAATTTCAGTACGGCGCGCATCACCGTATTCGTCATTGATGGCGACCAGCTCTTTACGAATCACCGCCATCAGGTTTTCCGGATCACTCAAAATTGCCAGCAATTCTGCAATTTGATCCAGTACTTCACGGTATTCCTGCAGAATTTTGTCTTGCTCAAGACCGGTCAGGCGATGCAAACGCATATCAAGGATGGCTTGAGCCTGAACTGGTGACAGATGATACTGCCCTTGCACCAGACCAAATTCAGCAGCCAGATCTTCAGGGCGTGAAGCTTCAGCGCCAGCAGCACCGAGCATCTCAAGAATCATCTCGCTACGCCAACCACGGCTTAACAATTCCTGCTTGGCTTCTGCCGGACTTGGCGACGCCTTGATGAGCTCGATCACTTCATCAATATTGGCCAGTGCTGTCGCTAAACCTTCCAGAATGTGGGCACGTTCTCTGGCTTTACGCAATTCAAAAATCGAACGGCGTGTCACCACTTCGCGACGATGACGAATAAAGGCCTCGAGAATTTGTTTCAGATTCAGCGTTCTTGGCTGACCATCGACAATCGCCACCATATTGATGCCAAACACGGTTTGCATTTGTGTTTGCTGGTACAGATTGTTCAGGACAACTTCCGGTACTTCGCCACGTTTCAGCACGATGACCATGCGCATGCCATCCTTGTCGGACTCATCACGCAGTGCGGAAATGCCTTCTATTTTCTTGTCTTTAACCAGTTCAGCGATTTTTTCCAGCAGACGTGCCTTGTTGACCTGATAAGGCAGTTCTTTAACCACAATGCTTTGCTGACCCGTGGCATCGTTGGTTTCAATGTCAGCTCGGGCCCGAATGTGCACTCGGCCTCGACCAGTCTGGTATGCCTCAGCAATGCCTCTGGCACCGTTGATGATGGCAGAAGTCGGAAAATCAGGTCCGGGCACATGCTGCATCAACTCACCAACGCTGATGCTTGGCTGATCGATCATTGCGACACAGGCATTGAGAATTTCTGTCAGGTTATGTGGCGGAATATTGGTCGCCATACCGACCGCAATACCTGATGAGCCGTTGACCAGCAATGCAGGGAACCGCGTCGGTAACACTGCCGGTTCAGATTCTGATTCGTCATAGTTGGGAATGAAGTCGACGGTTTCTTTTTCAAGATCTGCCAGCATTTCATGGGCAATTTTTGCCATGCGAACTTCGGTGTAACGCATCGCGGCAGGTGGATCACCATCGACAGAACCGAAGTTACCTTGACCATCGACCAGCATGTAGCGCATCGAAAATGGCTGCGCCATCCGAACCATGGTGTCATAGACCGCGGTATCGCCATGCGGGTGATATTTACCGATGACATCACCGACAATACGCGCTGATTTTTTATAAGGACTGTTCCAGCTATTACCCAGCTCACGCATCGCGTAAAGCACACGACGGTGTACAGGTTTTAGACCATCACGAACATCTGGCAGAGCCCGACCCACAATGACACTCATTGCGTAGTCGAGGTAGGATTGCTTCATCTCCTCTTCTATACTAATGGAGTCCAGTTCCAGCGCAATTTCACTCATTTTTTGTTTCCAAAAATAATAGGTGTCACGAAATCGTCAATAATAGCACTATCGTCGATTTCCTGCACCTTTATCAGGGGTATACTAGGGAGCATCCACTCTGGAAAAATAATCGCTCAAATCCTGCTCCAATGCGACCAGAATCTCTTCAAGGCCATGCTGCAGGCCGGTAACAGTCTTGCCAGGCGTGGTTTCGTCAATATCGACCTCGACACGAAAGCCGGTCTGGAACAACAGTCTTCGGGCAGACTCGGTATTGCTGCTTAAAAAGAACTGCATCTCAATGACTGCCTCAGGAGAAAACTGCTGACGTTTCTCACCATACAAAGCAGTCAGGGTAACGTCCATCACCATGTCAGCTGAGTCACTGGGTTGACGAATGACTCTTGAAAACAAACCGGTTTTTTGCAACCAGCGTTCCAGTTGCGAACCCAGCATCGTCTGAGGATCGATAATAAATTCATGGCCTGCTTGTGCAGCGTATTCTTGATCACCAACACGCAGCATCAGAGTATTGCCCGCAAACTGGGGGCTGACAGAAATATCAGCCAGATAAAGAATGCGTTCAACCGCCTGCTGAGGACTGACACTTCCCCGATCAACATCCATGACATAAAACCTGGGTTGTTGACTGTCGACAGTCTGTTTTTCTTCACCACCGCCAAAACTGAAACAAGCCGTCAGTAACAACGGTGTCAGCAATACGGTAAAGCCTTTTCTAATGGAAAATTTCACAATCAGATTATC
The DNA here is from genome assembly GCF_000349205.1 of Methylophaga lonarensis MPL. Classification (GTDB taxonomy): domain Bacteria; phylum Pseudomonadota; class Gammaproteobacteria; order Nitrosococcales; family Methylophagaceae; genus Methylophaga; species Methylophaga lonarensis. The sequence goes on along the minus strand of NZ_APHR01000001.1, from coordinate 53,940 downwards.
TCCGGATTTAACTAGGGTCAGTTAATCTCTCACAGCAACGACTGTGAAAGAACAACCGATCATAAACAGTCGCAAGCTATAATAGCTTTCGTCCACCGCCATCTCAACGAGCATGCATGAATACTCTGAAAAGCAAAATTCGCGATATCGAAAACTTTCCTCAAGCCGGTGTCACCTTCCGAGACATCACGCCCTTGCTGGCCGATCATGCACTGTTACAGCAAGCAGTTCAGGCAATGGTCGATCCTTTTCGTGATGGCAACATCACGGCCGTTGCGGGCATGGAAGCACGTGGTTTTATTTTTGGCAGCCTGGCTGCCTGGGAGCTGGGCGTAGGTTTCATCCCGCTCAGAAAACCCGGCAAACTGCCTCACCAGGTCGGAAAGGTAGACTATCAGCTTGAGTATGGTTCTGCGACGCTGGAAGTTCACCTTGATGCCATTAACGCAGGCGACAAAATATTGTTGATTGATGATGTTTTGGCCACCGGCGGTACAGCGCGAGCCAGTTGCCAACTTGTCGAACAACTTGGCGGTGAGATTGTCGGCTGTAGTTTTCTGCTGGAAATCATGCCACTCAATGGACGCAAACAACTCGAAAGTTACTCGTTAAACAGTCTGATACATTACTGAAATCCGGGCTCTGGAGTCAGAAATCATCACAGATGATGATCGGCCCACAAATGCACCAGCTCACGAGTGACTGACTGATAATCATCCGCCTGGGTAATTGCCGAGATCATTGCCACCGAATTCACGCCCGTCTGCTTGAGTATTCTGGCCCGAGGCACATCAATACCGCCAATCGCCACCAATGGGTACTGATCGGCGAGTATCGACTGCCACTGTTGCAGTCGCTCGATACCCTGCGGCGCCCACGGCATCTGTTTACTCGTAGTGGGATAAACCGGCCCCAGTGCGATATAGCTGGGATTAAGCGCCAGCGCACGCGCCAACTCCCAGTATGAATGCGTCGATACTCCTAATCTCAAACCAGACTGTTCAATTTCCAGTAAGTTGGCATCATGCAGATCTTCCTGTCCCAGATGAACACCATAGGCGCCCGCCTCAATTGCCATCTGCCAGTGATCATTGACAAAAAAACTAACCTCATGATGCTGTTGGCTGGTTGCCACGGCGTCAAAGATTTCGCTACGCGTTTTGGCGGTTGCTTTGTCTTTGATACGCAGTTGAATGGTTTTGACACCAATTGTCAGTAGCCTTTCGACCCAGTCTGCACTGTCTACGACTGGGTAAACGCCAAGATTTTTCGGACAGGCAGGAAAATCAAAATGCTTGCCGATAAGATCAGCCCGATAACACAAGCGGGGTATATCGCTGATAGTCAGAGGATGACGATGATGCGTCACCAGATGATAGGGCCCTTGCTGATTCGCATCACGAATGCCACGGGTTAAATATGCTTTAGCCAGGATGATGGCATCTCGAAGATCATGACCCAGCGCCAACTGACTGGCGATACTACTGGCCAACACACAGCCAGTGCCCCTCACCTGATTTTTCAGCCGCGGTTGATACACATAAAAAGTTGTCTGTGCACTGCTGAAGTAGTCAGTCGCAAACGCAGTTTCAGCATGGCCACCTTTAACCAGACAGGCGGCAAGTCCCTCATTGAGCAACTGTTGCGCCGCCAACTCCATCGGCTGCACTTCAGCACTGAGTCGTCCGAGTTCAGGCAGATTCGGTGTCAGCAGTGTGATTTTGCCCAGAAGTTGCTTGCGAATAATTTCGCTGACCTCGGGTTCGATGGACAAACCACCACTACTGGCCGCCAGCACCGGATCAAGAATGACCGGCACTTGATGACGCTCAACAATTTTGACAATGCAATCTGCGATGTGTCGATCTGGAATCAAGCCGATTTTTATTGCAGCAATATCAAAATCAGCCACACAGCTTTCATATTGGGTGAGGAAGGCTTCAGCGCTCAGTGCACCAAGATTCACCAGACCGTCACTGCGTTGTTCGGTCAGCGCAGTCACCAACGGTACGGGATGACAGTCATGATGACTGACGGTCTGAATATCCGCTGTCAGTCCTGCACAACCCTGTGGGTCAACCCCGCCAATCAATAAAACAGCCGGTTTAGCTGACATGTTGCTGCCAGATGGGTTGATCCAGTGTTGGTGTACTGGGTTTTGCGTTATCTCGTTTGGGCATGATGCCACCCTCATAGGCCAGCCTTCCGGCATTAATCGCTTGCGCAAAAGCCTGGGCCATCACCGCCGGTTCAAGCGCTTCCGCTACCGCAGTATTCAACAATATACCGTCATAGCCCATTTCCATTGCCTGAACTGCATCAGACGGTTTGCCGATTCCTGCATCCACCAGCAAAGTCATCTCCGGCAGACGCTTTCTGAGAGTGGTTAACGCATAGGGATTAAGCAAACCTTGTCCGGTGCCAATCGGTGCGCCCCAGGGCATCAACACTTCACAGCCCAAATCCGCCAGCCTTTGGCAGAGCACTAAGTCATCGGTGCAATATGGGAATACCTTAAAGCCTTCAGCAATCAGTGTTCGCGTTGCTTCTACCAAGGCAAAAGGGTCTGGCTGCAAGTTATAACTGTCACCCATAACCTCCAGCTTTATCCAATCTGTTTCAAACAATTCTCGGGCCAGGCGTGCGGTACTCACAGCCTCTTTGACACTGTAACAACCCGCCGTATTCGGCAGTAAGTGACAGCCCAGCGACTCTATCATCTGCCAAAACTGTTGACCGCTTTGCGCCTGTTCCGCTGACTGACGGCGCAGTGAAACCGTAATTACTTCGGCGCCCGAGGCCTTGATAGCCTCCAGCATGATCTGCGGTGAAGAGTACAAGGCCGTGCCGATAAACATTCGACTGTTCAGTGTCTGACCATAAACCTGCCAGCTAGATGCCTGCATGTTAACCTCCACTCATCGGTGCGATGATTTCCAGTTTGTCTCCGGGCCTCACCATTGCACTTTGATGTTCGGAGCGTGGCACGATAGTGTCATTTAACACCACTACATAACGACCCTCTGCTTGCTCCGCCATCTGTAACGCTTCCGTCAACGACACCGGTGACTCCAGCAGAATCGCCTTATCGTTCACAACAATTGTGTTTGTAGCTTTTTGTGCTTCAGTGGACATCACAGACTCCCGATAACATTGGCTGTGTTTTCATTCCCAGAGACTCAAGGCAACGCTCTATCACCGCCGGTCCAAACAGATAGCCGTGTCGGTAAAAGCCATTCAACTGGTATCCCCATGAGGTCTGGCGAATTTCCGGCAAATGTCCAAGCAATGCTGGTCGGCAATGCGCTCGCAGCTCGAGAATTCTGGCTTCAGCAAATCCAGGATGCAGGCTGTAAAGCGCCGACAACAATTCAAGGCCACTGCGTACACTTAACTCGGATCTGTCAGCGCTCTCTATCACGGTCGCACCCAAGACATATTCATGATTGGGGCGCGGCGCCAGATAGAAGGGATAGCGCGGATGCATCAGTCGAATGCAATGCTGCAAATCAACCGCCGGTGCGTGGACTCGTATCACCTCTCCACGCACACTGCGCAGGTCGGCAATATCAGCTCGCGCACCATTACCACGACAATCCAATACCGCATCATAGTGCGTCAATGTTGTCGAAAAATAGCGATGGCACAGCTCATCAATAACCTGCTCGTTGAGATGTTCAACCGCGGTGATTTGTTGCCAATGACAATTCTGTTCGAGAAACTCACCCAGCTTTTGATACAACTGGCGGTTATCAAGACAGGCTTCATCGGCAAAAAACAATGCCTCTTGAAAACGCTCTGCCAGCTCTGGTTCACGAGCCTCAAGCTGGATTCGATCCAGCGACTGGTATGCCGATGTCCCGACAATATGATCTGCCCGGCGCTGATAGCGCTGCATTTCTGCCTTATCACCCGGATGCGCCACCACCAGGGTGCCTTTGTTGTTGAAAAAAATACTTTCAGACAACTCAGACAACCACACGGGCCATAGGGCATATGAACGCATGCCTAGTTCCAGCACCGATTTATCGGCAGATACTGCCTCGGTATAGGGCGCAATCATGGAAGCGGCAATAAAGCCAGCGCTATCGGTGCCAAGGCGGTCATCACTGGATAATATATCCACCTGATGTCCCGCCCTGGTCAACCGCCAGGCCAGCAAACGACCAATCAGGCCGCTGCCAAAAACCAGATAACGCTGCATCTGCTTTAAACCTGCTGGTAAATCTTGCTACCAGAATCCTTGAACTCCTTGGATTTTTCGGCAAAGGCTTCCTTGACGTCGTGCGAAATTTTCATCGAACAGAACTTAGGACCACACATTGAACAGAAGTGCGCCACCTTGGCTTTTGGCTGGGGCAATGTTTCATCATGGAATTCACGGGCAGTATCCGGATCCAGACCAAGATTGAACTGATCTTCCCAACGGAATTCAAAACGCGCCTTGGAAATTGCATCGTCACGCATTTGTGCGCCTGGATGACCTTTTGCCAAGTCTGCGGCATGCGCGGCAATTTTGTAGGTAATAATGCCGGTCTTCACGTCATCTTTATTGGGCAAACCCAGATGTTCCTTAGGCGTGACATAACACAGCATTGCTGTACCAAACCAACCGATCATTGCCGCACCAATGCCTGAAGTGATGTGGTCGTAACCTGGTGCGATATCCGTGACCAATGGTCCCAAGGTGTAGAAAGGTGCCTCGTGACAGTATTCCAGTTGCAGATCCATGTTTTCTTTGATCTTGTGCATCGGCACGTGACCCGGTCCTTCGATCATCACCTGAACATCATGCTTCCAGGCAATCTGCGTTAATTCACCGAGTGTTTTCAACTCTGCAAACTGGGCTTCATCATTGGCATCTGCCTGCGAGCCTGGACGCAAACCATCGCCCAAAGAAAAAGAAACATCATAGGCTTTCATGATTTCACAAATTTCTTCGAAATGGGTGTAGAGGAAGCTCTCCTCGTGATGTGCCAGACACCATGCAGCCATAATCGAACCACCACGGGATACAATGCCGGTGGTCCGGTTCACTGTCAGCGGGATATGTGCCAGACGAACACCGGCATGAATAGTGAAGTAATCAACCCCCTGCTCGGCCTGTTCAATCAGGGTATCGCGGAACACTTCCCAGGTAAGATCCTCAGCAACACCGTTGACCTTTTCCAATGCCTGATAGATGGGCACCGTGCCTACCGGAACCGGGGAGTTACGAATAATCCACTCGCGAGTCTGGTGAATATGTTTACCGGTTGACAAATCCATGATGGTGTCACCGCCCCAGCGTGTGCTCCAGACCATTTTTTCGACTTCTTCTTCAATGGAAGAAGTGGTTGCCGAATTACCGATGTTGGCGTTGATTTTGACCAGAAAGTTGCGGCCGATGATCATCGGTTCAGCTTCAGGGTGATTGATATTCGCTGGAATGATCGCCCGACCTTCTGCCACTTCCTTACGGACAAATTCGGGGGTGATGTGATTGCTCATTCCTTCCGGCAGTTTTCCTTCTGCCTGTAACGCAGCGCGCCCCATGCTCTCACGGATGGCGATGTATTCCATTTCCGGGGTAATCATTCCCTGACGCGCATAGTGCATCTGAGAGACGTTTTTGCCCGGCTTGGCACGGCGTGGCAGACGACGGTTTACAAACAGTGGAATATCAAACTTTTGGTCATCCTGCTCGCGTGTGTATTTTGAGGTGAATGCATCGAGTTGTTCGGTATCATCGCGGCCATCAATCCAGGCTTGACGAATGACTGGCAGGCCAGCCTCGATATCAATTTTTGCCTGTGGGTCAGTGTAAATACCTGATGTGTCATACACCAACACTGGCTCGTTGGGCGTACCGGGCAGATTTGGATCTTTGTTGGGTGTATCTGTCAGGTTGATTTCACGAAATGGCACACGAATGTCATCACGGCTGCCACGAACATAAACTTTTTGACTACCAGGTAACGGCGCAGTACTGATGCCGCTACGTTGGCTGATATCGATAACTTTTGGATTGGCTGACATGTTGTTTTCCCCTCGCTTTGAAAAGATCGGGGGAAATGAAACGTTGCGCGTCAGCGAACAAGAAATTGGATCGTTATTCCGGTGTTGTCAAAATAAAACGGACCGGCAATCCGCCTTGTTTCCTACGGAGGTTCTAGCCTCTTCAGGTTCAACGGGTTTCATCTCAGCCAACTTAATGGCACCCCGACAAGTAGCGACGATGTTAATAGATGTGCACACTTTAGGCAAATCTATGCCTCAACAAAGCAGTCAACCCAAGTCACAGTGTTATCATGGGCTTTTGTGCACATAACAGGCAAAAATCACTTCACCCATGGCTGACAACGAAACCGATAATGACGATGACTTTGCGCTTTTTCGACAAGAAGTCAAAGATGCTCAGCCACTGCGTCAAAACCGGGCGCAGATAGAAACGCCACAAAAAACATCTGTGCGCCTGATGCGCACGGCCAGTCAAACACCACGTTTGGAGGATCCGTTCTCAACGCTGGTCGAAGCTGAACTGGTGGGTAATGAAGAAACCCTGTCTTATCAGGGAGAAGGTGTTCAACACCGGCTGTTTTCCAAGCTCAGAACAGGACGCATTCATCTCGAAGCTGAGCTTGATCTGCATGGTCTGACCCTGGACGCCGCCCGCATGACATTGGCAGATTTTATCCAACAATGTCAGCTGCAGCAGATCCGCTGCGTGCGGCTGATTCATGGCAAAGGCTGGAGCTCTCGAGAGCACAAGCCCGTGTTGAAAAGCCACCTGAACCAGTGGTTACGGCAACATCCCGCCATTCTGGCTTTCCACTCTGCCACCATTGAAGATGGCGGCACTGGCGCACTCTATGTATTACTTCGGCGAAAACAGGATGTAAGCTAGCGGTTAAAGCTCGAGAGTCGTCACTCGGTCAACTTACCGAGGTTGCCATTGCTCCAGATCCCGAATTGCGTAACGAATCGCCCGCTCCCAGGCATTATCCGTGTTGCCTCGAAAATCATAAGCTTTACGTTTCAGCAGCGTACCGCTTTCAGCATCAGTAACTTCAATATGCAATGTTGAAATCAGATGACTCATTCTAAAAACACTCGGCAGCATCACATACCCCGCCCCCACTTCACGCGCCAAGGCTCTCTCGCAGCCATTACAACGGTGTAAATCTTCATTCTCAGCTGCCGCAGCCACTTTTGCCATGTCATCAGCATCATCAATCACTACAAAACGTGTCTTGTCTTGCAGCTCCTGACGCAAATGTTCACTGAACTTGGCAATCTTCAGCAAATTATCCTCAGCATCGCCCGCCACACTACTGTCACCAGTAATTTTGATATCAAGTACCAAAGTGGAATGCGCGTGTTTATCCGCACTTTCTGCCTGAGCCACCATAGCAATGCTCATCAAAGCAGCAGCAAAAATAGCAATTGGAAGTTTTACTGAATACATCACAGACTCCTGAATCAATTAACGCCTTATTATGACAACCTAAGAGCCGGAAGAGTCCTTCTCAGTAGCTAGCGGGAAATTTGCCCGTGCGGTTGTGCCCCCAGAGAGGTGTTGAACTCCTTCCCGTCACTTTGAAAACCGGCAACCATGTTGTCATTCTGGGAAACGCCCCCCCACCCCGTCATTCCGGAAAACGCGCAGCGTTTATCCGGAATCTCTGCACGGCCTCAATAGATTCCCGCATGCGCGAGAATGACGGGATAAGGGCGGGAATGACGAAGAACCGTCATTCCGGAAAATGCGCAGCGTTTGTCCGGAATCTCTGCACGGCCTTTGCAGACTCCCGTGACGACAGTGTCAAATTGGCGGTAATATCAAATCGCTACCTAGTTTCAATTATAAGGACATAAATGAAACAACCAGCCATCTACATCATGACAAATAAACGCAATGGAACGCTCTATGTCGGCGTCACAAGCCACCTAATCAAGCGTGTATGGGAACACAAAAACAACGTCGTAGAGGGGTTTACACAAAAATACCGACTACACCAACTTGTCTATTTTGAACTTCATGACTCGATGATTGGAGCCATTTCCAGGGAAAAACAGATCAAAAAATGGCGCCGCGAGTGGAAGATCAATCTCATTGAGAAGTTAAATGCGGATTGGCGTGACTTGTATTCGGATTTACTGTGAGTACGTACCTGATTCCAAAAGCGTGCAGCTCAGCTTTTGTCTGGAATCTCTGCACGGCCTCAATAGATTCCCGCCTGCGCGGGAATGACGGGATAAGTATGGGAATCACGAACTCTTGGGACGGGAATGATGGTAATTCGGCGCGGGTAAAACTAAGTGCCGTCATTCCGGAAAACGCGCAGCGTTTGTCCGGAATCTCTGCACGGCCTCAATAGATTCCCGCATGCGCGAGAATGACGGGAATTAGGCTCGGGGAAGACGAAGAACCGTCATTCCGGAAAATGCGCAGCATTTGTCCGGAATCTCTGCACGGCCTCAACAGATTCCCGCATGCGCGAGAATGACGCGACAAGGGTGGGAATCAGGAGATCTTGGGACGGGAATGATGGTAATTCGGCGCGGGTAAGACGAAGAGCCGTCATTCCGGAAAACGCTCAGCGTTTGTCCGGAATCTCCGCACGGCCTCAATAGATTCCCGCATGCGCGGGTATGACGGGATTAGGGTGGGAATAACGAAGTGCCGTCATTCCGGAAAATGCGCAGCATTTGTCCGGAATCTCCGCACGGCCTCAATAGATTCCCGCATGCGCGGGAATGACGGGATAATGATGGAAATTTAGCGCGGTAATGACGAGAAATGGGCCGAGAATGGCGGGTATTGGGCACCAGAATGACGACAGACATAAAGGACTGAATCGCAAGATTACACTAGTAGTTAAAACGATCCTGCCCGCTATAGACCAGAAAGTGTTTACCTTTAGCACGAGCCACCATGCCAATACCAAGTCGTTTGGCGATGGCAAGGCCCATCTCGGTAACGCCGGAGCGTGACAACAGCAGCGGCACTTGCATTTGGGCAACTTTGATGACCATCTCAGAGGTCAAACGCCCCGTGGTATAGAAGACTTTATCGTCACCGGCAACGTTGTTCAGCCACATCCATCCAGAGATAGCATCCACTGCGTTATGGCGACCGACATCTTCAATAAAAATCTCGATTTTTTGTACCGAACATAAAGCACATCCATGCACAGCACCGGCTTGTTTGTAGATCTCGTTGTATTCAGATAACCGGGACAAAACATCATAGATATCTTGAGCAGAGAATGGCCGACAGTCGATTTTGAGGTTGTCGAGCGAAGTCATCACATTGCCAAACATGGTGCCCTGGCCACAGCCACTGGTGACTGTGCGGCGAGACATCAACTGGTCGAGATTGTCTTTAGATTGATATGTAGTCACAACAGCTGCTTCAACATCCCAATCGACCTGCACCGAGGCGATATGGTCGATGCTATCCACCAGTCCTTGATTGCGAAGATAGCCAAGCACCAACATTTCCGGGGCTTGTCCCAGAGTCATCAGCGTGACAATTTCTTTTTTGTCCAGATAGATGGTCAGTGGCCGCTCGCCGGTCAATGAAACTTCGCGCGGTTGGCCTGTTTCATCTAGCACTGTGGTCTGATGCAGTTGATGGATACCGGCATCAGACAACACGATACTGTGATCAGCCACCGGTCACACTCATATGTCTGAAAATGACAGGCTGCGCCTTGATGTCAAAATCATGTCCCTTGGGTTTGATATCCATAGAGGCAATGATGGCCTGTTTAAGTCGCTCAATGTCTCCGGGGTGCGCACGAATGATGTGACGCAAATCCATTGAGTGTTCCTGCCCCAGACATAACAGTAATCTGCCCTCAGTGGTAACACGCACCCTGTTACAGCTGTCACAGAAGTTATGACTATGCGGAGAGATAAAACCAATTCTGCGCTCAGTGCCTGCTACCTGGAAGTAACGCGATGGACCGCCGGTGTTGGCAATGCTGGATTGCAAGTCAAAACGCGTTTTTAGAACTTGTAAAACCTCATCACTGCTGCAAAAACTTTCGCTTCTGGCGTGAGCAACATGGCCGAGCGGCATTTCTTCTATGTATGAAATATCCAGTCCATTGGCAATCGCAAATTCAGCCAGATCGATGATTTCGTCATCATTGCGGCCTTTCATGATGACCGCATTTAATTTGATGCGTTTAAAGCCTGCAGCTTTGGCAGCCTCAATACCATCCAGCACACTCTGTAATTCGCCCGTTCGGGTCAGCTCATGAAAACGATCTGCTTGCAGGGAGTCAAGGCTAATATTGATGCGATCCACACCGGCATCAAACATTTGCTTTGCGTATTTGGGCAATTGAGAACCGTTGGTAGTGAGATTCAGTTCTTTAAGCGTAGTGTTCTGTTTAAGCTCGCCCAGCTGCTCAAAAAGCCAGTTCACATTACGCCTGACCAGTGGCTCACCACCGGTGATACGGATTTTTTCAACGCCAAGCTCACAAAACGCACGCAGCAGAAAGACGATTTCTTCCAGTGTCAGCAGTTGCTCACGTGGCATGAATGTCATCTCTTCATCCATGCAATAGACACAGCGAAAATCGCAACGATCGGTGATCGACATGCGAACGTAACTGACCTTACGGCCAAATTTGTCTATCAGTGAGGTGCTTTTGTCAGTCATCGAGTATCCAAGAGTCAGACTGTGTCATTCTTTTTTGGCAGGTCGCATGATTTTTCAGCAGTAGAAATACCCAACAGCGCATAGCCACCGCAGCGGCCAGTCAAACCATTTAACAACAAGGCAAAACCCAGCAATGCCCACCAGCTCTGGTAGACAATGGCAACAATCATTATAACGCTGCCGAGGACAATGCGTATTTGCCGATCTTTTTTACCAAGATTAATTTTCACTTTTCAACCTCTATATACAAACAAGCCCCGATAAACGGGGCTTGTTCACAACATTAGCTGTAATGTCAGTCATTACCTGAAAAAGCACCGATCAGATGCATCAGGCTGAGGAACAGATTGTAGATGCTGACATACAGCGTCACAGTGGCCATGATGTAGTTGGTCTCACCACCGTGAATAATTTCACTGGTTTGGTAAAGGATAAGCCCCGCCATCAGCAGAACAAACATCGCTGAAACCGCCAGTGCCAGGCCAGGCATGCTGAAGAAGTAAGCAGACAGTCCCGCAAGAAACGCGACCAGAATACCCACCATCAGGAAGCTACCCATAAAGCTGAAATCTTTTTCAGACTTGATGGCATAAGCAGACAGCGCAAAGAAGATCACACCAGTGCCAACCATCGCCTGCATGACGATTTCAGAGCCATTTGGCATACCAAGGTAAGCATTGACAATCGGCCCCAGGGTCAAGCCCATAAAACCGGTCAGTGCGAATACAGACGCCAGACCCCATACGCTGTTACGAAGTTTGGCCGTCAGAAACAACAGACCGAAATAACCCACCAGGGTAATCAGCAGACCTGGATGTGGCAGATTGAACATCATCGACAAACCGGCAGTAAAGCCGCTGAATACCAGCGTCATAGCCAGCAAACTGTAGGTATTTCTCAACAGTTTATTGGTTTGAAGGACAGACTGCTGCGAACGAGTTGCAGTCGATTGAGCATCATAATTCATCAGTGCTTCTCCATCTTGTGTTGATGATTAACTTGCGTCAGCGCAATAGACAACATCGTACCTTATTGGTTCTGCTTGGCAAGCAAAACCGAACCTTTATGTTTTTTTCCGATTTGTTGGTTGTCAGTAGCGAGCAATCCCAGTATCATACGCCGTCTTGGAGGGTTGGCAGAGCGGTTGAATGCACCGGTCTTGAAAACCGGCATGGTTTAACGACCATCCAGGGTTCAAATCCCTGACCCTCCGCCAATTACATCAAAACGGGCTTCTGCCCGTTTTTTTGTGGCTGAAATTTCTGTTTTGCAAACAAAAAAGCCCCGACATTGCTGTCGAGGCTTTGTAGCGGAACTGATTAACAATCAGATGCCGGTCTCTTGCTTGAATTTATCGATTCTCTGCATCAAGCGCTGGTCATTGGCCTCTCTTGCCATCTGCTCGGCTCTATTAAGCGCTTCTTGTGCTCTTGAGCTATCCTCCATGCGATGTTGCAGGACAGCCATGTGGAAATGAAATACCGGCACAGAGCTATCTAATGAAATCGCGCGACTGAGCGCTGGAAATGCCAGCTGATAATTTCCAGCATTGATCTGTGCCCATGCGTAAGTATCAAGAAAATACGGCTGATCAGAGTCGCGGAAACGCTCAACCATTTCCAGGGCTCGCCGTTTATTCGCATCAGTCCCATAGTTATCCAACAACATAACCGCCAGATTATTAATCACAGGCTCCACATCAGGGTTGCGTGACAACACTTCTTCATAGGCGGCTTTTGCAGCATCATAGTTACCGACTGTGTAATAGGCTGAGGCTAGCTGCATTGTCAGCATATTGTCTTCAGGTACTTCAGCTAAACCGCGTTTGTAGGTATCAATTGCGATTTCTGGATCACCGCCTTGAATGTGCAGTGACGCTAACAAGCTATAACCGGGGACCCAATCACTTCGCATCGAGAGTCCTTGTTGAACAGTTGCTTTTGCAGCCTCGAGATCCTGTTGATTTCGAAGTAAAGTAGCCTTCACACCATAAGCACCAATTTGATCCGGGTTTTTCTCAAGGTGGTTATTCATATAGGCCAACAGTTCATCAAGCTGATTCAAAGCAAGATGTGCATTCACTAATCCTTGAAGCGCGGAAATCATTCCCGGCTCTTGAGACAGCGCAAGCTCAAACTCTTCAATGGCAGAGGTGTAGTTCTGCATGCCGAGATGCATCTGTCCCGATAATAAGGCCATCTCCGCTGGCAAGACTTCTCCTGTCTGTCTAAGACGCTCGATTATTTCTCTTGAACCCTCCCAATTCTGACCTGCCAGGCGAACTTGCAATTGCGCCTGAAGCAGCGAATTGACATCCGTGCTGCCCAGCATAGCAGTTGTCAGAACTTGTTCGGCACGCTCAATATCGCCGTTTCTAACATGTGTTTCGGCAACGGCAAGTGCCGCAGCCTGATTTTGAGGGTTCGCCGTCAATGCACGGCGGAATGTATCTGCGGCAAGCTGTTGCGAACCGCTCATTGCATATGCCTGGGCCAAAAGCACCAGCGCTTCATCAGAGTCTGGATTATTGCGGATAGCCAGTCGCAAGTCGGTGGTGGCGTCATCAAGTCTTTGCTGCTGCATACTCAAGCGAGCACGCATAATCAAAGCAGGTACATCATCCGATGAGTAGCCAAGCACCTCATTCACCAAGCGGTTTGCAGCATCTAAATCCCCTGCTCTTGCCCGGATACCAGCAAGAGAAACTCGTGCCATCGATGCCAATTCACTCTGCCCCTCAGTTTCGATTAGCCTGTTCAGATCCTGAATCACCTCTTCAGTTCTACCGTCAGCCAATAACACTTCCACGCGGGCAAATCTAAGCTCTGTACTATTGGGATATTGCTCGATATAGCTGTCCAGAAGTGATACGCCTTGTGCAGAATTGACAGTTCTGGCAAGCCCAACATGCAACAGCTTTGCTTCAACATCATCAGGGTTACGTTCAACAAATGCAGCCAATGTCTGCATCGCGTCATCATGTCGTCGCAAAACACCATTCAGCAGTTGTGCATGCGACTGAACAACCCAGCGCTCTTCTGGATACATTTCTGCAAGCTTCTGGTAAACCTTGCTCATGTCTTCGTACCTGCGACGTTGTTCCAGCATAGTCAGGTATTGCAGGTAGAGAGGAGAAGCATCTGGATGCAGATCAATCAACTTTTCCATTGCCTCCATTGCACGTTGCCGATCACCTCGCTCGTTAAGCAGCGTCACTTCCAACATGCGAATATTGAGATCATCCGGAGCGAGCGCCAAGGCCTTATCAAGTTCTACCGAGGCAGAGCCAAAGTTTTCTTGTCTGATGTAGATAGTTGCCATCAGAGCAAGTCCTTCAATATTGTCAGGCTCTAGTGCCAACACCTGTTCTGCGCGCTTCATCGCCTCATCGAATACATTCGACAACAGGTACATTTGCCCTAACTTGATCAGCACTTCGGTATATTCGGGATTCAGGGCTTCAGCGGTGCTCAAGTTAGCGTACATGCCTCGCCAGTTTTGCGATTTTTCATCAATCAGGGCGAGTCGGTAATAGGGTTCGGCCAGTCTTGGATCAATCTGTAGGGCATTACGGTACTGCACACGAGCGCGTTCAACATTACCGTCTTCAAGAAAAGTATTACCACTCTCTACAAAGTTGGCAGCAGAATCTTCTGCCGAACCACATCCCACCATAGCGAGCGCAAGCACACTCGCCAGTACTGTTTTCTTGAACTTGTTCATGTCTAATCCCTAATTGACTATAAAGTTATCGAGTTCCGGTTGAACCTTGGATAAAAAGTCCAGTATTCGTGCATCAGCATCTTCCAGAGTCTCCCCCGGCCCTACTCCGGTAACAAGACGAACCAGCGCACCATCAGAACGGTTTTCAAAAATCGAATCACGGAACAGATACCATTTATTGAGGTATTCATTGGCCACATTTCGGCCTCGTCCTGCAAACCAGTAATAAACCACCTGCTGTTCGACACCCCGCTGAATGATGACACGATTGGCAGGCTGCCCATGTGCCTCGATACGTTGCAATCTGGATATTTCCCAACCGCCACCGGGGATACAGACTCGTGGTGAATGCGGTGAGACACCTTTGCGTTGTGACTCATAGTAAGCCACATAAAAGTTCACCATCTCATTGTTTTCACTTACATAATTCGCCATGACATAGTCAGACAGCTTAAGTGCATCAATGACCCGCTGCTCCATACTTTCATGCTGTCCACGCCATTCCCCCAACTGGGTTGGAAAATTCACAAATGCGGGATAATCTGGCACAAACTCAGTTCTGGACTCGACCGCTCGCGTCAGACCCAATGCCAACAGCAACACCACAGAAGCTATCAGCGCTGGTTTGAGTGAGAATGTATAGGCACCCTGGTATTGTTTTATGTTCAATTTAGAGGCATCAACGACACCAAAAACACTCGCCAGACTGGCATTTGGATTGGTTATTTTTTCCATGACCCATATCAGCAAAGCCAGAATGGCCGCACAGGCCATGAAGATAATCCAGCCTTCAAAGTCGTGCAGGAAGCCCTCAGCCATCGAAATGCCAAAATTATCCACCAGCACACCGATCATGCCGATACGGAAACTGTTCATCAAAATGGTAATGGGAATCGTTGCCAAAAATACAACTGCCCGCTTCCAGAAAGCGGCCTGATAAAAATACGCAGCAATAAAGCCAAGGCTCATCAGTGGAAACAAGTAACGCAGTCCACTACATGCATCTACCACCTGCAGCTGGTATATACCCAAGTCAATGATATTGCCTTCTAGAAAAACCGGAATTTGAAACAGACGAATGAACTGCACGCCCAGCCAGGATGAAAATAACTGTAACCCGGCTGTTAGCTGGACTTCGATAACGTAAGGCAGTGGAATGGCAAACAGAAGGAGCAGGATTGGAGCCAGTGTATAACGTGTCGCCTGACCAACGACCAGCATAGAAATGCCGATTAGCACCATCACAAACGAATAATGCATCAGTAAAAACAAGGCACTGATTTCACCAACGATGTAGATAAGAATAGCTGCCAGTATCAGCAACAACCCCGACCACATTGGTGGCCCCATCGCCCGGGTAATTACATCGCGTTTTTCCCAGAGAATGTAGGCAGTAACCAAGGGATAAGATAGCCATGACTATATTCTTCTTGGTTGCCCCAGCGGTGAACGGCTTCGGCTAGTCCGTTCCAGTAGGCAATGACAGCAAGCAAAACCATGCCCCCTGCCACCCATAAGTGTCTGCTAGTCAACAACTTTATCTCCTTGTATGTTGCGTTCAGCTGTATTGCGCGAGGTTAACTTGAAATGGGCCGGAATACCAGCCAATCTTGCTAGGCGCATTAGTTGCAGAGAGGTGTTAACCAAAGCAACACTACATCCTGAACGCTTGACTCTACCTGATAACGACACGAGATAAGCAAGTCCACGAAGATCGGCATACTGCAGGGCTTTTAGATCCAATGTGAGTGTGACATGCTCTCGCTCAGCAAAGTGCTTAGCCAATTCTCGCTCCAGCAATTCAACACCTTGGCTATCCAGAGCGCCCGACAGAATTAGCCGGTCATTGTGCTCAGTCAACTCAATCTTAAGGGCTTTTTTCGCTGTTCCAGACCAACGGAAAATTTGGCGATATATCAAGAATGGCAAGATTCGACTCAGAAGCATCCAGACCGCTTTAGCGCCATCCCCAACATAACGTTTCCATAATGCTGGTTCTTGAACAATCCGCCATAACCACTCTAGCCCCGATTTTTGCCATGCTGTTGGCGCGCGTTCGATTTCACCGGCGACAAAATTGATGACAGCTCCCAGATGACTTATCACCGGCGCATTTAAACTATCGCGGTTTTGCATAATCCAGGCCTGACCTTTTTTTGCCCCAAGCGCCACGACGATAAAGTCTGGCTCGGCCTTATTGATAAGCGCAATCACTTCAGGCTTACTCATCGCATCAAGATCCACGAAACCAGGATCATAAAAGCCACAGCTCATGGCTCCTGGACTATACGTGTTTAGAGCATGATGCGCTTTTTCAGCAATGCCCGATGCACCCCCAAAGAAAAACACCCTGATTTTTTTAGCTCTCGGCGTTTCGGTGAGTCTTGCAAACAGATCAGAGCCCGCCACGCGCACCGAAACACCGGCACCCATCAAGCGACTAGTCCATACCAAAGGCATTCCATCTGCAACTGACAAATCACTCTCAAGCACCGATTGGTAAAATGATGGATCGGCTTGAGCTGTCATCGCAAAATTGAGATTCGGCGTGGACAAGAAGCAACGACTTCGGCTATCGATGGCGTGTTCGATTGCAGCAATCGCCTCTGCCATAGAAACGCAATCAAATGGCAACCCCAGCAAACAGGTTTTGTCAAAACCCATGGCATCATGAGTATTGGCAGGGGTTGATGTTTCTGAGATGTCACTCATGAGAATTTTTTGGAGAACATTGAGACAATACTCTCGTTATGGCGAAGTCCGGTCAATTGAACCAAGGTACAGTTTTCTGAGCCTTTCGGCATTGGTTTCCAAACTAAACTCTTCACAAACGTGCCGAGCGGCATTGAGTTTCATCTGCTCAACCAGACCGGGTTCGGTCATCAACAAATCAATCGCATGAACGATGCCTTCAACATCCTCAGCCTCGGGTAACAGTCCGGTTTTCCCGTCAATGACCAGTTCCGGGATACCCGAAATATTGGTTGATACCACAGACACTTCTGCCAGCATAGCTTCCATCAACACCACCGGAATGCCGTCCATATCGCCATTACTATCTTTGCGACAGGGCAAGACAAAAGCATCCAGCGTCGTCAAAAACTGGGCCACCTCGTCATGTGCCAAGGCACCGCAAAACTGCAGATGCTCATTATCCAGCTGTAAATCTCTGGCCAGTTGCTCAAGTGATGCTTTCAGCGGACCATTACCGACGATATGAAGTCGAAACTTCCGGCCTTGCTTTTTTAGCTGGGCAGCCGCCAGCAGCAGAATATCCAAGCCTTTTTTCTCAACAAATCTGGCCACAACACCGATGCTGAACGGTTTATCAATACCTTCATGGGCAGCTTGTCGCCAATCGCGAGACACGCCACAGCGGATGATTTTCAGTTTGTCTTCGGGCAGGCCCAAGCCAAGTAGATACTGTCGGTTAAACTCGGAGATAGTCGCAAAAAAAGCCGAGCGCTCGGCTTTTTGTTTCAATAACCAGCCACGCTCAAAAATATCATTGGCATGCGCTGTCAAACTGAAATTAATCCCGGCCATTCCAGCGGCATACATGCCTATGTCGGTAGGGACATGAGCAAAGTGAATGTGCAAATGCTCAACATGTGATTGCTTCAACCTGGCCGCAAGTTCAGCGCCATAGATAAAACGATAAATAAGCCCTGCTGCATTTCGACTGAACATTCCCACTGATCGCAAATCAGCAGCCAGCCAACGTAATGCTTGCAAAAAATTGCCGGGAGCTTGCACTAGCATTTTTAACATCGAAACCACTGCCGCCCATAATGGCACCTGATAAAGCACAACCGTGTTCGCCGCCAAATCCTTGACCGCAGGTTCCGTTGCCATGCATGCCGGCTTGTGCACTGAAAAGCTCTCCACCTCATCACCGAGCTTTTGCAAAGCAAGCATTTCGTTATAAACAAACGTCGCCGACAAAGCGGGAATTTCAGGTGCAAGATAGGCGATTTTCATTTTTAATAGCTTTACACCAGCTTGTGATCAATCAATGCCCGCTCAAACATGCGAGATATGTTCTCAGGGGCCAACTTCAGAGCGTATTCACGGGTCACCCTGCATTTTTCAGCATACTGACTCTCGGACATTGCTGATGCATAGTCAATAACGCTGGCAAAGTCATCAATATCTCCGGGCACATAGAGCAAATCATGCAACTCTGCCGGTAAACTGTCTTTGATCGAGTCATGCGCAGGCGCAATCGGCGGTGTTGAGAAAGTCATCGCCAACATCAGTGATCCCGATGTCAAAATTCTGGAAAAACCAAAAACAGCAAAATCTGCGCTGACAAAAAGATCTGGAACCATATCGTCATCGACATAGCCACCATTTCTCACCAGCGCTATCCCATTAGAAAACTCAGCTGACACTTCATTTGCACCATTCCCTGCCAGCGCCAGGCAGGCAATTCTCTCAGGGTGAGCCACACGATTAAACGCATCAACAATAGTTTCAAAGCCTTTGTATCGCCTCATGTTTCCGAACAGCAGAAAGGCTTTCTTTTTATTGTAGTGTGGTGATGGCTGATGGTGATACCAACCAAGATAGCTTGGATGCGGAATCACAACCAGCTTGTCAGCAGTACCGGGATATTTTTCTGCGATGTGCTGCTTTGCGTAGTCACTGTGCACATGAATTAAATCTGCCTGCTCACAGATAAATCGTCTGTTCGTTTCAAACTCGTTCGCTTGTTGTTCTGACTCGATTTCATGAGGCGCTTCATTATGAACCGTCCATACAATCTTGCCACCGCCAGACTTGAATTTGAGCACACAGTCTCTGGCAGCAGCAGCTTTATTCGAATCATTCCAGCGGAAGAAGAATTCATCCCAGTGGATATGCAACACATCCCCAACCAGGGCTTTCTGATAAACATTTATCCGTTCCAGTGAAACTGGCGAAATATTCATACCCTGAATGAATCCATACATCAGCACTTGATACGGATTCGCAAAATTTGCATTGCAGTAAATCAATGTTTTTTTGTGCGGCGCAAAAACTTTTTGCCGAAGAACTCGAATAAAGCGATGATTACCCGAAAGTTTTTGAGATATTTTCCGTAACTGATTGTTTGATGCTGACGTCATTTCCATTGTTTAGCTCAGCGCTTTTGGGGTTGTTTGCTTATCCATCCAGACAGTGACTTGCTGCTGATTAAGTGCTTCAGTAGCTTTTGCTTTGCCTTTGAGCAAGCACTGCCACTGATAACGGCGGATAAACTTCACCAGCTCCTTGTCATCAAATCTCGGCTTACGCTGCAACATGCTTTTGACATACCCCCACCACATGGCAAAACCACCGATAAATATTGGCGGATGCAACATTCGATACACGGAAGATGCCGTCATATAGACGATGCCAGTGCCCATGAAGTACTGTCCAAAACCATGACGCATCCGGCCGGTAAAGATCCCTTGCTGACTTGATCCCATGGGTCGCAGGTGAATAAAACGAAGTTCAGGCTCATCCCAACTCAAGGCCAACCAACCAAGCTGTCGACAGCGATGGCAATCAATGCCATCCCACATGACCTCACGTACAAAGCCGCCGATTTCTTCAAAACAGCTACGTCGATAAAATTTGGTCATGCCAACCGACATCTCATCACCACATTTTTCGCTGACAAGTTCACCTGTGTTTGCGTCACGAAAATAGGCCTTGCCACTGCATGTGCCGATGCGTGGGTTTTCATTCATCCGGCTGATCAATATCTCAAAATTATTTTTCAGGCAAATCGAGATCCAAATCCAGCTTGCAAACAAATTCAAACTGGCTGACATCGACTTGATCATAGCCATGATAGAAAGCTTCAATCACCCCAGGACCAACACTGCGATGTCCCCTGTTCTCTCGGGTAATCACCTGAATGAAAGGATAGCGATCCGCATAATCTCGCAAAATCTCTGGCGTCTCATCCGTAGAACCATCATCCACTATCACCCACAAATCCGGTGGCACAGTCTGGTTAACAACAGAGTCCAGTGTTTGCCGCATATATTCAGACTCGTTACGGCAGGGTGAAATCAATAAGTAGCTATGCGTCATTTGCGTATCCACAGAGTTAGTTGTTTATCGCGCCAACAAAATCACACCGAGCACTACACACAAGGTACCGATAAATTTTTGTGTTGTGATTGGCTCTGACAAAAAAAAGTGCGCGACCAGCATTGTGCCAACGAACCCGAGCCCTACAAATGGGTATGCACGACTCACTTCAGCTTGAGAAAGTACATATAACCAGAACACCATACTGAGCCCGTAGCAGAACAACCCGAGAAAGATAAATGGGTTTACCAGGGAGTAGATAAATTTTTCTGCCATTGCCAGCGTGGCAAACTCAGATTGACCTACGCCATACTTCAATAGGATCTGAGCAGCTACTGAAAGGGAAACACTTACAAGGATCGCCAGCAGAGTAATCAGGCTCATAGAATTTTAGCCGCCAGGATAATCATCACAATAAAGCTGATACAAATAACGCTACCACGATCCTTAACCGAGAAGACCAAAGGGTCGTCGTGCATTTCAGCTCTTTGTGTTTTTAACCACATTCGACAGAACCAATAAGCAAATGCCGGTAAGGTTGCCCAGAGCATGATAGGTGTGTTGTAGGACTGAATCAAAATAGCATCCTGAACATAAAAAGCCATTATCAGCAGAGAAATAAACGCAGACGTCACCCCAAATGTCTGCATGAGGTAATAATCATCTGTTCGATAATCACGCCCTGAAGTCTGAGAACGATTTTCACTCATCAGTAACTTCAATTCCGCACATCGTTTTATCAATGCAAGACTGAAAAATGTAAACATTGAGAAAGCCATCAACCAGAATGAAGGTTCAACTTCAATAATCATCGCGCCAGCAATAATTCTGATCGTGAACAAAGAGGCCAGTGCAATAACATCCGCAATAACATAGTTCTTAAAAACGGCCGTGTAGAGAATCGTCAGTACCAGGTACGCTGCAATTGAGAGTTGAAAAGCAATATTGGCAAAAGAAATACCAATCAAGACTGCAACAAATAAAGCCAAGCATAAAAGAAGTGCTTCACTGATCGAGATATTCCCCGAAGGTATCGGCCGATGACGCTTTCTCGAATGTTTGCGGTCTGAATCAAGATCAGAAAGATCATTCAGAATATAGGTGGCAGAGGCCAGAAAAGAGAACAGCACAAACCCGAATAATGCACTGAGTATACTGCCAAGCTCATTGTATTTTGCCGCCACCAGCAGTGGCACAAACAGCAGGATATTTTTCGCCCATTGATGGATTCTTATTGTTTTAGCCAACAGCGTCAGCCAGTTCCTGTCATCAGACCATGTCTCAGTGACAGGATTGGTTTTGGATAATCTCAAAGCCGAGCGTGTCGGATTCACCAGGTATGATTTCGTAGCTGCTTTGAATATCACAAAGTCAGGACTGTCATTCCCCATGTAATCAAATTCACTTCCATCGACACTACAGACAGCCACTTTGGCCGCACCCTTCATGTTGGCATCTTGTGTCGCAATCACCCGATCGAAAAGCCCCAAATGATCTGCAATCTGCTGTGCCACGGTGTAATAGCTAGCAGTCAGGAGGATTATCTTTCGACCCGCTTCTCGCTCAGCGCTGAGAAACTCAATCACTTTTGGATCACAAGGTAACAAACTGACATCAAGTGAAACATGCTGAGCCAGCTGGCGTTTGAGTTCGACTTTGCCTCGAAAAAGCCAAATGACCAACCAAAATACTGCGAGTGGGTTTTTACGGATGAAACGAATTGCCGATTCAAGCAGAATATCGGTTTTAATCAGGGTTCCATCCAGATCCACATACAGTGGCCGCATATCCTTTTTTGTTTGCATATGATCTATAGTCGTTGGTTTGCTGGATGGATCATGCTGTGTATAGAATGATCCTCAAATTTATCTCACATAGGATGACCGGATGTCATTTCTTACTTCATCAGATGCTTATACCAGAAATTTATTAATAATCATTGGTCTTGCACTGCTTGTTCGAATCTTGTGGCTAGTGATGATTCCGGTTATCCCTGTGTCCGATTCTGTAATGTATCATGCATTTGCTCAAAGTATTAGCTCTGGCAGCGGCTATGCCTATCCAGAGGGACACCTGACTGCCTATTGGCCTGTCGGAACTCCCGCCATATACGGAGCTTTATATTATGTTTTCGGAGAAAACTATAACGTCATCGTCGGCCTCAATCTTGTAGTCGGGATTGCAACGCTTGTACTCATGATGAGTCTTGCAAGACAGTGGTTCAATGTTGGAACCGCATATTTGGTAGGTCTTGTTTACGCTTTCTGGCCATCACAAATTCAATTCACCACTGTTCTGGCCAGTGAAATGCTGTTCAACGTATTCATGCTGTTGGGTTTGTATTTCTGGTACAAAAACACCCCCAACCAACTCGTTAAATGGCTGTTAAGTGCAGCTTTTTTTGTTGCCGCAGCCTACGTGCGTCCAATCGCGTTGCTGATCCCTTTCATCCTGATTGGCATCACCTTTTTAAATACCTTCAATTTCAAACAGACCATCCTCGCGAGCATCGTCACCGTCCTCACCATGGCAATCCTGATAAGCCCCTGGGCAATGAGAAATTATGACCTATTCGGTGAGGTTGTTTTGATATCAACCAATGGCGGCCCAGTATTCTGGATGGGCAATAACCCTGATTCCACTGGCGAGTATATGCCTCTCAAAGAGGGACTTCATTTCGATTCAGAAGTAGAACGTGCCGAGTATTACAAATCACAAGCTGTCGCACACATCAAAGAAGAGCCCGCATTGTTCGTTCGTCGCATGGCAAAGCGCTTTGTTGACTACTACCGTTCAGAAAATATAGGCGTGGTATGGAACCTGGAAGGCATCAAAGCTATCAACGCTGAAAAAATGGTAATGCCACTTAAAATTATCAGTTCTGGCTACTGGCTTTTGCTGGTTATTTTGTCGATCTATGCGCTCGTACTGCTTATCAGAGAACGCGGCTTGATTCCGGTTAGTCTACAAACGCCAATCATCGCCTTGATTGGATACAATACCGTGCTACACACGATCATTGCGTCTGGGGATCGCTATCATTTTCCGATCATCCCCTTTATCGGTATTTTGGCGGGCTATGCCTTGTTCAGACTGATCGAGCGCTGGCAATCAGACAAGCAAAATGGCGCTATTTATACTCAATAATCTTTTTGCTTTTGTTAAAGATACGCCGATAGTAAAAACTCATTACCCCAGACAACTGGGCGAACTTGCCGATAACATTTGAGCTTGCATAGATAAATGCATTTTTGCCAGTGAGTTTTACTCGGTAACTCATGCTTAAGCGAATCACCTGTAGCGGATAGATAACCAAAAGCAGCAGGGCATACGCTGAAAACATCAGCACCATCAGCACTATAAATAGCGGCAAAATCATGGCCCACAGAATAATGCTGGCGACTTCTCTCAGTCGAAACTTTTCTTTGCCCAAGTGATGCAACTGAAGACTTTCAGCATAGGCATGACCGGCACGTTTATTTCGCTTCCACCATTGGTCGAAGCGTGTCATTGCCGCATCATGTAGAGTCATTTCGGCATCCAGTCGAAAAATTTTCCAGCCAGCATGTCGAAGTCGATAGCACATTTCCGGTTCTTCTCCGGCAATCATGCTGTCTCTATAACCAGCCACTTGTTTCAATGCTGACACTCGAATCAGTGCATCACCACCACAAGCCAGTGCGTCACCCACGGGGGTATCCCATTCGATATCACAAAGCTGGTTATACAAACTATCACTCGGGTAGCGCTCACGCCGCCTTCCACACACAATCGCATACTCAGGGTGTTCAGTGAGAAATTCTGATGCTCTGTGCAACCAACCATCGACAATTTCACAGTCTCCATCAACGAACTGAATTAACTGCGTCTGAGGATGCAGCTCAAGTAATCTCTGAACACCAGCATTACGTGCTCGGGCTGCCGTAAATGGTTGTTGCATATCCAGCTCAACCACCGTTGCGCCGAGCGCTTTAGCAGCTACGACACTTCCATCAGTCGACCCAGAATCCACATAAACAACATGCACTTGATGATTTAGAGGCTCAAGACAGCGGATGAGTCTTTGGCCTTCGTTACGGCCTATGACTACGGCGCCGATGGTTGGGCTGTTACTGTTGTTGCTCATTGTCCAGCTTTTTGGGTAAAACCAATCACTTTTGCAGGAATACCTGCAACGATCGCATAAGGAGGGACATCACGTGTAACCACCGCATTTGCACCAATCAGCGCATGTTCTCCAATTGTGATGTTGCCAATAATTTTTGCACCAGCGCCGATGTCCACATGATCACCTATTACCGGAGCAAGTAACGCCTCTTGGACATTTTTCATGCCAATAGTGACCCCATGCCTGATCGTACAGTGATTACCTATCCGGGCATTGCCATGAATGACAATGCCATGCTGATGTTCTATTCGAAGTCCATTCCCTATTTGGGCAGAGTAGGGGATCTCAATGCCGTATTTGAACCTGACATGGCGTTCCATTATCCGGTACAAGACACTCATTGGCACTCTGAAAAATCTTTGCCTGATAGTCATCCGCCACTGTCCAAACCGATAGACAAACAGCGCCCTTCTACCCGCAATATGAATATCCTTATTGTTGGCGGCAAAATCCTGACAGAGCTCTGAAAACAAATCTATTTCCTCAACCAGCTTATTAGACTACTGTTTTTAATAAAGTCCGACAAAAACAGCTCGGGATCTGTATCAGGTTTTCGCTGTATTAACCTGCGTAACCTCCACACAGAGAAGCCTAGAATAAAAATGGAATCAGCGAACAAGGTATAAAAAAGTCCATGATTCTTTCTGAAATATCGCTGACGAGACTCAAACCAGTATGCCGGTCGACGACGCCTGCTTTTATCTTTGCTCGATACACCGGTACTTTTGCCTTCGTAATGCATCACCACACTGGTGGGTACATACCAGCATTGCCAGTTTGCTCGTAAAGCACGTTTACAGAAGTCTGTTTCTTCAAAATAAAGAAAATAATGGTTATCCAATCCACCCAGTTGATGATAAGCCTCAGCACGAATCATCATTGATGCACCAGCGACCCAGTCAGTCTGACAAGGCGCTGATATTTTGCTGTTGTCAAACGAGACACGATGCTTTGCCAAGAGTCGAGAAACAGGCGAAAACCTAAGCGAGGATTCCAGTTCACTGAGCCAGGATGGAAACCTGAAAGCCGAATTTCTGAGCTGACCGGTTTCGTCCACAATACAACTACCGGCAATAGCTGCACTCGGAGTCTTCTGTAAAAATGACACCAACTCTAGGGTAGAACCTTTGTGAACCATTGTGTCAGGGTTTAGAAGATAGTAATAACTTGGTGCCAGATTTAATTCTCGAATCGCATACTCTATTCCAGCATTGTTACCTGACGAATAACCAAGATTTTTTTCCAGGTTGAGTAAAAAAACCCTATCGGATAGCTGATTACGATCAATAAAACTTCCAATGACTTCGCATGAGTTATCATTTGAGAAGTTATCAACAACACAAATGACATCAGTGGTTTCAATTTCACTCAATGCAGACAACACAGCCTTGCTTGTCAACTCTGGTGTTTTGTAGTTAACAATGATGACTAGTGTCTGGATTGATAGTTTTTGCTTATTCAAGAGGTGGTTCCTTAGGCTTCACTCATGATTTGATCAACCTTTCGCACTAAATCTTGAATAAACTGCTGCTGTCTATGCTGCGAAAAAAGGTCCTTAAGGTATTCAATCGAGGAATGATCGATCTGAACTAGTCCTGAGTCAAAACGTGCAACACTGGCAAGTAAAGACTGAACAAATGTCTTAATATCACCACATGGAATTTCTTCAAAACATGGAAGGTGAAAGTACTCCTTGTTCGCCTCCCCTGTGTAACCTATCACGTAATTACCTGACATTGCAGCCATCGCTGGCGGCATGGCCAGGCCTTCGAACTCACTAAATGACATAAAGATTTTTGACTCATAGAAAATGTCGTAGACTTCTTGTTCTGTGACACCATCTATCGCTTTAATGGTCCAGTGTTCAGGCAATTTATCTCCCAGAAAAAGCAAAACAAGTTGACTGTGTTTTGAAAGCTTTCTCGGCATATAGGTAATGATATTTTTCTTATCATTGACTTCTTGATACTTGGCTTTGTTAATAACAAAGTAAGACCTGATTATTTTCTCCCCAACATCAGGGAATACCGTTAGTATGTTTTGAATGGTATCCTCAGAGTTTCCTATTATAATATCCGATTTAAGATATACATCTTTCAAATCTGAAAAGCTAGCCAGGTCGGATGACAGCTCAAGTCCAATTGAATACCCGTTTTGTACATGAATACCGAACCGAACCTGGTTCTCAATAAGCACTTTTGCATATCGAGCGGCCATCATCTCTGGCAAGATAACAAAGTCACGATTCTTATTGAGTCTATTGTTACGTTTAAACCTTGAGTTATGCTTGAAATTATCGACCGTGCAAGTCACATTTTCAGGATAGAAAACCTCTGAAACAAATTCCCCACTAAAAAGGCTGTTAATTGTATCTGAATGATGATGGGAGACTATCACACCGCCGGCAGGCATTTTCTGATATGGAAGCAAAAAAACTATACTTTTCTTTTGAAAATTGTAGTCATTATTAAACGACAAAATATTATTATTTTTGAATTGCCTGTCTATCCGGCTCAGTTTTTTGAGAATTTTTCGGGGACTTTTATCCACTTTATTCGTCACATATATTGCTTGAGCACTAGTGCAAGATTTCTGACATTATTTTCATCTAGCATACCCAGGTGATCAGTCTCTAAGGTATGAATGGCCCGAACATCAGTTAAATACCTGCCCCATCCGTAATCATCTAAAAACGTCACCCCCGGCCCCCATGATGATTGATCACTTGCCTTGATCAGAACCACTTTTCCATCGTAGCTAGACTGTTTTTTTCTGAGTGACTCCATCGCTTTTCTGAAGATTATTTTTCGTTGCTTGTCGATCAAATCTTTATCTGCAGTCTTAAGAATGTTGAAGCGATTCAACTTGATAGTGAGTTCGTCACTCAGCTCACGCAACATACGTTGCACTTTTTTTCTTGTTGAGAGTATTACACCCTCCCGCAAGATGCTGTCCAGCACAAACACTACTTCAACAGTCCGTCCCTGCTGTTCAAGCAATCTGGCTACCTCAATGGCAACAACTCCACCAAACGAGATACCGGCAAGCTGGATCGGCCCGTGTTCGTTGTGCCGAATAATCGTGTCTGTGTATTGCTCAGCAAGCTTAACAGCGAGTCCAGAACTTACCGTTTTGCTATCACTGTTAAGTAATCTTTGTTCTTCACTCACGTAAACACCATACACCGGTGTGTCTTCTTTAAAACAGTCCGCAAGGTGTTGGTAGAGGTTAATTCCGAAAATACAGTAAAGCGGTGTCTTGTCACCTGCCGCTTGTAATTCAACAACCGATGAAACTGGACTGATAGTCCCATTGACGATGATATCGGCGATTTTCTTGATGGTTGGGTTAGCAAACAATTGACCCACATCCAATTTCTGACCAGTAACATTGGATATTTCAAGGGTAGCCATCACAGCCAGCAGAGAATCGCCGCCTAAATCAAAAAAATTATCATCGACACCGACAGGGCTTCTCTTGAGTAACTTTTCCCATATGCTAACGAGTGCAATTTCAACATCATTAGTTGGCGCTACGTATATCGTGTTTTTTGATGAGTTTTTTGCCAATGCCAGAAAACTCTTTGCCAGTTGCTTTCGTTGTACTTTATTAGTTGCCGTCAACGGAAATTTATCTATCGAATCAACCTTCAAGGCATTCGGGTTCATCACACCCGCTGATTTGAGAATTTCTGTAGTGTATTCGGTGATATCTCTGATATTTTTTTCATGCTCTGGTAATACAGCTACGAGCACAACATGCCCAAGGTGCTCATCAGGTAATGCCGAGACGCATATACCATCTTTGATCTTCAGTTGCTCTCTGATTTTCCGCTCCAAGCTGTCTGGCGAGAGCTTAATTCCGCCAACATTGATCTGATCATCAGCCCTGCCATCAAAATACAGGTAGCCATTTTCCAGCCGCCCGAGGTCACTGGTGTGAAACCAGTCATCCTGATCAACATTAGAAACCGTCTCGCCATTTTTTATCAGTTCCCGCGCAACATGAGGGCCCCTGATGCATATATTGCCGGCTGAAGAGATTTTAAACTCGGTTTCACCCCAAGCCTTTCCAACAGATTCCAGCAACGCTCCTTCCGTCTGATCAATCCTGAGAAAGCTACTTCTCGAGGCTTCTGTCAACCCGTAGTGCTGAACGATGACAGCCTTGGGGAATAATCGTTTAAGCGCTTCCTTTTCGGCCTGACTCATGTATTGGCTACCGATTTCAATCCACTTTACGTTTTCGCACTCATCGCCATACATATCAGAATTCTTCAATAGCGAGCGCCACAGGCTAGGCACGGCTGAGATTGCGTTAATCTCCTCAGCAAGCAACATTTGCTTTATTTCGAAGGGATTGAAGCCTTGTTCAGGGAGAAAGGCCCGGCCACCGATTGCTGAAACCGCCCGGAATCGGCCAAAACCAAATGAGAAATTGGCCGGAATGCCTACATATTCTCTGATGCCACTATCGACCTCCATGACAGCGTTGAGCCGTGATACGACATCTGAGAGTGCTCTGTGTGTCAGCTTTACACCCTTAGGCTCACCCTCAGTACCAGATGTAAATGCAATTTGGGCAAGCGCATCGTCATTTCTGAAATCAAGTTTGCGTGCATGCCAACCAAACTTTTGTTCAGACTGTATAACCTTGTCAACACCTAGCAGCTCAATACGCTCGTCGTCTTTATCTCGAAGCAAAACGACTATTTCATCTCTGGCATAACTATCAAATATCGCATCGACATAGGCTATTGAATTGGTGGAAACAACGCCTGTTACAGCTCTGTTATTCATCATGCGAGCTCCAAATGTCTCTCATTCTTTGATGTTTTATCATTTCAGACTAGTGAGTCATACTCAAATAGCCATCAGCCCGATTTCACAGTTTGTTCTGAAGGTTTATTTGTTACCTGAGTTTTACTTAAATGTTGTGCCCTGCCAAGCAATGCTCCGGCAAGAAATACATATAGTGGATTCAGTGAAGCATTCGGCATCTGATCAAGTAGAACTATTGCCAGAATCAAAGCCAACGATGCCAGATAAATTCTCTGCTTCTGTTCAATGCCAGTTTTTCTTTTTTGAATTTTAAAGGCATACCACAATGGTAAGGTAATCAAAAAAAACTCTGCAAGGAAGCCGGACCAACCACGAATCCCCAGCGTCAAAATCCATTTACCATCGGTCACACTCAGATCTTCTCCAGTTTCCTCGTCCCAAACTCTGTTTCGTCCCCATCCGCCCCAGCCAAATAACGACTTATGACTGGCATGAGCTAATAGCTCAGATTCATGCCTGAACCTGAACTCCAGTGACTGCGCTCGTTCCGGATTGATACTTTGGGCAATATTCACCAGTCTCTGATGAGGGAAAACCTCCATGGCACTGGTCACAGGATAAGATAAGAAAATTATCGCTATCATCACTGAGAGTTGATGAACACGCTTTGTACTTGCCAGCAAGATCGTAAAGTAAAGAAATAGCCCAAAGACCAATGCAGCCAAGCTTTTCATCAATACCAATGTGATCATTACAATCGCGATCACAATTCCCGTCTGAAGTGGACAAAATTGCCGCTTGTTTTTTTTTGAGTGCGGCCAAAAAACCAAGCCCGATTGCCAAAAAGAGAGCAACTAACAGTCCGTGCCCCATAAAAACAATCGCCCTAAATCCACCGCTTCGAACCTGCTGCAGCCATGAATGTGGAAAATATCCATAGACGATATTGTGCAACTGTGGACTCATTCTTATTTCATATAAAGCAAGAATTGCATAAATCAACACAGCCATCGCAAAGTATCTAAAAATCAAATAATGCTTGTCATCTGTCTGGAAATACTTAAAGCCAAGCATAAATGGCACTACAAACAGAAATTGACCAACACTATCAGTCAAACCATCATAATAACTAAGGCCAGGCAACTGAAGGTATGAGTTTGAATTGGTTATAGCCGTCAGAAAAGGTGTGGCAAGAAACCACACCAAAATAAGCTTATACATCCTCGGAAGCTCCAAGAATCCTAAGCCACGCCCATTCAGAAGCAGATAGGCAATCAGTGTAATCACTGTTACTGAAAATTTATTAAACGCCGGTATTCCAGGCAGATTGATACTAAAGCCGGCGGGCAAAAACATATAAGCGGTTAATAAACCAAGCAAGATCCCTTTTTCTAAACCAAATCGCTTTAACAGAAACAATATGATCAATGGCCATACAGAAATGGCAATATAGGCAGTTATTGCTGGCATAGAGGTCCGTTAAAGCGTTATTGAAATCATCTTCAATTGAATTTATTAATATCTTGGAATGTATATCACGTGTAAGTATTTTTTAGCGTTGTCCAAGGCCAATCATCTATATGCAGCCTCCACTATGCTTCCCATTACCTGTCCTTGCAGACGCTAGTCCATTTCATGTTTCCAATCAAGCCTGTGCGTATAGTGTCGACTATACACACTAAAACAACGATGCGTCATTTTGACCTGCATGCCCTCAATAAAGCATCGGCACGCCGTGAAGCGACCAATTGCCACCGATAATATTCAGCCTTATCTCCAGTATTCCTTGAGAACTTCTCACGAAGTGAACTATCGGTGAAAAGCTGTCTGATAGCGGAGATCCACTGTTCTTTGTGATGTGGATTAATGACAAAACCTTCGACATCATCTTCAATAACACCGCCCGCGCCCATTGAAGATACAATGCATGGTAATGACGCGCCCAATGCCAGATATGTAACAAGAGGACTTCCTTCCTCAAGGCTAGGCAGCAAAAATACATCTGCATTTGCATAATGTGAGTGCAACTCGTTTGTAAATTCAATGAACTCAATCGAAGGCTTATCAAAATATGCACTGACGAGCGGTCTGTCCGAGGCTGCAATTCGTCCAATAACCTTCAATTTTCCCGGAACATTGGCACTCAGCCAGTAATCCAGCAGTAAATGAATACCTTTTCTCGCAATCACACTGCCAACAAAAATTGCAACTAAGTCGTCAGCTGCTTTTGGTTTTTTCATTGATGGCGGATGAATATCCTCATCACTCAGACCATAGGAGGTATTAATAATTTTATTAGTCTTAACACCCTGACTTAAAAGTGAATTGATTACCTCAGGACTGGTTCCAAAGACAAAATCTGCTGCTTCAAGGAGTTCATTCTCGAATTTGATGTCATCTTGACTGATCGTGTTAGTGACAACACCGCCCAACCGTTGCGACTCGGTATCTAGAATTGATTTCGCCACTGATTGATGACAATTCACACATTCCATGACGATCACTTTCCCCATGAATTTGACTCGCTGCACTGTATCAACTGATATGCCGGGCCAAAGATGAGCAACATCATAATGTTTCATCATCCTGATGAACCGTCGTTCGGTGAATTTCTTCAGCGATTGCTCACTGAACAGCTTTGTAGCAAGTCGATTCAGAAAGCGAGGTAACAATGTTTTCACATAGTTGCCTTCTTTTGCGTAAACAGAGTCAATCGACATAATGTGCGAAATAACCTCGCCCTCCTTATTCATGAACTTTGCCAGCTGTGTCGCTGCATAGCCAATGCCATAGTTATTTATATAGCTGGGTCTAAGCGCAAGAATTCTGAGGGGAGTGTTTTTATCCACGTTGCTGATTAATCCCTAATACGAGCATGCATTTGATTGTCTTAATTATCTGGGAGCTGAAAATACAGTTTTACCAGGCATTGATTCAACCCTCTCAATGCATATTTTTTGACCTATACTTTGATCAAGCTTGATTAGATAGAGTCAGTTTCAACCCATTCTCAATGGTTGTCTTAGGCGTCCATCCGAGTGTTGCCCTGGCCAGTTGATTATCAAGAACCACCTCAGGAACATCAAAGTTACGTTTTTCCTGATAGATAACTTCAATCTTTTTATCAAGAAACTTTTCCATCATTTCGACTAGTTGATTGAGAGAATAACCGACACCGCTGGATATATTGAATGGCCCACGTTGACTGGTGTACATCGCCTTAACACAGGCTGAAACTACATCATCAATGTATACGTAATCTCGAACAACACTGCCATCACCCCATATGGTAATTGCTTGCCCCGAATTTATCTTGTCGACACACGTGCCAATAAAACCCTGTACGCCCTTACGAGTCTGGCCTGGACCATAGGGATTCGATGGTCTAAGAATAGTCACATCGAGCTGATACAGTTCGGCGTACATTTGCAGATACTTCTCGATAGCAAGTTTTACAATGCCATAACTACAGGTCGGGTTGGTTGAGTGACACTCGTTGATCGGCAGAGAGACGGGATTTCCATAAACAGTCCCTCCCGATGATAAGTAGATAATTCGCTTCACATCCGTAGCGCGCATCAGCTCAAGCAGCTTTACAGTATTCACAAGGTTGCTTTCAACATCGTGTACAGGATTTTTATTTGAAGTTGATGGCACGGAGGTGCTAATCAAATGAAAAATCAGATCGACGCCTGTCATTGCTTCAGCAAGACTCATTACATCCGAAAAGTCTGCCTGTGTGGCACTGGCAAGTTCAGGCATTTGGTTGATGAGGACACGGGCATCACGATCAAACACACTGACTCTATGCCCATCTTGTAGCAACCTACGAATGAGTACGCTACCAATAAAACCGGCACCTCCCATAACAAGTATATTCATACTGTCTCACCCATTAGTTCTGTTCTGTTTTTCACGCGCGGCAACACTCTCAATACATAAAGTATATACGACATGATCTTCATCTCTGCGCTGAAACTCATCGGCCAGGCTACAGTGACACTATTTCAAATTACCATTCAAATATTGTTACAGCAAAGAGATCATTAACCAGTCTCATAGAACATCCTGGTTTAAAAAACCTCATCAGCTGATCGTTTCCATGGCTGATCTCGTAGGATGAATACCATATAACCCGGATCCATTTTTGATGTGGTGAAGAGATGGTAAATTAATTTCAAAATTGAGGTCGGCTTGAAACTGAGATGATAGCTAAATACATTTTTCCATCTTCTCATTCTGTGACGAAGCAAGCGGTTCTTAATGAGTTCTTGTTTCGTAGGATCATCTATAACTGCAGGATGTTTTTGTAGTTTCTTGATCAATCTGATTGCCGAGGCGTGGAGCTTACCAGTCTTGGTAATTGAGTTGGCAACAGGTCTATAGACAGCGTAGCCACCCTGCGTCCTGACAACCTTACCACCTGCCAGGATTATGTTGAGTCTGAGCACTGAGTCGGCAAATGATTTCATGCTTTCATCATAACAACCCAGTTGTCGCACTGTTGAGGCTTTATACATTTCACAAGCAGGAAATGGAGGTGGCTTGAGAAGAAATAATTCCAATGGTGTGTCTGGCTGATCGGGGTAGGTTGTTCTGGCTATCTCAGATAAATTACCTTGCCCATCAATACCCCTGTTATCAGAGCAGTAAATATCAACCTCTGGGAAAATTTTTGCAGTTTGGACATGCTTTTCGACAAGATCGTCTGACATCCAGTCATCAGAGTCTAAAAAAACGACATAATCACCTTTTGATGCATAAAAACCTGCATTTCTTGCCGCACTAACACCCTTGTTTGTTTGACTGATAATTTGGATTTTATCTGCATAACCAGATAAAACCTCTAAAGTCTTATCGGTAGAGCCGTCATCTACAACGATGATTTCAATATTCGAGTAAGTTTGATTCAACGCACTGTTAAGCGCATCTGTTATGTATCGTTCACGGTTGTAACATGGAATGACGATGCTGACTAATGGATCTGACATGATTTCTCACTCTTGATTGGCTACATTTTCAGTGCATTTATCCATAAACTCCCGCCCCCTTTTGTCCTAACCACTGTCATTCCCAGACATTCAGCGCTTCCTCAAATACCACGAATGGATTTATTCTCCATCGTGGACTGAACAAAAAGTTGTCTAGTCATATTGGAATCTTTGCCGAAGTGACCAGATAACCGATGTAGTAGTAGGCGATCAACGCAGCAAAAGCAATAGCAATTAAATCAATCTTAGCTTGCCATATTTTATTTCTGTAGGCGATCCATGCGGTAACCGGATACACCAACCACTCAACCATGGTCAATCCAATTACTAGGCCTGGAACACCCCATAATTGATATCCAAATATCATCATAAAAACCTGAACGGGAAGTTTAATAAAGTTAATAACAAACAAACTTGCAGAACCACCCTTGGCCAGAACTGCACTGTGGTATGTCAGAGATAAGGCACCCACAAGTGTACTCAGCGGCAAAATCTGGATCATCCAAACGGCATCGGCGTAACGCTCATCGTAAAGAATATCGATCAGCATCGCCCCAATGACAATCATGCCAAGAGAAATGCCCCAAGCACTACTTATAAGTAACAAACGTGTTTTGGTTAGTACCCGCTGCAAACGTTTTATATCACTGCCTCTAATTACCTCTGCATATGAGGGAAACAAAACTCTTGTTGTCAACGTCTGCATCACGGATTGGGCAACAGAGTTAAACATCGCCGCTATAGTGTAGATACCTAACATGGCCGTACCTACAAGGTACCCCAGTAGAAATTTGTCTACTTGCATGACCAAAAATGTGAGCGCCGTACTAAAAAATATCCATTTGCCAAACCTGAAAATTTCCTTCGCATATTCCAGGTTAAACTCAAAACTATTTTTGGAACCTGTCAGAATGGTGTGACTGAGAATCATTTTTAGGAATGCCCCTGCCAAACCTCCAGCTACCAGAGCCCAGACAGTTGGATAGATCAATACCCAGACAATCATCACCACAATTGAGACTATTTGAGTCAAAAAGTCCATGACTGTAATGCGAGCCAAAGTCAAATCCCGGTTGGCGGTGATAAGCTTTGTAGAATTAAAACCAGCGATGACTGCGGTAAGACCCGCGACAGGAATCAAAACCTTGAGTGAAGGCTCGTCAAAGATGCCTGCGTAAAATGGCGCAGTCAGTACAGCCATCAACCAAACAATGACACCACGCATGATTTGCATGGTCCATGCTGTATTGAGAAAACGTGGAACATTTCCATTTTTATTTTGAATGATACTCGGTCCAGTACCAATATCAGAGAGCATGCCAAGCCCCTGCATAAATACCGTCACAAGCATCATGAGACCGAAAGCTTCAGGAAACAGAAGCTTTGCGAGAATAACATTACTACCGAGTCGAATTAGTTGACGGCCACCATAGCTGCCTATGGTCCACATCCCACTATTAATTGTTCTTTTCTTTAGCGAAACGTCGTTGGCGCTCTGCAATGGCTTATCTTCCATTCTGAGATACTTCTATCAATCGATGCCATGCCATAAATCGAATGGAAAGGAGTTAATAATAGGCTGGGAGATATTGCTAATGTCTATCGGCTGTTCCCCCCCCATCGATAATGCCTGTTCGATAGAGTCTGCAAATGCAAAGTTGTCTCTTCCTGTCCCGGTAAAATAGTCAGCATATTTAAATTCGTGTTCATTATTCGACCGAATCGCCCTTGCAGGGATGCCCAATGATTCAGCAATGATGATTGCGTGCAGACTTGTTCCTGTCACAAAACGACTTTTTGCTATTCTTTCAAGGCAATTCATCAACCCACTTTGAGGTGAATACCATAACTCGTCACTGAACCTTGGTATATCGTTGTAATTGGGGATAAAGGTATAGTCATAACGAGGTGTTTTTTGGAGCTCTTTTAAATGAGGGTAGATAAGGGGTGTCAACAGACCAGGATCTCCGAATACCTCAGGTACATCAATGCCACGTTCTATTAAGATATCTCGGGTTAGAGGCCCTCTAACAGACCTGACATCAAGCTCAGAAAAGTGCAAAGACGTCAGAGGAACTTTCCCATTTATCCCACTTCCCCAAATCACATCACCATCTCTGGCAAAATGTATGATGGAACCAATGGTCAAAAGCCTTACATTTTTTTGCGCTGAGAATTTTCCGTACTCATTTCTGAGCAAATGTTGAGCAACTAGAGGGCCAAGTAAGTCGCCGAAATTATTCAGAGGTTTTTTAATAGGGAAAATACGCCCTAACCGACCACTAAAAATTTTTCTCTTGGGATTGTAATGAACAATTTCTATTTCAGACAAACTTCGATCTCATCGCAGACTAACCCTGTCTCATATTTTTCCTGTGACACCAGCAAAAGTATAGGACATGTGACAAGCTTCACACAAACACAAAAAAAGCTGGTTACTTTCGTAACCAGCTTTTCTCGTCAACAATACAACCTTCTGTCACATCATCATGCAGCGACCACGTGCGAATACACGACACTGACTTTCATCGACATCTGAAATATCATTTTCAGTGACGTCTTTCACATCATCAATCGTCACGGCTTTGATTGATGAGTTACCTGGCTGAGCATTCGCAGACCTTGAACTACTGTTTCCCTTTGTACTGTCAGAAATAGCCGTTGTGCTACCTGAATCGTTTGTTTCGACAGTTCCGGCAGCGCTTGTGTTTGAGTATGTAGAACCGGTATATCCATCGTCCGCCAAAGTCGACTCTGCGTCGCTACTTGATGTAGAGCTGGTGCCTCGACTACTGCTTGTGCCACCGCCGCTACTTCCACCTGTGGTTCCTGAAGATGCTGTCGTTTCAGTTGTGGTAGATTCGGTTACAGTAGTTTCGCCTGAAGCTCTTGGGCTAATAAAGACTGTCTCATCAACCTCTGTTGCACCTTCGCTGGAAGCCACTTCTTCATTAGCCTGCTGACTGTCTGAAGTAGCTTTTTGATCTACTATTGCTTCTGCCACCTCTTCTTGGCTGACATCGGTGTCTAGAGCAGGTTCATCAATGATTTTGACACTGGTATGAGCATCGCAAGTATTGCGTGAGACATCAGTTTCGAGATTACCGGCCTCTTGTTGTATACATCTTGAGCGAGAGTCTGTGGAAGACAGGCTTATCTCATTATTGTAGACATCAAACTCATGAGAGCCACGCAATAATATACCGTGTGCAAGATCATGGTTTGCTACGATTTTATTGTTGCGTATAGTTACATTTTCAGACTTTAAGGAATTCTCTGTCTTGTTGGGAACAGCAATACCTGTTCTCAGAACATTACCTTCATCAACAATAATGTTATCAGCAATTAAAACGTTTTTACACGAAGCACAGCCAATACCCAGGTTGCCTACGTTGAACAATTTGTTGTTGGTAATAGTTAGGCCGACAAAAGACTCATCCAACTGATTGCCTGGGTCAACAGCTATACCCCAGCAATGTTGGCCGACTTTACCGGCTTCTTCACGAATGATGTTGCCGTCAATGTACAAGTCTTTGATTATGCCGTGAACAACAAATGATGCACCTTGGCAGAGCCCGTCCACACGAGTTGAATACAACAATGTGTTGTTTGTAAACCTGATGTTTCTATTATAAAAATCCTGAGACTTCACTGGACTGTCAATATAGACGTTGTGATCGAATATTGCGGTGCCGAAACCATTATTTTCAAAATGGTTGTTGTCAATCACGCAATCATTACAGCCACCCAACCAGCCCTGTTTTCTGTTATTAATAATCGTTGAGTTTGTCAGAAAAATTCGATCATTTGCTTGGTTTGAACCACCTTCCGGTTGGTTTGCCCCCGCAGAGTAGACGCCGACGTTAAACCCTTCGATGTGCAGATTGTCCAATGTAACGTCATTGACATCGTTGTATAGCATGACCCCGACATGCTCAAATTTCTTGCTGAGCAAAGTCAAGTTTCTGACAATATAGCCACCATCCCTTCTGGATGTTCCGCCGTTCTGGAAGTTCAGCGGTATGACTCCGTTGGCAACAATTGTCGGTGCTGGCTTAGCTGCATCGCCGTAGTCAGCCATAGTACAAGGCTTTTCAGCACTACATTTCCAATTCGCGATTCGTGCGAATACTTCGGCAGGAAAAACCCCTCCCCTACAAAACAACACGCTTTCACCTGCTTCCATTCGATTAAATGTCTGCATGGCTTTTTCATAACTGAGAAATGGTGTTGCTTCAGAACGGCCGTCGTTATTGTCGTCGCCGTTGTCGCATACATAGTAGTTTTGTGCAGAAGCCGCTGTTGCGAACGCTAACAGCAGACCAGAGAATAGCATAGAAGTAAATTTCATAATCATCGCCCCCCAATGATTTTTTTGCGATTAATGCAGGGTCGATACTAGGGATCGATTTTGCATGTAGCTGTGAGTTGCGTCACAAATCACCTCTAGTTGAGACAATAGTTAACACAAGTGCGAAGCTGTTCACAAATATCAGGTACTTTTCACTCATTAATCGGGGGTTCTTGCATTTCTTCATCTGTGCCACTGACACAATATGCGCAAAAAAAAGCCTGACTAACGTCAGGCTCAAAAACACTCTGGGGGGCAGAGCGTTTTTTATGTCACTCATGACCCGGAGACACCCGCATGGCGATGGGTGACAGAGTCAATTCTATAAATCATATTCATTCTCGTTTGTGAATGGGTTCACAGTTGAGCAAATTAAACCCAAAAAGTTAACGAAGCTGGATATTAAATTGTTCCAAAAGCGATTTTCTGACTCTGGCAACTTCCGGTTTGTCGGACAGTGCGTTGTAAACAACCCTTGAGCTTTGCTTGTCTTTGATCATCTCCTGCACCAGTGCAGCATCAATAAATGTCCTGTCATCAGCAAATGCATACACCATTGCAAAGTCACACAGGTTATTGATTCGTCGTGGCACACCCTCGCTATAACAGAAAATAACGGCACAGGCTTCGTTACTGAAAATGCGTTGTTTAGCACCTGCTTTTTCAAGTCGGTATTCGATGTATTTTTGTGTTTCAGGGTAGCTCAGAGCGCCCAAGTGAAATTCAATGCCAATCCGTTGAGCAAACTGCTTAAGCTCAGGTCGGTTTAATTTATCAACCAGCTCTGGCTGACCTGTGAGGATAAGTTGTAAGAAGATATCACTGTCAATATTGACGTTTGAGAGCAACCTGAGCTCTTCTAAGGACTGAACGGTAAGGTTCTGCGCCTCATCAACGATCAACACGACGCGGCGTCCAGCAACATGTTGTTCAATGACAAAGTTGATGTAATCGCGATAACGACCCGCATTGTCGCTAGCAGTTGACTCAATCTCAAGCGCGTCTAATACCCAGCCCATCAAGTCACCGAATGATTCATGCGTATTGTTGATAAGTCCAATCACACAGTCATTGCCAATCTTACTAAGCAGCGTTCGGATGAGTGTGGTTTTTCCAGCGCCTATCTCCCCCGTTACCACAGTAAAGCCCGCATGACTCATCAAGCCGTACTCGAGCATGGTCAGCGCTTTTCTATGATTTGGACTCAGATAAAAGAAATTCGGGTCCGGTACCAGATTGAAGGGTTTATGGTCTAAGCCAAAGTGTTCTAAATACATTTATCAATAATTCTGGTGTTCTGGTGGACGCTCGGATTTATTCATCACCGTTCCGAGCAAGTGGGTACCCTCAAGCATCTGTAAGGATTTTTTGATGTTGGCATCATTGTTTTTGCCATCTTCCAAAACCAGCAAAGCGGAATCGAAGTAGTTGGTGGCGAGCAGCACATCGTCAGTCTGTAACAATGGCGGTACGTCGAAAATAATCACGCGGGAATCATATTGCGCTTTGATGTCTTCCACCAATTGCGCCATTTTTGGGCTTGAAAGTAGTTCGGCTGAATGTTCAGCACGACCAACGCCAGGCAGCACTACCAGGCGTTTGATGCCAGGGTTCATCAGCACGTCTGACAAACGCAGATTTGATTCAAGGTATTCCTTAAGGCCAATCTTGGCGTTAAGTGAAAAATATTTACTAATGCTTGGGTTACGCAAATCCATATCAACCAGCAATACCGTCTGGTTAAGCTCCATCGCTATCGCAACTGCAAGATTGGCTGCAACGACTGACTTGCCCTCTCCTGCTGTCGGTGAAGTGACGGCCAGTGTCTGCCAATTGTTTGAGCGCATTTTTTTTAATACTTGGGTGCGCAACATTCTGAATACGGCAGAATTTGGATTGTTGTAAAAGCCTGCGATGATTCGATTTTCTGCAAGTTGATCTGGTGTTGCGGGCACAACTTGAGTTTGTGTGTACTCAATATCTGTAATTGGGGCTTGAAGCGGATCCTCAGCCACCTGAGGCTGCGGACGATTGACCGGACTGACGGCTGGTTCTGACGCAGCTTTCTCACGGGCCTTATCAAGCGCTTTTTGAATTCTATCCATATCTGTCAGACATCCGATTAATGAAATATCAGAGCAAGCTAAGCTTGTTCATGAGCTTGAACCAGAACACCTCAAGGTGCATCACGTAAAAGTGAAACACTGCAACGGCAGCAATGCCGGCTGCAATAAGGATGATGAACAGCAATGTCCATTTGAGACGCTTGCGGCGACGGTCACGCTCCGTGGGTATGATGGGAATTACCACTAAAGGTGCCCTGCCCAATGCATGAGTCATTGCATTATAACCACGAACGCCACCAAACAACATTTCATACAAAAAGGCCAAGCCGCCGGTAGCACCGAAGGAAGCTACAACCCCCATCATGGTTAGCTTCCGCCTGTCTGGTTTTTCAGCAGTGTTTGGCACAACAGGCGGCTCAATCAATGTAAAGCTCTCGCCTTTGCTTTCAGCTTCTAATGTTTGTGATAGTTCAGCGGCAAGTTGCTTGGCTCTCAGTTCACGATATTTAGCCAGAGTATTTTCATGGTCACGCGATAAATCTGTGTACTCCTGCTGAACAAGATGTGTTCGCTGGACACGCGCCTGGTATTCTTCTATAAGCGCCCTTAATTCGGCTTGTCTAGTTCTAAGCCGACCCAACTCACGTTCCATTGCATTGATTTGCGCTGTAATCTGAATGTATAGCGGGTTAAGTGGTCGTTCGCTGTTGTTAGTCACGTTAGCAACATCTGTTGTTGCTGCAGTAACCGGTAGTTCAGCCAGTCTAGTTTCCAGGCTACTCACACGTCCTTGCAAGGCAATAATATCGGGATGGCTTTCTGCATAACGCTCCCTGGCACTTTGAAGATCTAATCTGACAGATTCAAGTTCGGCCTCTACCCGAGTTCGCTCGGTTGGGCCATCAACACCAAGTTCTTGTTGTAATGTTTCAATTTGCCTCTCAACTCTGAGTACATCTGGGTGCGTAGCAGCATAACGACTCTTAAGCGCATTCAACTCAAGACGCAACTGATCCAAACGTTGCTGGGATGAGCTGGGTTGAGTACGACCTTGTGCGGCACTAGTTCCTGCGGGAAGATATTGATCTACTGCAGAAAGCTGCATGCCAAGCGTGAGAATCTGATCCTGATTTACAGCAATTTGACGCTCATTAGCGGCGAGCTCACGCTGGAAACCGTCAATTGTGGTCAGATTGAATTGCAACAGTTCTGGCAAGCTGTCGCTGTGCTGGTTTTTAAATTGTGCAATTCGGGACTCGATATCACGCACTTGACGCTGGAACCTATCGCCTTCGTCACGCAGGAATGTAACGGTATCTGCGGCCATATCGACACGAGTTCGAACGTTTTCATCCAGAAATTCGGTTACCAAATCATTGGCCACGCGCTGAGCTACTTGCGGCGATTGATCCATAAACGAAACACGGAATGCAATGCTGGCTCTTCGTGCTCGGCCAGTAGCTGGATCTGTGACATTTGCTTGCACCATCTGAACGCTGACGTTACTTCTGAATGAATTCACAATCGCGGTGTTAGAAGTCATTGCCTGACGTTGTTCGGCATAAAGATTGTGCCTTTCAATGATTGCCATAATGTTGGCTGTTGTCAGAAGTCGCTGCCGGATAATTTCAATCCTTTGATCCGCATAGCTTGTCACCGTTGTCCTTACAAGGTCAGCCGGTATGTCCTGAGTCTCGATGAGAATCAAGCCTTCTGACTTGTATGTCGCAGGTAGTGAATAGGCAACACTGGCAGCGATTGCAGAGAGTATTAATCCAGGAATCAATATCCAGTATTTACGTCGCCACAATATATCCCAGTAGTCACGAAGACCTTTTACTTCTTCTTCCATTATTTCACTCTGTGCGCGGTTGATTAGCGGGAAAAGCGAATGCCATCCCAATTGTAGCCGAACGATACAAAGACAGCATTGCCGTTGATATTATCCTCACGATCGCCCTGAATTTTTCTGTAACGATAGCCCGTGTTGATTGAGGTAGTTTCTGTCATTCTCCAACTCAAGTTTGGCGCTACATCAGTGAATTTTCGTTTATTCGATCCGGTATCGTCGGCTCTCGATGTTTGAGAATAACTGGTACTGAGGTTGAAAGACATTCGGTCTGTTAGCTTTCTGGACCAGTTAAAAGAAACTCGGTCTTGTTGATTCAACACACCTTCGCCAGAGGGATTCAGTGATCGTGAAAGATTGAGACTGAAGTTATCTAGCGTTGTTTGGTGACTCATTGCAACAGAGGCTAAGGTGCCTCTGTTTGAGTCGTTTTGTTTTACCGGCCCAGTTCGAACAGTGCTTTTTAAATAATTGACACCTGCAGAACCCGTAATGCTGGTTCGCTCAGTCCAACGATAACTCAGGTTGACACCAAAGTTGGTTGAATCATAGTCCGAGCGGGTGAATTCCCCTGTTGATTCATACTGGGTATAGCCTGCGTTAAACCCAGCTGAGAACCGTTCAGAAAAACTTCTCGACCATTGTGATGATAATGTCAGAGTGTCATTGTCACTAAAGTTACGTTGGTCGTAGCGAAGTTCAGAGTAGCTCGCATTAAACGCAATGACATCACGTTCTGTGAGCTGATAGCTATAACTTGGTGCTATTCGACGGGACCGAACTGTAGCATCAGAACTAAAATCACCAGTATCTTCTTCTGCAATTGAACGAACCGTCCGCTCTCTATATGAAGCGGATATACCATAGCCGCTTCTCATCGTTTGATAACTCGCTGAAATATCAGCGAAAGGATTTTCTCTGTTCAGCCGACTCAGACTTGCGTAACGCTCGATGTCATAGCCCAAGGACGCTCGGACACTATTGTTCTCCAAAGACCTTGAAAAATTTAACGTTGGACTGACAGAGTAGATAGTACTGCTTTGTTTTGATTCTTGAAGCAGAACGTTATCGTCATATTCGATTTTAGGAGTCAAGCGACCATCAATGACCCACTCTGCCGATA
Organism: Methylophaga lonarensis MPL; assembly: GCF_000349205.1. GTDB lineage: Bacteria > Pseudomonadota > Gammaproteobacteria > Nitrosococcales > Methylophagaceae > Methylophaga > Methylophaga lonarensis. The sequence continues at coordinate 10,159 of NZ_APHR01000001.1, read as the reverse complement.
AGGCGGGTGTGGTGAGCGCAACGCCCAGCAAAAGTAGCGAATATCTCATCGAATTGAATTCAATGGCTTATGGAATAACCAGCACATCACCGCTTTGCAGCAGCACATTTGACTCCAGCGCTCTACCACGTTTGATGTCACTGTATCGGACGTTGAGTGTTTGCTGCTCACCGTTGACCTGGCGAAGCACGATGATGTTGTTTTCAGATGCAAATGGGGTCAATCCACCAGCAAGACTCAGTGCCTGCATCGCTCGGAGATTCTGACGCATTACAAATGAACCCGGGTTTTGCACCTTGCCAAGTACGTGAATGCTGTTGCCCTCAACGGCGAGCACCGAGACATTAACAACTGGGTTAGAGATATAGTCGGAGAGTCTGCTGACTAGTTCTTGTTCGACTTCACTGATGGCTTTGCCTTCAGCAATCATTTCTCCGGCAAGCGGGAAACTCATACTGCCATCAGGCAACACAACCACTTGTTTCTGAAGTGCTTCTTCATTCCAGACAGAGACAAAAAGAACATCGCCTGCGTTCAGCAGATAACGATCTTCATTAGCAAAACTCTTGTGGCTCAAACCTGCCAAGAGAAGAATCGCGATAAATAGTCTTATATTCAGAAACATGACAGGTTCCTCTGTTATAAATCACTTGAGTTCATGATGTTAACATGTGATTTTTAATATAAAAAGTTATTTTTGTTTGTGAGCAAGCGATTGAGCAAAATTAAAGATAACACACCTGGTATCTTAGTCGTCGTTACATCGCCTTTACTTCATTACTACTGCTACTACTTCGTCATTCCTGCTTCTACTGCATCATTCCTGCTTCTACTTCGTCATTCCTGCGCATGCGGGAATCTGTTGAGGCCGTGCAGAGATTCCGGACAAACGTTGCACGTTTTCCGGAATGACGAGGTGTGTGGGTTTCACGTCCCCAGAATGATAATGCTCCGTCTTTTCATGCCTCTACTTCATCATTCCTTCATTTATCCCCTTACACCCGCCCCTCGTTCGTTATTCCTGCTTCTACTTCGTCATTTCTGCCCCTCGTTCGTCATTCCCGCCTCTCTTTCGTCATTCCCGCGCATGCGGGAATCTGTTGAGGCCGTGCAGAGATTCCGGACAAACGCTGCACGTTTTCCGGAATGACGAGGTGTATGGGTTACACATTTTCCGGAATGACCGGGTGTGGCCGCACACTTATCGGAAGGACGCTTCTCTCTCTTTCCAGACCCTTACTTCATCATTCCTGTGTTTGTTACGTTGTTTCCGGCAACATGTTGCGATTCTTTATACGCCTCTGTCATCCCGAACCACATTATTGTCATCCCGAGCCTGCCGAGGGATCTCAAAACACCCGCTCAGCCAGGCCTCATACTTCCTTTTGAGATGCCTCCACTTTGGTCGGCATGACATGCTGCTTGTACGCTTTTGTGTCAACCCACACACGCACGTGTCATCCCCTATAAGCATCTGTCATCCCGAGCCACATTATTGTCATCCCGAGCCTGCCGAGGGATCTCAAAACACCCGTTCAGCCAGGCCTCATACTTCCTTTCGAGATGCCTCCACTTCGGTCGGCATGACATGCTGCTTGTACGCTTTTGTGTCAACCCACACACGCACGTGTCATCCCCTATAAGCCTCTGTCATCCCGAGCCACATTATTGTCATCCCGAGCTTGTCGAGGGATCTCAAAACACACGTTCAGCCAGGCTTCATACTTCCTTTTGAGATGCCTCCGCTTCGGTCGGCATGACAGTACAGTTAGAAAAGTTTTTTCCCGTGACTACACAATAGAAACCAGGCATGACATGGCTGTAACGTCTAATCCAGCAAAACAACTTCGCTAGTCAATCAAGCCTGTCCAAATAGAAAAAGGGGACCGAAGTCCCCTTTCCCGTCAAACTAACAATATTGTTAACTCAGTACTACTTGGTGTGCTTAGGCAGCAGCAACTTTCATTGCTCTACGACGCATACCAAAGAAGCCCAGCAGGGCTGGAGCGAGCAGCCATACTGCTGCTGGAAGTGGTACAGCAGTGATACCCAGAGTCAGAGTCATGCCAGCTTTAGCTTCACCGATGATATCGAAGAAGTAAGTTTGACCTGCCAACAACATCATAGTAAAGACAGTACCAGCACCAGTGATAGTTTCAACCATAAGAAAATCACCGCCTTTTGAGATCTGGGCAGTAATCAAATCGGCAGACTGGTTAAATGACCACTCGATTTTTGCCATCGTATCAACAGCAGCTACTACGACATGGCCCATTGAGAAAGAGCCTGTTGTGTTAACTGCATTGAACGAAAATGCACCTGTTGGGTTGTTCACTATTGCAAGATTGGTCGTGTTGTTTGCAACATCATTATCAAATGTTGTCAAATCCAACACAGCCGCATGTGCACTTACCGAGAACAATAATGCTGCAAAAAATAGCATCGCTTTTTTCATAACAATTTCCTTACAAATTGAAAATTAGCAATGCAACCCGGCTGTCTTCAAAACCGCTCAAAGACCCGTGGTTTTCCGTCCTTGCCTCACGACAAGTTTGGCTAACAAATTTAGAGCATCAATGCCCTAAGGAATTTCACCGCCCAGACCCATCTCTCTGACGATGGCTCAACAGTACAGATGTTTTTGTACTGTGAATATTGTACGTTGGTACAGTGACAAAAAAATGACACTGAGCAACGAATTCTTTATATCAACAGCGCCTCTGACACTATTGATTTGATTTATATCCGGTAAGGTTTTGAGACCGACGATGGTCTATTGAATGATCACGCTATGACGAGTGTCTGTGATCATTGTTGTCGCGCTCCTTCACCACATAGCTGAATTGTATGCTGCCTTTTCTGGTTAGTAAACATTTTTACCCGAAAATCCACGCAATATCGTCAACATAATGATCTTCAGGTCCAGCATCAGTGACCAGTTCTGGATATATTGCAGGTCATACTTGACCCTGCCTTCCATTTTATCCAGCGTATCGGTCTCTCCACGATAGCCGTTAATCTGTGCCAGGCCAGTAATACCCGGCTTCACTTTATGCCTCAGCATATAGCCGTGAATTTTTGAACGATACTCTTCATTGTGTGCAACGGCATGGGGCCTGGGACCAACAATCGACATTGAACCACCCAGAGAATTAAAGAATTGGGGTAATTCATCAAGCGATGTTCGCCGTAAAAATCGTCCAAAAGGTGTAATCCGCGGGTCATCTCGAGTGGCTTGTACGACCTTGGGTCCGTCCTCTGCCACATACATGGTGCGGAATTTCCATACCCTGATTTTTTCACCATCCATTCCATAGCGGGTCTGTTTGAAAAACACCGGGCCTTTGGAGGTCGTTTTGATGCAAAGCGCTATGAACATCATAGGAATAGCAATCAGCAGCAGAATCATAAAGCTCAGCACAATGTCCTCAACCCTTTTAATGAGGCTATCAACCCCTGCGAAAGGAGTTTCATAAATACTGATGGCAGTGATGCCTGATATTCAACCCATCGAGAATTCAGTAAGTTGAATGTAAACAAATCCGGCACCAGATATACTGAAGCCGTGGTATCCGCCAACTCTTCAGTGACTTGTTTGATTCTCGCCTCTGCGGCAAGCGAAAGCGTGATAAAGACCACATCCACCTTGCCATCCTTACAATCTTGAATGAGCTGGTCGATATTGCCCACCACTTCAACCTGTTCATCATTAAGTCTTCGATCAGGCGCAGGTTTGCGGTCATCGTAAAAGCCAGTGAATCGATATCCAGACCAATCCATTTCACGGAATGCACTTTCCAGCATATGGCCCAGCGATGTTGCGCCAATAATGGCTACTCTTCGGGTATTTAAACCCTTGGCGCGCATCATGCCTAAGCCTGTTCGCACTATCATGTGCCAAGAGATGATCTCTATCGGTGTGACGATAATCCATATCGCCACAAAAGGTTTTGCGTAGGTTTGCTCGTTGAGAATCAACAGCTCTGCAACGATAAGAATCAAAATTGCGGTGAGCCATGCAAACAGGATGGCATACAGCTCATGTCGTAGATCCGTTCCCCGCCAGGAACGATAGGCATCAAGACTCTCTGCGAAGAAATTAAACAATACGATGGACAGCAATAATGACCAGACATGCTTTGGCTGCCACTCAATTGCAAAGATGTCCATCAAGGCCAGGAAAGTGATCAGGATAATCGCGCTGTCAGCCAGACGGGCAATTGCGTTTAGTTTGGCGTCGTGCTTGCGAATCTTGCCTTGCGTCATAAATATCCTAGTGTATCCGTACTCATTGTCGGTTGTAGTTGTCCTGAATGCGGATAATATCGTCCTCTTCAAGATAGCTGCCGGACTGAACTTCAATCAATTCCAGTGGAAGTCTTCCCGGATTACTCAATCTGTGCACCGCTCCGACCGGAATATACGTTGACTGATTTTCGGAAAGGATAGTGACTTCATCGTTACAGGTTACTTCTGCTGTACCACTCACAACCACCCAGTGTTCTGCACGGTGGTAATGCATTTGTAATGACAGTGATGCACCCGGTTTCACAGTAATACGTTTGACCTGAAATCTGCCACCCGCATCAATGGAGTCATAATGCCCCCATGGCCGGTAACAGGTACGATGAACATCGGCTTCACTTCTTGACTCGTCATTGAGTCTTTCGACCAGTGTCTTGACATCCTGTGAGCGAGACTTGGGTAACACCATGACTGCGTCATGGGTTTCTACGATGATTAAGTCTTCGACACCAATGGCCGTCACCAGTCGGTTTTCGCTGTGAATATAACAGTTTCTGGATGATTCGGTCACCACATCGCCAATACAGACATTTCCGTGCTCATCATGTGGATGGTTTTCCCACAGAGAACTCCAGGAACCCACATCACTCCAACCGGCATCCAGCGGTACCACCATCGCTTGTTGGGTTTTTTCCATCACGGCGTAGTCGACCGAATCGCTTGGGCAATGTTGAAATGCCTCGGCGTCGAGCCGGGTGAAATCAAGATCAGTGCGAATATTGTTCAGTGCTGCCCTGCAAGCCTGAACGATCTCAGGTGCAAATTTTTGCATCTCTTCGATAAACACAGAGGCCTTGAACATGAACATGCCACTGTTCCAGTAAAAGTTACCGGCCTTGAGATAGCTCTCAGCAGTGGCAAGATCAGGTTTTTCAATAAATCTGACCACCTTGGCGGCCTGGCCTTTTTCGGCTGATTCAATATAGCCATAACCGGTATGCGGCTGATCAGCTTGGATACCGAAGGTCACCAAATGATTCTGCCGGGCTAACTTTAATGCATCTTCTATCGCCGCATGAAAAACCGGAACATCTTTAATCACATGGTCAGCCGCCAAAATGAGCAATATCGGATCATCAGCACCCTCCAGTGCTCGCAAGGCGGCTAAAGTGACCGCAGGTGCAGTATTGCGTGCATGGGGTTCAAGAATGATCTCGGTTGCCGATAATCCTAGTTCTCCCAGTTGGTCACCGACCATGAAACGATGATTTTCATTACAGATGATCATTGGCGGTTGTAACTCATCCAGCCCGGACAAGCGCAACACAGTTTCCTGGAACAAACTATGCTCACCAAACAGATTCAAAAACTGCTTGGGTTTGTTTTTACGTGACAATGGCCATAGTCTGGAACCTGTTCCACCCGACAGAATTACCGGAATCATCGCCCGTCTCCTTCAGAAGTTTTCATTTTGATGCCAACGCCATGCTGTTTCGATGATGGCTTCCAATGAGGTGTATTCAGCTTTCCAGCCCAGTTGCTGTTGTGCTTGATGGGCATTGGCGACCAGAATCGGAGGGTCCCCTGCTCTGGGTGCTTCGATTTGATAGTCAATGTGTCGTCCAGTGACCTGACTGGCAGCTTTCACAACGTCCATGACACTAAAACCACTTCCGTTGCCGAGGTTAAAAGCAAAAGCACCGGAACGATTAAATAGAAACTCACCCGCCAGCAAATGCGCCTGAGCCAGATCGTTGACGTGAATATAGTCTCTTATACAGGTGCCATCGGCGGTTGGATACTGATCGCCAAAAATCTTCAGAACATTCTGGCTCGGGTTTACCAGTGATTTCAGCACATTAGGAATCAAATGTGTTTCAGGTTGATGACTCTCGCCAATATCTGCTTCAGGATCTGCCCCACATGCATTGAAGTAACGAAGTGATACCGAATCCAGCCCGTGTGCGTTGGCGTAATCCAGCAACATCTCCTCGACCATTTTTTTGGACTGGCCATATGGATTGATCGGCGATCTTGGATGCTGCTCGTCGATCAGCGATTGTTGTGGATTGCCGTAAACAGCGGCGGTGGAGGAAAAGATGATGCGCTGATGAGAAGTTGCCAACATCGCATCCAGAATATTCATGGTGCCGACAACATTGTTCCGGTAGTAAATCTCTGGTGAAGTTACCGATTCGCCGACCAGTGACTTGGCACAAAAGTGCATGACAAGATCAAATGGCCCATGCTGCCTGAAGCAGTCTTCGATGGCATCGGGATTGAGAATGTCCTGCTGAACCAGGTTTCCCCAACGCACGGCTTCTGCATGCCCCGTGCTGAGGTTGTCAAAAACAGTGATCTCGTGGCCACGCTGTGCCAGATACTTGCATACATGTGAGCCGATATAACCGGCACCGCCAAACACCAAAACCTTCATCAGGTATCATTCCATGACTAATAATTCACTCGAGCCCTAAGGCAGACGTTACGGTTTGTAGTCAACTGGCTGATATAGTGGCTTTTCGACGTTGATTGGTCAACGATGCACCTCAAAGCCGCCACTTCGCTGTGGTCATAAAGCTGGATTATTCTGTTACAACGCTGTGCTGTCTTGGCTATTGTTCACTCATTGTCGCCAGAGCACTAACCTGACACGACTCTGGCTTTCAACCTAAAGCGGCACACCGATTCGTGTTGCGACTTCTTCATAGGCTTCAATCACGCCACCCAGTCCCTGACGAAAACGATCTTTATCCAGTTTTTTGCGAGTTTCAGCATCCCACAAACGACAGCCATCTGGACTGAACTCATCACCCAGGCAGACTTCGCCTTTAAAGACGCCAAACTCAAGCTTGTAGTCCACCAGAATCATACCGGCATCACTAAACAGTTGTTTGAGCACCTGGTTGACTTCAAAGGTCAGTGCTTTCATGCGCTGAACCTGTTGTTCTGTGGCCCAGCCAAAAGTCGCAATGTGGTACTCGTTGATCATCGGATCATGCAGACTGTCATTTTTCAGGAAAAACTCAAACACAGGAGGCGTGAGGTTCATTCCGTCTTCAACACCCAAACGTCTTACCAGGCTGCCTGATGCAACGTTTCTGACTACACATTCCACTGGAATCATCTGCATGTGTTTAACTAGTGATTCCGTTGGATTCAGCAGTTTTTCAAAGTGTGTCGGAATACCAGCCTCTGCCAGTTTTTGCATGATGAAGGCGTTGAATTTGTTATTAACTTCGCCCTTGCGGCTGAGTTGTTCTACTTTTTCACCATCGAAGGCTGATGTGTCATCACGAAAGCTCAGAACGACATAATCCGGATTGGCAGTTGCGTAGACACTTTTTGCTTTGCCGGCGTACAGTTGCTGCAGTTTTTCCATGAACGTTCTCTGTGTAAGGTTACAGGGTTTGACGCCAGCCAAAGCCGGTGTCCTGATTGGCAATACCAATCCAGTCTTGCTGACAATTTAAAACATTTGCTAACAGTGGCGCTACGATCTCGGGTGAATTATTTTTCTCACTCAAGTGCATTGCCACGATATGTTGAAGCTTTTGTGTGTTAATTCGCTCTAGCAAAGCTGCTGACTGGGCATTATTGAGATGTCCAAAGCGACCTCCTACACGATATTTCAGATGATCAGGGTACTCGCCGCGTTCCAACATTTCAGCGTCGTGATTGGCTTCCAGCATCAATGCATCACAATCATTCAAGGCCGCTTCGATAATCGGGGTAATACTGCCGGTATCCGTCAGAAGTCCCACTTTATGTTGTCCAGACTCAAAGACAAACTGACTGGGCTCTCGTGCATCATGGGGGACAGCAAAAGGTGTAACGCCTATATCGTTGATTGCAAAACTTTCATCAAAGCCAATTTCCCGAATCTGGGCTTGCACATCCGCAGATAAACAACCAGCAGAACCCGGTGTCGCATAAATCGGTAATTGATAACGTCTGGCCAGCACACGAATGCCGTTCACATGATCCGCATGTTCATGCGTGACCAGAAGAGCCGTCAGTTGTCTGGCATCAAGTCCGAGCTGTTGCAGACGTTTTTCAGTCTCCCGCGCGGAAAAACCACAGTCCACCATGAGTGTGGTTTTTCCATGCTGGATGATCGTTGCGTTTCCCCGGCTGCCGCTGCCAATCGAGGCGAAACGCATTACTGTGTCAGCTGTTCCTGCAGCAGATCCAGCAGACGTCTGGCAGTATCTGAGTTTGTACGTCGTTCTTCTGCATCGAGAATAATAATTCGAGTGTCAGAAGCATCTGAAATCAATCGGATATAGTAGTACTCTTCAGGCGCTACTTCAGCTGCACTGCGCCAGAATGCCATACGACTCAGCAGACCACGTTTTTCACGCTCAACTTCACTGAATGGATCAATGTATCGAACAAAGTAGGTGCCACGGGTACGGTCACGATCTTCGACACGGAAACCACGTGTATCCAGCACACGACCTACACGACCCCAAACATCACTGAACTCTTGTTCAACCAGCAGTTGCTGACCATCGCCCTCGTCAACCATCGTGACACGGACACTGGTTTGGCTTGGTTGTGTGGCTTGCCTGGCTTGTGCAACTTGGCGTTCCTGTTGGAACAATGTGCCCAGATAATCTGCCAGTTGACGCATCATCGCTTCGTCTTTTTGACGATTGATATTAGATTCATCACGACCTGTCAGTCTGATGCGTGCTGAACGACCACTGTCACCGCGCTCCATACGCAAGCGATATGAATAACCTTCTGGGTCATTTTCTGTATCCATCAAGCCAATACGCTCATCTGCGCGGCGAATACCGATACGTTGCTCTGCCCAGAATGCGTTGACACGCTGCCAGGTTTGATCACGATCACCGGGGACTGTCAGCACGCGGTCATCGCCTTCACCGGTAAGTGTTGGTCTGGCTTCTGGCACAATGTTGTAGCGTGCAGCCAGGGGATTATTGGCCGCTTCTTCATATTCAGAGAAGGTTGCCGTGCTTTGAGTTGTACCAGCAATATCATCATTGATTCGAGAAGTGCTCAAATCTGGTGGGATATCCAGTGGCGGCATGGTGTCAGCGCGGCGATAATTTTCAGTGGTATCAGGAACAACCCTCTCCAGAGCGCCGCAGCCAGTGACAGCAATGCCGATTGCAAGTGTCAGGAAACCGTTTTTAAAGCTTTTTACATTCATTAATCAAGTTCGCTCAATTAGTGATTCAGAACACCTGCAGCACGTAATGCTTCACGTACTGCTTCGTGGTGTTGCTCAGATAAGACCGTCATCGGCAGTCTGATACCGGGTGGGATAAGCCCCATTTCATTTAGTGCCCATTTCACAGGGATTGGGTTTGATTCAACAAACAGTTTTTGATGCAACGGTGCCAATGTCTCATTGATGGCTCGAGCTTCAGACTCATTGCCGTCAAGCGCCGCCTGACACATATTGTGCATCGCTGCGGGTGCCACATTGGCTGTCACCGAGATCACGCCCTGCCCCCCCGCCAGGATAAAGTCGACCGTGTTGGCGTCCTCGCCAGTATACAGCTCAAAGTTGTCAGCGCAGAGTGACTGAATTTCCTTGACTCTACTGACATCGCCAGTGGCTTCTTTGATGCCAATGATATTGTCGATTTTTGACAATCTGGCGACGGTGCCAGGCAATAAATCGCATGCTGTTCGACTCGGAACATTATATAAGATCTGCGGAATATCAACTGCTTCTGCAATCGCCTTGAAATGCAGATACAAGCCTTCTTGTGTTGGCTTGTTGTAGTACGGTGTGACCAAGAGAACGGCATCAGCGTTCAATTGCTTGGCATACTCTGTGAGTTCGATAGCTTCTGAGGTTGAGTTCGCACCAGTGCCTGACGATGACTGGTACTCGCCCTGCAACATGTTCAACCACTTGCCGAATCACATCACA